>PMEV01000268.1 GCA_003154855.1 Bryobacterales bacterium
AGTTGGGATCCGATAAACGGCCGGCAGTAGTTCGCGTGCAAACGATGCCCAAAGGCGAACAGATCGTCGCGCTTTGTGAGAAACACCGCTGGAAGGTAATCGTCGGTATAGAACCGGACCAACCTGAAGATCTCTCGGACATCGATCTTCTCCTGCGCGGCCCCGCCGGGCAACCCCCAGCACCTCGCGCGGCGCCCAGGATCGNNTGGAACTCGGTACTCTCAAGGACGTATTTAAGGCGCTCGATATGAGACGCCGGGGGATCGAGACGGAAGCGGAGTTATTGCATGCCCGTTTTGCGGTGAAACTCGCGGGTGAGACAAATCCGCGTCCCGTGTCGATCCAACCGCCGAACATCGCCGAGTACGGACGCGGCGAGGAATCGGCCTTCATTGAGCAGTGGTTGCGGGTCCGTGGATTCGTACTGGTGGGATTGGTGGCAGACGATGAGAACCCTCAGTCATTTATGGCGGTCGCTTGAGACCATACCGGGGCTGCTCGCCATCCCGGCGTTTTGGGAGGGGCACTGCGGACCAGACATTGATCTGATCCGGCCGCACCTCCGGGTGACGGATACCGAGGGCGCCCTCTACCCATGTCCCAAGCCGCATGTGGGTTATTGCCCGCGGAAGNNGGCAACGGCGAATTTGCGGCGATCTGCCGGGACCCGTATGAAATCTGCGAGAGAGTTGCACTGACGCAGCGCGACGTCCTGTTGCTGGAGTTGGACGTGGCCAGCTTCGCAAAGCTGCTGGCCAGTCCTCTCGGCATCCGAGGACAGGACCCAGTGTCGAGGGATGACTGCACCTGGGGCATCGGCCTGTCGTACCGGCGTGACACGCGAACACGCCCGGTATTCCTTGTGCTGTTGCCCGAGACCAGACGCTTCGTGGCAGTTCTTCAGCGCCTTTTGCTGAACGTATCGGGGCCCTTCGTTCTCGTCGCCCCCACCAATCGGCACCGGACCGTGGAGGTGCAGGAGATGTTGCACGCGCGCGCTGTCTCATTCCTTTCGCTGGAGGAGCACTTGCTGCTCGATGACGCCGGTAGGCTGACGGCAGTGAATCCCCAAGAGCTTGCCGGCGGGGTTCCCGCGACGCCGAAGGAAGATCGCCAGCGCGTGGTCAAGGAGTTTACCGTCCGCAACCACTGCCTGGTGAAGGATATCCAGGAAGCCGCAGGCGTAGACGAAGGCGACTACTACAAGTGGCGCTCCGGGCAGCTCCCCGATCACTACGCTGCGTGCCGAAGCATAGAGAAGATCCTGCACCACGGTCTTCCCAAGCGGTCCCGTTAGCTTTACCTAGTTTTTCCCCAGTTTACCAGGGTTGATTTACCCAGCCACTCTCNNCGGGAGTGACAGGCAAAATGAGCGATCAAACCCTGGAAACACTACTTGATGAGAAGGAACTCTCGCGGCTGTTGCGAGTTTCGATTGGGACTCTGCGCTTCTGGCGCACCATCGAGCGCGGCCCGCGTTACCGGAAAGTCGGACAGCTTGTGCGCTATGCGCCGTCCGACGTCCATGAGTGGCTGAACCGGCGTCCTTCCGGCGGAGAGGCACAGGCCGAGGTGACGCAATGAAACACGGCCGTCCCGCCTCCACTAAAGATCTGCTTCCATCGGAGCGGACCCTCCTTGATGCAATCCGGGTGATCGGATTCGGCCAAATCGAGTTTCTCCGTGTCCGCGCCGGCGAGCCTGTTCTCGATCCTTGGCCCGTCACCGTACGCGACCTGAAATTCGGCACCGGGCGATACGAACTCGTCTCGACCAGGTGCGCCGATTTCGACTTGAAAGGCGAGGCGGCCGACCTGTTCGAGTACACGCGGGAAGTCGAAGACGGAGAGATCCGTTGCCTGGCGGTGCGCCACGGCCTGCCGTTTTCGATGGAAATCGAACTGCCCGGAGGCAGGCTCCGCGCGTGTTCCGGAGGCCGCCGTGAGTAACGTGGCTTTCGAAGAAGTCTTCCCGTTCGCGCGCGAATTGGCGCGGCAGAAGGCCTTGCGGGTGATCGGCTGCTGCGGCTTGGCGCCCGATGACCGCGACGATGTTGCCAGCCAGTTGGTGGCCACCTTCTATAGCCGATTCGGCAAATTCGATAGCGGCCGCGCCTCGGTCCAAACCTACGCTTCCAGAGTCATGGACAAAGAACTCGCCTCTATCTTGCGGTACCGCCTGGCCGTCCGCCGGAAACATGGCGTCGAGGAAAGCTTCCCGGACGACGCCCGCGAAATGGTCGATGGCATTACCGATCAGATGCCGACGTCCATCGAACGGCAGCAGTTCTGGCTTGACGTGGAGCGCGCACTGGCGCCCTTCCCGAGGGTTCTCCTCGATATGGCGCGCGCTCTCTGCTGGTACACGCCGAGCGAAATGAGTCGTGTGCCGGGGCAATCTCGGACGGTGATTTACCGCAGGATGCGCCGGTTACGGTCGGCGCTCCTGGCCGCCGGGANNCGAACCGATGGCGCTACGCAACCGCGCGCCGCTATCGACTTTGAAGCGGTCTTCGATTACATGGACGCCATGTCGGATGGGGCGGAATTCCCCCCTGTGGTCGTCTTCTACGATGGCACCAGCTATTGGCTCGCCGATGGCTTCCATCGAGTAAAGGCGGCCGAGCAGGCAGGCTTTGAGGAAATCGCCTGCGAGTTGCATCAGGGCACCCAGCAAGAGGCGCAGTGGTACAGTTTCGGCGCCAACAAGACGAACGGTCTCCGGCGCACAAACGACGACAAACAGCGGGCGGTGCGGGCGGCGCTTGCACATCCCAAAGGCGTTGGCCTGAGCGACCGTCAGATCAGCAGTCATGTCGGTGTCGATCACAAGACGGTAGGCGCATGGAGGGAAAAACTGGAAGGCACTGGGGAAATTCCCCAGTCGGGTCAGCGTACCGGACGCGACGGCCGCACTACTAATATCGCCGGTAATCGCCGGCACCCTGAGGCCGAGCCGAAATCTCCCGCGACCGCGGAGCCTACCCGGGCCGCTTGTGCAACGTGCGGAGAAGCGTTTGCGGAGTCGGTATGGCATTGCGCCACCTGTGGCCACCACTGGCCCATGAGCCAGGCTCAGTGCGGCAATTGCCAGCAGGATCACCCGATCGATTCCGCGCCGTCAAGCGAGCCCNNTAGCCGCGGCAGTGATCGCGGAATGCGGACTGGCCGCCAAAGATCTTGCGGCGGCTATCCGCCGCAGCAACAGCAGCAACGAACTTTCAACACAACTGGAGAGAACACGTGACTTCATCGCATCAATACTTGCCGAAGCAGGCATCGATTGACCTGCACGCTTCCGCCGCGTTCGACGGCGCTTCCGCCAACTTCGCTTCGCTCTTGCGGGCCACCAAACCCGTCNNCGACTCCGGCTATGGCGAAGACCTGGATCGAAACCACCAACGTCAACAACCGCCCGCTCTCGGAAATGCACTGGATGAAGATCTGGCTCGACATCGCTGAAGGCCGGTGGAAGTACAACGGTGAGCCGATCAGCTTCGGGACAAATGGCGCACTGCTGAACGGGCAGCACCGGCTGCAAGCGTGCGCCGCTGGCGATACCCCAATCGATACGGACGTGATCTTCGGGCTCGATCCCGAAGCCATGAGCACGATTGACATCGGCAAGGTCAGGACTGCCGCCAACATCGCTCACCTGGAGGGCATCCAGAACGCGACCGTGGCGTGCGCGGCCGCACACCTTATCCTGCTGCACGAGAACGGCGGCATCCAGCA
>PMEV01000150.1 GCA_003154855.1 Bryobacterales bacterium
GCCTCCCATTCTAGCCCGCATTACTTCCATAGACACCGGCGGCAAGACCGCCGGCGTTACTCGCCCAGTTTGAGCACGGCTTGGCGCAGGCGGGGCTGGCGGGCCATGATTTGCAGGTAGCGGGTTTCGTCGGGGCCTCGTTTGGCGCGCAACATGCGCGCGACGGCGCGCTTCTCGGAGGCCGGCCACTTCTTGAGATCCGGGATCAGGGAGAGCACGAGCGCCCAGGGCTGGTCCGCCGGGTGGAGCGGGGTGCCCAGGGCGCGGCGCACGGCCGCCATCGCAGCGCGCCGCATCTTCTGCGCGTCGCCTCCGAATCGTTCGGCCATTTTCCGCTGGACGGCCAGGCCGAGGTTGCGCACACGGAAGCGATCCCAGCAGGCTTGGTCGTCGTAGACTAGCGGGCCCGTCGCGAACTTGCGCAGGGTCGCGGCCGGGGTGCGGTAGCCGGGGTCGTTCACGATCCGGCGGTCCTCGATGGCCAGCAGGCGCTCCGCCTTCTCTCCTACCGGGCGGAAGCCCAGCTTGCGGTAGAACCAGAAGGCCCCCGAGGCGATGGCCTCCTCATTGTGGAGCCCGATCTGGTAGGGGTCCACGGAAAAGCAGCGCACCCCCATCAATTGGCGGAACAGGCGCAGCAGCCGGGTATAGAGCCAGGCGGACTCGCCTTCCCGGAAAGTGTAATAGATGTTGAAGCCGACCTCCATGCGCTCGAAGAGGCTCAGGGTCTCGACGTAGCCCACCGGCACGCCATTCTTCGAGATCACGGCGCAGTGGTAGGCGCGCAAGGGCAGCCGGCGCTCCGGGAGGAGGCCCCACAACGTGAACCGCACGCCGCGCCCCGCCTCCGCCCGCAGCACGTTGGCCGGGTCGCCGTAGGTGAATCCGTACAGCTCCCGATAGCGCGCCGCGGAGCGATCCACCGCCTGCTGGATGACGCGCGTTCCCTCGGCCCGGCTGAGGCGCGTCAGCCCGAGTTCCGGGGTCTCCTGGGCCAGCGAGCCGCGCCGATCGAGCGGGCGTTCCTGGAAGAATATGGGGCCTTCATCCATGCGCGCCCGCGTGCGGGTCGCATCTGTCTCGCCAAGTTCCCAGCGCAGGGGCAACTCGAGCGAATCGTACTGGTCGGGCGGCAACCGATCGAGGAGCCAATCCAGATCATTGGCCGCGGCGCCTTGGGCCGCGCGCATCCACTCGCGGTAGGGCACGTTGGCCTCGACCGTCCAATCCTCTTCAACGAGCGGCAGGCTGGGCCGCAACCAGCGCCCCAGGCGGTCGGTCGGGTAGCCGTCCCAATCGATTTCGACGCGCCCCGGCCAGGCCGCGGCCAGGCGCCGGGCCAGGTCGTAGGAGAACACGGCCGAAACCGAGGTTCCGGCGATCCCGGAGACCTCCGGCTCGTCCAAGCCCGGAATCCCGGTGACACGCGAGGCGAAGCCGGCCAGGACCTGGTCCGCCTGGAGGGCCACCTCGGGGCTGGCCGGATAGGCCCGCAGGAACAGGAGAGCCTCGTGAAACCGGACCAGGGACGCGGCGTCCTGGAAGGGCTCGCGGGCCGCCGCCGCAATCAACTCCGCGGTCCGCAGCCCCTCCCCAGGTCCAAACCGCCGCTTGGCCTCTTCCAGGCGCTGGAGGATCTCGACGGACATGCGGGCTAGTTTACACTAGATCCTCGCCGGACGGCAGCAGCACCCTGAAAGTGCTTCCCTGGCCGGGCACGCTATGAACCTGCACCACTCCCCGGTGCTGGCGCACGATACCCAGAACCGCGGCCAGGCCCAGGCCACGCCCCATGAACCGGGTGGTGAAGAACGGATCGAAGNNCGGCTCCTGGTCTGCTCGTCCATTCCCGAGCCGGTGTCCTGCACTTCCAGGAAGACGTAGTCGCCGGGCTCGGCCTTCTGGTTCGGAGGAAGATCCGGCAGCCGCTCTCGGGTCACCGTCTGCCGGCCGGTCCTCACGAGTACCCTGCCGCCGGCCTCGCCAATCGCCTCGGAGCCATTGATTACCAGGTTCATCGTCACCTGCTGCATCTGTGCCGGGTCGGCCAGCAAGGGCGGCAAATGCTGGTCCAGATCCAATTGAAGCCGCACCTGCACGGGGATGGAGGCCCGGATCAGGCGGCTGGTTTCGGCCGCCACCTCCGACAGATTCACGCGCTTCACGAAGGCCCGGCCTTTTCCGGCGTAGGCCAGAAGCTGCCGGGTCAGGTCGGCCGCTTTCTGCCCGTCCTGGATGACCTGCTCGAGGGCGGATCGCCGCCGGTCGCGCTTGGGCAGTCCGTCCACCGCCAGGCTGGCTCGCCCGATGATGCCGGTAAGGAGATTGTTGAAGTCGTGAGCCACGCCGGCCGCCAGGTGGCCGATGGCTTCCATCTTCTGAGATTGGCGCAGCTCGTCTTCGAAGCGCCGGATGGCGGTGATGTCTTCCACGGCCAGGAGAATCCGCTCGGCCCGCTCGAATCGCCGGGCATTCAAGAGCAGAATCCTGCGGCCGATGACGGGGTCGACATACACCCACTCGAAATCCTCCATGGTGCTGTTCTGGGGGAGAACTTCCTCGAGCAGATGGCGCAGGCGCGGGGCGCTCCATTGCCCCTCCCACAAATCGTAGAGGAAACGGTTGTCGACCGCCTCCGGAGCGGCCCCCAGCAGGCGGTAGAACGACTTGTTGGCCTTGATCACGCGCAGATCGGGCCCCAGCACCACGAGCGAGCCGCGAGCGGTGTCCAGAGTGGCCTGCGCGAACTCGCGGGCATCGCTCAACTCGGCATTGCGGAGCTGGAGTTCGTGGTTCAGGGCAGTCAGCTCCCGGTTGCCGGCCTCGAGTTCCGACTTGGAGCATTGCAGCTCTTCGTTGAGGCTCTGCAACTCCTCGTTGGCCGCCACCGCCTCCTCATCCGTGGCTTCCTGCGCGATCATCATCGATTCCCGCTCCGCCCGTTTGGCGGCCAGTTCCTTCTGCAGGCGGCTGACGCGCCTCTCGAGCCGCGAGAGGTCTTGTTGGACGGGAGCGCCTCCCTCTTCCGGGTGAGACGGGTGCAGCCGGGGGTGCTCCTCGAAGACGACCAGGAAGTGGCGCCCCTCGGGACCGATCGGAGAGACTTCCAGGCTGACTTCTCGCGGCCGGTCGCCCTCCAAGACCTCCGTTCGCTCCACTCGCACCGACTCGCGCTCCTCCGCCGCCGCCCGGACGGCTTTCGCCAAGGCCTCCGCCAGGCCCTCCGGAGATACATCCAGGATGCTCTCGTTGCGCAGGCCGCGGGAGGGCGCCAGGTAGGGAGCGGTATCGCCGCCATATACCAGAACTTCCAAGTTCTCGTTGACGATGGCTCGAGGCGGCCCATAGCGCTCCACAACGATCCGGTCGGCCTCGTTGCGGAGTTCCACTTTGCCCAGCGACCGGCGGCCTACCGCGGCGGACTCCCGCCGTGGATGGAGGGCCGGCGGGGTGCTGGGAAGGCTGTGCGGGCGCACCGGGGCTTCGGTGGAATCCTGCCTGACGTAGAGGCTGGAGGCCTGGTCCAGGGGCGCGAATAGCTCCGGGGAAGAGGATGCCGTCTCGGACTTTCCCATGAGCAGGAACCCGCCGCGATTCAGAGCGAAGTGGAATAACGATAACCATCTGGTGTGCGGCGAGTCCAGGTAGGTCAAAACGTTGCGGCAACTCAGCAGGTCCATCCTGGAAAACGGAGGGTCCCTCAGCAAGTCGTGCCTGGAGAAGGTGCAGAGCTCCCGCAGATTCTTGCCGACCTGGAATTCCGTGCCGGTCCGCACGAAGAACCGCCGCAAGCGGTCGGCCGAAACGTCCGCCGCGATGTTTTCGATGTAGGCGCCCCGGCGGGCTTGCTCGATAGCGGCTTGGTTGACGTCGGTGGCGAAGACCTGCAAAGGGACGGAGCTTTTCATCCGTTCGGCCACTTCCGTGAAGCAGATGGCCACCGAGTAAGCCTCTTCGCCGGTGGAGCAGCCCGGCACCCAGATCCTTACGCCCCGGCCGGGCGGCGTTCTCCGGATCAGGCTGGGGAACACTTGCCGGCTCAAAACCTCGAACACCCCGGGGTCGCGGAAGAAGAGGGTGACGCGGATCAGGATCTCCTGGGCCAGGGCGTGCAGTTCCTCGGGGTGTCCTTTAAGGCGCCGCACATAGTCGGCGGGGCTCTCCAGCCCGAGCAGAACCAGGCGCCGCAGCATCCGGCGCCGCACCGTGGATTGGCGGTAAAGATTGAAATCCACGCGACTGCTGGCGCGCAAGAGATCCAGAATGTCGGCAATATCTCTTTCGGAGTTGCGAAATGCCAGGTCTTCTTCCGCCGCGCTACGGTTAATGAGCCGCGGCTCGCGGGCGATTCTGGCCAGTTCGCCGGCCACACGATCGGGCGGGAGGACGAAATCCACGCAGCCGGTAGAGATCGCGCCGCGAGGCATTCCGTCGAATTTCGCCGATTGCGGGTCCTGGGCCAGCGCCACGCCGCCTGCCTCCCGAATGGCCTGCACGCCGAGGGCGCCATCCGAGCCGGGTCCCGAGAGAATCACCGCCACCGCTCTGTTCCGGCGGCTGCTGGCGAGGGATCGCAGGAAAGTGTCAATGGGTTGGGGGCCGGGGCGGTCTCTGGGCGTGAGCCGGAGCATCCGCCCGGAGACCGTCATATCGAAGCCGGACGGGATGACATACACGCGGTTGGGCGCCAGCGGGGTCCCGTCCCCGGCCTCGCTCACGGGCATAGCTGTGGCCCGGGCGAGCAGATGGCTGGGAATGCTGTCGTAGCGTGGGTCGGGATGCTGAATCAGGACGAAGGCCATGCCCGTATCCGTGGGCAGGTGTTCCAGCAACGCGGTGAATGCCTCGATGCCACCCGCGGAGGCCCCCACTCCTACTACGGGGAACCGCTCCTCCAGGCCCTCGTTTTCGCCGAAATCCTCGTCGATTTGCCGGAGGGGATGCAGCGCCCTTTCCGAAAATTCAGACAACGGCATGACAGCCTCTTTAAAGATTCTTTCAGATTATCACATTGTCAGCCGTTTTCCCCCCACAAAAAGCGTCTTCAGCTAAAGAATACCTTCCAGGCGGTGTTCACGAGGGCGTGGGCGACCATGGCGGCGCGCACGCTGCGTCCTCCCAGATAGGCGCGCCCGTAGAATAGACCGGCCACCGACGCCAAGATCGCGAACCGCCAGTTCGGGAACCCGCGGAAGGGCAGGTGCACCAACCCAAAGGCTGCCGAGACCGCTACGAGGCCCACTCTGGAGTCGAACCATTCCTGCAACACGCCGCGAAAGAAGAACTCCTCGCGCAGGGCCACCACCCAAAGCATCCCCAGAAAGGTCAGCGCGGCCGAGGCGGCGGTCTGCCACCAGGCGCCCGGACGGAGGTGAAACTGGGAGAACTTGAGCATCCAGCCCAGCAGCGCGCCCAGCGGGAGAAAGAGGGCGAAGTTGGCGCAGCCGGCCGCCCATTCCCGGCGATCGGGAAGGAACCCAAACCCGCGCACTTCGATGCGGGCCATGGAGAGCACGGCCAGGACCGCCAGACGGGTCCACATGAGCTCGCCCAGGAGGCCCAACTTCAGCCCGGGCAGAGGAGTCCCGTAAATGGGCTGAAAAAGGCCGGCCAGCAGGACCCCCGCCACCAGGGCCACGAAGGCCAGGGTGGTTACCGGGCGGCGGGGCAGCGCGACGTACCAGAAGGAGACCAGCGCGGCCAGGACCGCCACGCAGCCCAGCGCCGTCCAGCAGAAGAGGCCGGTGGGCGCGGCATAGATCACGTAAGGGAGCACGCCGCTCAGAGTCATGCCGGTAGCGAGCGCGGGCCCCCTCAGCCGCCGCTCGACCAGGCGGCGGGCCGGCTCCCAGCCCGCGGCCACGTAAAAGACCGCTTCCAGAGCGAACGCTGCGACGATGGGTGCGGCCAGCCAGGCGGGTATACTCTGGAAATGGGCGTAGATCGCTCCGCCCATGAATACGGCCAGCAGAACCGTTATGAGCCTGAACGCCACTTCGCGCCGCGAGACCTTCACCGGCATGCTCTTAGTATCTCTGCTTTGGCCACTCGGCGTCCGCGCACAGAGCCCTCCGCCGGACCTGGCCCGCCGCGTGGCCGAGCGCGCCACCCAGGCCCGCCGGGCCCGCGACCAGTTCACCTACCGCCAGAAGGTGGTCATCGAAGAGCTCAGCCCCGCCGGCGCACGGGCCGGCCAATACCGGGAGATCCGCGACGTGGTTTTCTCGCCGCTCGCCGAACGTAGCGAGCAGGTGGTCGGGAAGCCTCTTCAGACCTTGCAGCGCCTGCAACTCACCGAGGAGGATTTCCGCGACATCCGCGAAGTGCAGCCCTTCCTNNTGCAGGTCCGCCCGCGCCAGATCCTGGCTGGCCAGCGGCTCTTCGACGGCCTGGTCTGGGCCGCCAAGAAGGACTACTCGATGGTCCGCAGCGAAGGCAAGGCCGTCCCCGAGATGCGCAGCCTGAAGAACGAGAACCTGTTCCCGCACTTCACCACGCTGTGGGGACCGGTGGATGGCGATCTGCGCTTTCCGCTGTTCACCTACGCCGACGACACCCTGGACTTCCGGGTAGGCCCGCAGCGCATCCGGCTGAGCATCCGCTACAGCAACTACCAGCGGTTTGCGGCGGAATCCACGGTGAAGTTCGGCGAGGGCGCCGGGCCCAGTTCGGGTCCTGCCCGAGCGCAAACACCTTAGCCCGCGGCGGAATACGCCTGACGAGTCTCCTCTCTTCCGTTCGCGCCTCCGATGATTGCAATGAACGAACCACCTTGGAGAGAAATCGTGTATCAGAACATTGTGAGAGTGTTCGCTGTTATGACGCTTGCTGGAAGCCTGGCCTGCGCGTTGGCCGCCACTCCGGCTATAGGAATGGTGTCGGCGGGGGGCAGCTTCCAGGTTGACGGGGCCCGGGTGTCGGGAAACGCCACGTTGTTCGAAGGGACCGTCATCGAAACCGACCGCGCGCCGTCGGAGGTTCAATGGCTGCACGGCGGGCGGATGATCCTAGGCGCCGATTCGCGCGGCAAGGTGTGCCGCGACCGCCTGGTGCTGGAGCGCGGGCAGGGACAGATAGCCGGCGCGACCAGGTATCCCATCGAGGCCGCGACCCTGCGCATCCTCGCCGCTCAACCCGATTCCACCGCTCTGGTAGCTCTCGACGGGCCTGGCCAGATCCACGTTTCCGCACTGGCCGGATCGGTCCGGGTCATGAATCCGGACGGAATCCTCGTCGCCAACATTGCCTCGGGCCACACGCTCGAGATGGAGACACAAGTCGCCGGTGCCGCCGCACCATCCAGGCTCACCGGAACTGTCTTGCAGCGCGACGGCCACTATCTGCTCACCGATGAAACCACCGGCATCACCCTCGAGCTCAAGGGCGAAAACCTGGACGCAACCATCGGCAGGCGGGTGGAGGTGACGGGAACCATCGACACCTCCGCCAAGCCTCTTGCCGGGGCTTCGCAAACCATCCAGGTGTTGGAGTATAAGATCCTGGCTCCGAACCTTGGCCATACCGCAACCGGCATGACTCGCCACACCAAAATCGTCATCGCAGGGGTCGCCGTCGCCGCCGCCACTGGCGGTGGCCTCGCCATCGGTCTCACCCGCGAAGACAAAACATCCATCAGTCGCTGACGAACCACTTGGGGGCGGAATCCGAAGCCGCCCCCTTGCCCATCACGCCGGAAGGCCTGACCCCACAACCTGCCCGACCGGTCCCTCCCGTCCCTGCCGCTGGGCTTCGGCCCGGATGGCATTCAATCCAAGAAGGCACACCGCGCCTGCCCAGAATCTGGTTGGCATTCACGAGCGGCATCACCAGGAGATGGACCAGGAAACGCGATCCACCGTCAGCCGGTGCTTGGACCACCCGTTGTGCGATATCGGGTCGGCGCAGGACTGCGGGGCCGCTGGGGGCCTGGCCCCGGAATCGGTCCAGCGCCACGAAGGGCCGGCCGGCAGACTGCCAGCCACGAACGGGGCTGGATTACGCCGGGCAGAAGCNNCCACAACACGTGCCCTTTGCCTTTTGGCGTGAACTTTGCTAAGTTAACGGTTCGATTGTGTTGTGTCGGATTTGCGCTGTTTCCGCCCAGAGCGGACCAATCGGGGTGCGGCGGCGAACGGAACCACATGGGCGAGAATGCCAGCAGCGAGAGCCGGAAGGTAGAGCGGTGGCTCGAATCCGCGTTGGACAGCGTCGACGAAGCGGAGCGCCTGGCGGAGGAGATGGCCCAGGAATTGGGGTTTCCGGAGGACGATCTGCACAAGATCGGGATGGCGGTCCGCGAATCGATGGTGAACGCGGTGGTGCACGGGAACCGGTACAACGGACGCAAGAAGGTGCACCTGACGGTGACCGCCGGTCCGGACCGGCTGGCGATCACCATAGGAGACGAGGGCGAAGGGTTCGATCTGAGCGCGTTGCCGGACCCGTTGGCCGAGCAGAACCTGCTTCACCAGTCGGGCCGGGGGATCTTCCTGATCCGCGCGTTTATGGACGAGTTCGAGGTTCGCCGCCTGGTACCGGGCGGGACTGAGGTTAAGCTGGTGAAGTATTTGGAGAAGAAGCAATGAAGCGGCCAATGGCCGCAGGAGGATGGATTCTGTGAGTGCGAAACTAAGCTCCCGCCTGGTGGGGGATGTCACCGTGATTGATGTTTCCGGCCGGATCACTTTGGGCGAGGGATCGAGCAACCTTCGCGACGGGATTCGCGGCCTGATGGCCCAGGGGAATAAGAAGCTTCTGCTGAACCTGGGGGATGTCTCCTACATCGACAGTTCGGGGATCGGAGAGTTGGTGTCGGGGTTCACCTCGGTCGCCAACCAGGGCGGCCAGTTGAAGCTGCTGAACCTGACCAAGCGGGTCAAGGACCTGCTGCAGATCACCAAGCTGTACACCGTGTTCGAGGTTTACGACGAGGAAGCGGCGGCGATTCGCAGCTTCGCTTGAGGGCAGGCGAGAGCGCCTGCCTCGCGAGGGTTGTGGTAAAATCAAGTCGCCTCCGAGGTTTCCGTGGATAGAATCACCCGAAAGAAGTTAAAAAAAGACGAGTTTGCCCAGGATGTGGGGCTCACAGTCGAGTACTTGACGGAGCACCGCAAACAGGCCATCCGCTATGGCATTGCCGGCGTGGCGATCCTGTTGCTGGTGCTGGGGGCAATCGCGTATCGAAGCCGGAAGCACGCCGCGCGCCAGGCGGCGCTGACAGCGGCGAGCGAGATCGCGCAGGCCCCGATCGGGCCTCCGACGGGCGAGGCTCTGCAGTCCTTTCCCACGGAGGCGGCCAGGGATATCGCGGCCACCAAAGCGCTGACGGAGGTGGTGACGAAATACCAGGGCAGCGAGGAAGCGGTGATCGCCGAGTTCTACTTGGGCACGCAGGCGGCCGGAGAGGGCAAGACGCCGGAGGCGGAAAAGTGGCTGAAGAGTGCGGCTGAGTCGGGAAACGCCAATTATGCCTCGCTAGCCAAGCTGTCCCTAGCCGACGCTTACAGGTGGGAAGGGAAGACGGCGGAAGCGGAGAAGCTGCTGCGCGGGCTGATCGCCAAACCGACGGAGTTCGTTTCCAAGGAACACGCGACCATCGCGCTGGCGGAATTGCTTGGCTCGAGCCAGCCTGCCGAGGCCCGCAAACTGCTGAATGCGCTCAACACCACCGGCCGGCCCGCGATCGGCCGGGCAGTGATGAATGTGATGAACGAGCTGCCCCGCTCCCACTAGCGCGGATGGGCCGATGAAAGCGCTGGGCGCGCGGTTCCCGGTGGGAGAAAGCCTGGGCCGCCGGTATCCGGAGCCTCCGCATCCCTATCGCAACGACTTCCAGCGGGACCGGGATCGGATCGTCCACGCCCGCGCGTTCCGCCGACTGGAAGACAAGACGCAGGTCTTCACGGCCGGGCTGTCGGATCATTTCCGCAACCGGCTGACGCACACGATCGAGGTGGCGCAGATTGCGCGGACGGCTGCCTCCGCCCTGGGGCTGAATGAGGACCTGACGGAAGCGCTGGCGCTGGCCCACGACATCGGGCATCCTCCGTTTGCGCACTCGGGAGAGGAAGAACTGGACCGGCAGATGAGGCGGTTCGGCGACCGGTTCGACCACAACCTCCACGCGCTACGCATTGTCGAGAGCTTCGAGCAGCG
>PMEV01000091.1:0-1038 GCA_003154855.1 Bryobacterales bacterium
CGTTGATTCGGGGTTCCAAGCATATCCATATCAGATCATTGTAGTCGCGATCGCGCGGCGTTGCCTGGCCAGTACCGATTGTATACCCAGCCGCCTCCATGGAAACCGTTCGTCCGGTTTCTTTCATCCCCAGCGTCTCGGACAGCCGGGTCACGGTCCGGCTTTGCCCATCCGATCTCCGAGAAGTTCCTTGAGGAGATCGTCGCCGCTTTCGGCGTCTTCCGGAATCGAGTGAGCGATCTTGGGCTGGTTCATGGCTTGCAGCAGCTCCTCAACTTCGTCCGCGCGCAACGGCAAACCGCCGAGCGAGGCACAAGCCAGCATCCCGCAGAAGACAGCCTTGGCCAATTTGCTTCTGAGACTCATGGCACTCCTCCCATACCATCCACGTGTACGCACTCCAGCGAAGAAGGGAGCGCGGAAATCGGCTGGATTGGCGAGCTATACGAGGGGAGGGGCGCGAGCGGGGACGGCCGGAACAAATGGGAACGCGCAGGGATCGCATTCCTCAGTTGCCCGCCCAACCGCCCCCGCTGCGAGCAGAGCGAAGAACAGCCAGATCGGCGTCAGGATCGCATGCAGCGGNNGCAAGCTGATAGGCTATTTGTGTATGGCCCGCATCGCCATCCTGGACGACGAAGTCAATGTCGGGACTTCCTTGCAGATGATTCTGGAGCGGGAAGGGTACCGGGTGACCGTTTGCCGGTCGGCGGGGGAGTTTCGGGCGCATCCCGAGGCGCGGCGAGCGGACGCCTACCTGCTGGACGTGATGCTGCCCGNNACGGCACCATCGCCGACGCGGTCGAGGCCACGCGGGCCGGCGCTTTCGATTTTCTCGAGAAGCCGCTGACCCGCGACCGGGTGCTGCTGGCGCTCAAGAACGCGCTGGAACAGACGGCGCTACGCCAGGAAAACGAGCGGCTGCGCGAATTGGTGGGCGAGGGACCGAGGATGATCGGGGAGAGCCCGGCGTTCCTGCGCGTCATCGAGCAGGCCCGATTGGTGGCCCGCTCCGACGCGCGCGTGCTGCTGGCGGGG
>PMEV01000091.1:1053-10180 GCA_003154855.1 Bryobacterales bacterium
GACGGCGGCACGCTGTTCCTGGACGAGGTCGGGGACCTGCACGAGACCGCGCAGGCCAAGCTGCTGCGAGTGCTCCAAGAGGGGGAATTCCACCGGGTAGGCGGGGAGCGGCCCATACGGGTAGCCGTGCGGGTGATCTCGGCGACCAACCGGGATCTGGCGCAACGGGTGGCCCAGAAACAATTCCGCGAGGATTTGTATTACCGCCTGTGCGTGGTGCCGATCCGCGTCCCTCCCCTGCGGGAGCGGGCCTCGGACGTGCGACCGCTGGCGGAGTATTTCCTCGAGGAATTCTGCCGCCGCAACAATTTCAAACCCAAGCGGCTGGATGGCGAAGTGTTTGCGGCGCTCGAGAAGTTCGGCTGGCCGGGCAACGCGCGGGAACTCAAGAACGTGATCGAGCGCATGGCCATCCTGACGCCGGGGGAACGGCTGGGNNGCTGGGCCTCGAGCGCACCAACCTCCACAAGCGCATACGGGCGCTGGGCATCCGGCGCTAGCCGCGCATCGGGCCAGAGAGGCGCGGGCGTCGGGTAGTGTAATCTAATAGTCTGGCCGGTCTGAAGGGACAGCAAAGGTATGTCCGATCTATCCGAACTCTACCTGGCGATTCTGAATGGCGATACCAAAGGCACACTGGCGCTGACCAGGGAGGCTCTGGCGGGCGGGGCCGATCCCCTGGACCTGGTTAGCCGCTACATGACGCCGGCCATGGCCGAGGTGGGCCGCCTGTTCGAGTGCGAGGAGTATTTCGTTCCAGAGCTGATGCGGTCGGCACAGGCTATGAAGGGCGCGCTGGCGCTAATCCGGCCGCTGCTCACGGCGAGCGGCGCGGAGCCGGCGGGACGGGTCGTCATCGGGACGGTGAAGGGCGACCGGCACGACATCGGCAAGAACCTGGTGGCCTCCATGCTGGAGGGCGGCGGCTTCGAGGTGCACGACATCGGCGCCGACGCCTCGCCGGAGAAGTTTGTCCAGGCGGTTCGGGAACATAACCCCGATCTGGTCTGTCTTTCGACGCTGCTGACGGTGACCATGCGCGCGGTGCCGCTCACCATTCAAGCGTTGAAGGATGCCGGACTGCGGGACCGCGTCCGGGTGCTGGTGGGAGGGGCGCCGGTAACCGAGCAGTGGGCGCTGGAAGTAGGAGCGGACGGTTACGGAGCTAACGCGGCGGCGGCGGTGCCGCTAGCCCGCAGAATGGTGGGCAAGGCATGACCGAGCTCGAGCAATTGATGGCCGGAGGTCCGGTAGCGACGGACGGGGCCTGGGGAACGCAACTCTACGCGCGCGGTCTCGCCCCGGGCGATGTGCCGGATTCCTGGAACCTGACGCACCCGGATCGAGTGGAGGAGGTGGGACGCGCCTACGTCGAGGCGGGCAGCCAGGTGATCCTGACCAACACGCTGCTCGCGAGCCGGCTGATGCTGGCCGGGTACGGCCTGGCCGAACACACGCTCGAGATTAACCGCGCCGGGGCGGCGATTTCGCGCCGGGCGGCCGAGGGGCGTGCGCGGGTGTTCGCCTCGATGGGCCCCAGCGGGAAGATGCTGCTGGCGGGCGACGTCACCGAGGACCAACTGCTGGAGACGTTTCGGGAACAGGCGGGCGCGCTAGCCGAGGGCGGCGCCGACGCGCTGCTCATCGAGACCATGTCGGACCTGGACGAGGCCACGCTTGCGGTGCGCGCGGCGGCGGAGACGGGATTGCCGGTGGTGGCCTCCATGGTCTTCGCCTCCGGCAAAGGGAAAGACCGCACGCTGATGGGGACCACGCCCGAAGAGGCGGCCCGGGCTCTCGAGGCGGCCGGGGCGAGCGCGGTGGGCGCGAATTGCGGCTCGGGAGTGGCCGGGTACGTCGCCGTCTGCCGGCGCATGCATGCCGCGAGCAGCCGGCCGATCTGGATCAAGGCCAACGCGGGTCTGCCCGAACTGGTGGACGGGCAGACCCGCTACCGCATGACGGCGGAGGAGTTCGCCGGATACGTTCCGGCGCTGGTCGAGGCCGGCGCGAGCTTCATCGGGGGCTGCTGCGGAACCGGGCCCGAGCATGTGCGCGCCATCGTGGCCGCGATCGGCCAGAGACGGCCGTGAGCTACACCGACCTGGCGGAAGCAATCCGGAACCAACGGGCTATCCTGTTTGTGGGGGCCGGGGTATCCAAGAACGTCGGCGTGCCCACCACCGACGAAGTGGTGGCGGAGATCGCCAAGCAGTTGGGGCAGGACCCGGAGACCTTCCGCTCGCTGGGAGATCACCGCGCGCTGGCCGAATACTATCAACTGACCAAAGGCACGCTGGGCCCGTTGCGAAGCTGGATGGACGTGACCTGGCACCAGTCCAAGGTGGACGTTCGGGATTCGGAGATCCACCGGCTGATCGTCGAGCTCTCGTTCCCGCTGATCTATACCACCAATTACGACCGCTGGCTGGAGCGGGCCTACGAAGCCCACGGCAAGGAGTTCACCAAGATCGCCAATGTCGGGGACCTGCTGGAGGCGCGCGCGGGCGTCACCCAGATTGTGAAGTTCCACGGCGATTTCGACGACGACGCCTCGCTCGTGCTGACCGAATCGAGCTTCTTCGAGCGCATGGATTTCGAGAGCGCCCTGGATATCAAGCTGAAGTCGGACGCGCTGGGCCGGCCGGTGCTGTTCATCGGCTATAGCCTGTCGGACATCAACATCCGCTACCTGGTTTTCAAGTTGCAGCGGCTGTGGGAGTCGTCCTCGTTCAACGCGCTGCGGCCGAAGTCCTATGTATTCCTGCGCAACTCGAACCCGGTGCAGGAGCGGGTGCTGAGGGCGCGCGGGATCGAGCCGATCGTCTCCCCGAGCGAAGATCCGGGCGAGGGCCTGAAGCGCTTTCTGTCCGGGTTGCTCGAGGAAGTGCGCCGCAAGTGATTCATCCGTGCGCCTGAAGGCCATCAGTTGCGAGATTCTATACCGGGAAATGTGCGCGGCGGCGGCGCGGAGCCCGCACCAGGTGGACCTCGAGTTCCTGCCCAAGGGCCTGCACGACCTCGGCTCGAAGGGGATGCTGAGGCGCTTGCAGGCGGCCCTGGACGCGGTGGATGAGAGCCGCTACGAGGCGATTGCGCTGGGCTACGCGCTGTGCGGGAACGGCGTGGCGGGCCTCCAGGCGCGCGGCCGGCCGGTGGNNCATCACGCTGTTCCTGGGCGGCAAGGAGCGCTACCTGGACTACTTCGACAACCACCCCGGCGCCTATTTCAAGACCAGCGGCTGGATCGAACGGGGCCGGAATCTGGAGCAGGTGGGCAGCGATCTCACGCGCAACTACAGCCAGTTGACGTTCATCGAGATGGGGGTCGAGCCGGACGACCGCTTCGAACTCGAGACCCGCGCGGAGGCGGCCGAGCTGGGCTGGGCGTTTGAGAAGGTTCGCGGCGACATGTCGCTCGTCGAGCGGCTGGTGGGCGCGCAATGGGATGCCGGGGACTTCCTGGTGCTCGAGCCGGGCCAGCGCGTGGCGCCCAGCTACGACGCCGGCGTCATCCGGGCGGAGTAGGCGANNGCGAACAATTCCCCGCCCCGCCGCGTACTACATTGTGGAGGCCAAATCGTGATTACCTTCCTCGCCTGGCTGATCCTGCTGATTCTATGCTGGCCGTTGGCGCTGGCGGCGCTGATTCTCTACCCCATAGTCTGGCTTCTGCTGCTGCCGTTCCGCATACTGGGGATCGCGGTGGACGGAGTGCTGCGCCTCCTGTGGGCAGTGGTTACGCTGCCGGCGCGCGCCCTGAGCCGGCTGTGAGGGGCAGCCTCGGATTTTCTCAAAGACGGCGATGTGCGGGCCGATAAAGAAGGCATGAGCACTAGCGCGGTAAACAGTTTTTCCAGCAACTATGTCCAGTCGGTCCTCAGCGGCATTCTCCAGAAGGCGGGCTTGACGACCGGCCAGAACAGCAACGGTTTGAGCAGCCTGGGCGCGGCGTCCAGCGTGCAGGGGTCGGACAGCACCCAGTTGTCGCCCTTCGCCCAGTTGATGAGCTCGCTGCAACAGCTTCAACAGTCGAACCCGAGCCAGTACCAGCAGGTTATGCAGCAAGTCGCCACGAATCTAANNGCCAGCCAGCTCACCCAGCTTGCCACCGACTTTACGAACGCCTCCACCAGCGGCCAGCTTCCCAACGTCGGCGATCTGGCACAGGCGATGGGGGGCCATCACCATCACCATCATGCCCACGGCGCCTCGTCCGATTCGGATAGCGCCTCTAGCGGCGCAAGCAGTACCAGCAGCGATTCGAGCAGCGGCAGCACCACCGCGAGCAGCAATACCGATCAGATGCTGAGTCAACTCCTGACGGCCATGCAGTCGTCCTCGACCCAGAGCAACACCCTGGATCCTATGACCATCATCCTCAACACCCTGTCCCAGGCCGGGATCAAGGTTGGCTCGTAGATACGCTGGGGTACTTCCCGACGAGCTTTAGCAGCAACCCGTGCAGGCGGTGGAACCACTGGGTATTGGGGAGGAACATGTAAGGACAGCCCCCGGCCACGACGCTGACACCGTTCTTCTCGCACAACGCGACAGCGGACTGGCTCACCGCGCCCGGGCCAACCGCCCGGTACATCCAGATCCGCCGTACACCGGCTTCCAGGCAATCGCGGACGACCGCCTCGGTCGTGGTTGCGGGAGTCAGGATGAGCACACCGTCCACAGGCGGCGAGATGGCTTGCACGCGATCGAAACACGCAACGCCCCCGGCCGTCTTGGCGTGCGGGTTCACCGGAACCGCGTCGTAACCGGCCTGGCGGAGGTCGAGGAAGAGCCGGGTGTTGAAGTCCTTCGGATTGCGGCTCACGCCAACTACGGCGATGCGCTTCTGCGCCAGGAAATCCCTGATGGTATCGAGCATTCGATCCTCTACGGGATATTATCGCGCAGCGACTCACCGGAGGCGGCAAAGAATGGTCGCGCCGACGGGGACTTGGCGGTGCGGCTAGCGCCTCCGCACCGCCTTTTCAATAGCTTAGGCTGCCCGGCAGTGTGGCGATGCGAATGCCGGTAAGGACGGCATGAGCACCAGTCCCATTCACAGTCTTACCAACGGCTACGTCCAGTCGGTTCTCAAGAGCGTTCTCCAGAACGCGGGCTTGACCATCGACCAGGCCAATAAGAGTCTGGCCAGCGCTGGCACAACGGCCACCCAGACCCAGGACAACAACAACCTGTCGCCGTTCGCCCAAGTGATGAGCGAACTCCAGCAGCTTCAGCAATCGAACCCCACCCAATACCAGCAGGTTACGCAACAGATCGCGACCAATCTGACGGCCGCCGCCCAGACCGCCACGACGGCGGGCAACACCACAGCGGCCAGCCAGCTCACCCAGCTTGCCACCGACTTCACCAACGCCTCAACGAGCGGCCAGCTCCCCAACATCAGCGATCTGGCGAAGGCGGTCAGTGGTCAACACCACCATCACCATCATGGCGGCCACTTCTTTCCTGTCTCGGACGCCACCCCGATCGGCGCCTCCACCAGCACCTCGAGCACTAACACCAGCCAGACCATGAGCCAACTGCTGTCGACCCTCCAATCAACGGCGACCCAGAACAGCGCCTTGGATCCTATGAGCATCATTCTCAACACCCTGTCCAGCGCCGGAATTGGCGGTTCCGCGAGCGCGTAGCGGGCGGCCCGACGTAGGGTAAGCTTTAGCTTGCCCCTGGACCGCCGGCCGCGGCTCGACCGTAAAGGAAGACTGAAAAGCAGGCGGGCTGGCCCAACTCACGCGAGTTTGGGGTAGCATGGGGTTTCTGCCATGCCCAGCCACTTTTTGCACGCCACGCGTTCGAGCCTTCTGCTCTCTATGATCGTAGGGGCGCTGGCGACCGGCCAGACGACCGACACCAAGGTCGTGCGACCGGGTTTCGATCTCTACTACCGCGTCTCGGGCGCCGGGCGGCCGGTGGTGATCCTGAGCGGGGGGCCGGGTTTCGATTGCGACTACCTGACGCCGGTGGCGAGCGAGATCGCAAAGTCGAACCAGGCGATCCTGGTGGAGTTGCGCGGCACGGGGCGCTCGCGCCCCAGCGTGATCAGCCCGGAGACCATCAACCTCCAGGGCTACCTGGAAGACCTGGAGGCGCTACGCACGCACCTGAAGCTGGAGCGCTGGACCGTGCTCGGCCACTCGGCCGGAGGTCTGCTCGCCATGCACTACGCGGCCGCGCATCCCGAGCGCGTGGACCGGCTGGTGCTGGTTGGCACGGCGCCGATCGCCTTCGAGTTCATGGACGCCTACCGGGACAATCTGGAAATGCGGGTGGGCCCGGAAGCCTTGCAATCCAACGATCCGGCGGGCTTCCAGCGCGTGCTGCCGGCTTTCTTTTTCGACCTGCAGCAGGGGGCGGCGTTTGCGGCGGCATTCCCCGCCGCGCAGTTGCACGCGGACGTCAGCCGGCTGCTGAGCGCGGAAATGATGCGGCCGGGCGCCGATCTGAGGCCACAACTCAAGAACTTCGCCCGGCCGGTGCTCATGGTCTGCGGGCGGCAGGACCCCATCGACGCCCGGATGGCCTACGAGACGCACCTGGCGTTGAAAGGCTCCGAGCTCCAGTTCATCAATCGCTGCGGTCACTTTCCCTGGGTCGAGCAGCCGCGGCAGTTCTTCGAAATCGCGGAAAGGTTCCTGGCGAGCGGGACTAAGTAGGGAAAGCCTGGGCAACCGTGGTTTCCCCGCGCACGCCGGGGGGGCGCGCTACTTTCCGCCCAGCTTGCGCTGGAGCGTTCTGACCCAGTCTTTTTGGAAATCCGGCTCTACCGTCTTCGCCAGCGCGAGTCCTTTCTCGTACGCCGCGTGAGCCTCGGCCTGCCGGTTCATAGCTGTCAGCACGTCGCCGAGCGCGGCCTGCGCCTGGACGGCACTCGGATCGGCTGCCACCGCCTCCTCGGCCGCCGCCCGCGCCTGTTCCAGTTGCCTTGCACCAAGCAAGTCCCACGCCTGTTGCGCATGGCTGAGCGCGGACGCGCGCGGCACTTTGAAGCGCCCGTCGAACACGAAAACCCCATAGTCGACGACCGTCGTGGGGTGCAGACTCTGGAATTGATCGTAACTGTTCAGCGCGCCCGGCCCGGATTCGAATCCCGATAGCGTACCCGCGCTGACCAGCACCGGCCCGTCGATCTCGGGCGGCACATCGGTCGGCTCATCGAGCCACATCGAATCGACGGTCGGCAACGTCTTGCACGGAATCCCGTAATAGCTCGGCCGCACCACACCACCCGCGAAATAGGCGAACCAGCAGTTCTTTACTCTGTGCTCGTCCACGTACTTCTTGACGCTCTTGAGCTGTTGCGCCCAGTCCGTGTTCGAATCGCTCAGGTACTTGTAAGTGCTCGCCGGCCCGCCCCACAGCTCGTTCGCATAGGCGAGGTAGTTGGGGAAGCACCGCGCCGACGAAACCGAATGAAGTAGCAACAGCGCGCCAACCACGTACGCCCAGCGGCGGTCCTGTTGTATGAAGGCCCATGCCCCGCCCGCTGCCAGCGCCGCGAAGAAGACGTACAACGGGAGAATGTGCCGGACGCCGATGTTCAGCCCCGCGCTCATGGCCACCAGCAGGTGAAACACCGCCGGCACGGTCAGGAACAGAATCTCGCGCCAGCACCGCAGCCTACGCGTCGCGATCGCGACGCCCGCGAGCAGCAACAGGGCAAAGAACCCGAGCGTGGACTTCACCGCGAAAGCCACCGGGAAGTAGAACCACACACCGTTGGAATGGACCTTGCCCAGCACGTAGGTGGGGAACCACCCAGCGAGGCTCCGCACGTCCGTCAGCCCGTAGAGATACGATTCGGGCAACACGCGCCAGCGCGCTGCGAGCGATATGCCCTGAGCCTCGATGGGTTTCAGTTGCCGCACGTATTCCGCCAGCGGGGGATTCAGCGCCATTCCGCCCGGCCGTGCCTGGTAGCGGAAGCCGTAAAACGCCCACAACACCGCCGCGGCGAGCACGCCCGCCACCAACAGGGCGCCAGCCAGCTTGAGCGCCTTCTTGCCCGCCCCTGCCGATCCGCGGCTCAACAGCACTTCCACGGCCGCGAGCAGCGCCAGAATGGGGAATACCAGAATGCCCGTGTGCTTGGCCGCCAGGGTGAGTCCCGCCGCCAAGCCCGTGGCCGCCAGGCGCCACATCGACGGGGCTTTGACATAGCGGTAGAACGCATAGACCGTCGCGAACAGACCGCAGGAGAGCGCCACATCCGTGGTGACGTAGGCGCCGTGCGCCAGCAAGTTCGGCTCGAACACCAGCAGGGTGAGGGCGATGAACCCCGCGCCGGCGCCAAACATCTCTTTGGCCGCCAGGAACGCCAGGACCAGCAGCGCCAGAGCGAAGACGGATGCCGCCGTGCGCGTTCGGGCCAGGATCGTGTCCGCATCGTTGCCGAAGACGAAGTCCCTGCCATCCAGGAACGCTTCTACCTTGAAGTCGCGCTGGTGCAGCTTGGGGACAGCGAGTTTCAGCGGCAGCAACGGCAAGGCCGCCACCAGCTTGACCATGGGAGGATGCTCGGGATTCAGGCCAAAGTCGCCCGTCTTCCAGGACATATAGCCGGCGAAAATATGATCGCCTTCATCCCACGTCTGTGAAGTCCGGCGCACCGACAACCACAGTTGCAGCGCGAAAAGCGCGATGAGAATCGCCACGCCGGCCAGCACCAACCCGCGCCGCTGCATAGATGGCCGCTTCGGGTGCATCAACGCCCTACGTGGCGAGAGCCCGGGCAACCGTGGTTTCCCCGCGCGCGCCGGTGGATTGCCCGAGTTCCTCCAGAAGCGTGGATTCCAGACCGTCCGGGTCGCTGTCGACTTCGCAGGCCGCGATTTCGGCTTCGCTCGCGCCATCGAAGCACAACTCGCAGATCACCAGGTCGTCGCCTTCGCAGCGAACCGGCGGGCCGAAGGCGCGGCAGAGGATGGGACGCGCGGAGTATAGCTCGCAAAGGCCGGATGCCGGATCGAGCGCGGGGCATGGATCGTCGTCGCCCATCTCGCCGGCTGCCTGGCGGGCGCGCTCTCGCACGCTCGCGGCCCGCCCCGGATCGCGCGCTTCGAGTTCGGCCAAACCCAACCTTAGCCGGTGGGCATCCAGTTGG
>PMEV01000051.1 GCA_003154855.1 Bryobacterales bacterium
GCGGATGGCGGCTGCTCCGCGCGCTCGGGATCCAACCGGAGGTCTGTCATCTGAATGAAGGGCACGCGGCGTTCGCCGTGTTGGAGCGCGCCCGCGACTTCATGGAAGAGACAGGGCAGCCCTTCCAAGTCGCGCTGGCGGTCACGCGAGCGGGGAATCTCTTCACCACTCACACCGCGGTGGACGCCGGCTTTGACCGTTTTGCGCCCGCCCTCATCGAACAATACCTGGCACGGTATGCCGAAAAGAAGCTCGGCATCGCACTTCACGATTTGCTGGCCCTTGGCCGCCAGAACCCGGACGACTCGTCGGAGCCCTTCAACGTGGCGTATCTGGCAATGCGAGGAAGCGGGGCTGTCAATGGCGTGAGTCGCTTGCACGGGAAGGTGAGCCGGCATCTCTTTGAGCCTCTTTTTTTCCACTGGCCAGCGGACGAAGTGCCCGTCGGACATGTGACGAACGGAGTCCACATGCCCACCTGGGATTCAGCTCCGGCCGACGATCTGTGGACGGAACACTGTGGAAAGGACCGCTGGCTGGGGACCACCCAGAACCTGGAACGGGACATTCGCCGGGTCTCCGACGCCGGGCTATGGCAGTTTCGGAGCGCCGCCAGCAAGTGCCTTGTTGAGTATGCTCGCCAACGGTTGTCCCGGGACCTGGCCTCCGCAGGCGCGCCACCCGAAGAGGTCCAAGCCGCGAAGCGTCTCTTCGATCCCAACGCGCTGACGCTGGGCTTTGCGCGCCGCTTCGCGACTTACAAGCGGCCGAACCTGCTGCTGCACGACCCACCGAGATTGCTTCGTCTGTTGACCGATCTGCAGCGCCCGGTTCAACTCATCATTGCCGGCAAGGCACATCCCGCGGACCAGGCCGGGCAGGCCCTGATTCGGGAATGGACGCATTTCATCCGCCAGCCCGAGGCTCGCCCGCATGCGATCTTTCTCGGCGACTACGACATGCTTCTGACCGAGCACCTGGTACAGGGCGTGGACGTCTGGATCAACACGCCNNGACGGCTGGTGGGCCGAGGCCTACACGCCTGAAGTGGGGTGGGCGTTGGGCGACGGCCGGGAACATGGCGACGATCCCGCCTGGGACGCCGCCGAGGCCGGCGCGCTCTACGACCTGCTCGAACGGGAGGTGATCCCGGAGTTCTATCGCCGGGACGCGAGCGGCATTCCCACCGCGTGGATCAGGCGGATGCGGGCCAGCATGGCGGAGTTGACGCCACGCTTCTCCGCCAGCCGGACGGTGCGCGAATACACCGAGCAACACTACCTCCCCGCTGCTACCGCCTACCATTTGCGCATCGCCAACCAGGGCGCAATGGGCAGGCAAATGGTCGATTGGCAGCACAGTCTGGAACAGAAATGGGCCACGGTGCGCTTCGGCGAAGTGAAGGCCGAGACGCGTTGCGAGCAGCACGTATTTGAGGTTCAGGTCCATCTCAATGACCTCGACCCTAAGGCGGTGCAGGTGGAGCTATACGCCGATGGCGTCATGGGCGGCGCTCCGGTGCGGCAGGAGATGAAGCGCGTTCGCCAACTCTCCGGCGCGCCGGGCGGCTATCTTTACAGCGCGGCTGTGTCCGCGGCCCGCCCACCGTCGGACTATACGGCGCGCGTAATCCCGCACTTCGACGGTGTTGCCGTTCCACTCGAAGATGCACGAATCCTGTGGCAGCCATGATTCGATCGACGAAAGAATGGACGATGAAGAACGCGCCCGCGATCACCTGCCTGTTTCTAGATGTCGGCGGCGTCCTGCTCACCAACGGGTGGGATCACCTTGCCCGCCAACGGGCGGCTAAGAACTTCAAGCTGGACCTGGCCGAGATGGAGGATCGTCACCACCTGACCTTCGACACCTACGAGGAGGGGAAGCTCACGCTGCAAGAATACTTGGGTCGCGTGGTCTTTTACCAAAAGCGGCCGTTCACCCGGGCTCAGTTCTGGCGATTCATGCGCGCGCAATCGAAGCCTTACCCCGAAATGACCGACCTGTTCGTTCGGCTCAAGGTCCGGCATGGGTTGAAGATCGCCGTGGTCAGCAACGAAGCGCGGGAACTAAATGCGTATCGGATTAGACAGTTCAAGCTGGAAAGATTTGTGGATTCCTTCATCTCCTCCTGCTTCGTCCACCTCCGCAANNTGCGCGAAACTGGCTTCGTTCGGATTGCAGAATGACTAGCCCACGCATCCTAACAATCAATGGCGGCTCGTCGAGCATCAAGTTCGCGGTGTTCGAGGCCGGTGACCCGCTGCGCCGGATACTGGAGGGCGGCATCGATCGGATCGGACTGCCGGAGGCCACGTTGCGGGTGAAAGGCCTGGACCCCGCGGACAACTTTTCGCGCGTAGTGTCGGCGCCCGATCACACGGCGGCAGTGGGCGCGCTGATGGACTGGATCGAGGAACGCGTCGGGAGCGATGGATTGACCGCGGTGGGGCATCGCGTGGTGCATGGCGGGCCGAACTATAGCCAGCCGCAGCGAATCACCGCGGAAATGGTCGAGGAGTTGCGCCAGCTTAGTGCTTTCGATCCTGAGCATCTGCCGGAGGAAATCCTGTTGACCGGGGCGTTTCATCGCCGGTTTCCCGACCTGCCCCAGGTGGCGTGCTTCGACACGGCTTTTCACCACGACCTGCCGCGCGTGGCCCGATTGTTGCCGATCCCGCGCCGCTACGAAGCGCAAGGGGTGCGGCGGTACGGGTTCCATGGGTTGTCGTATGAGTTCCTGCTGGGAGAACTGGGCCGCCTGGCCGGGACGGAAGCGGCACAAGGCCGGGTCATCCTCGCCCACCTCGGCAGCGGCGCGAGTCTGGCGGCCGTACGCGACGGCAAATCCGTAGACACCAGCATGAGTTTCACACCTGCGGCCGGGCTGCCGATGGGCACTCGCTCGGGCGATCTCGATCCCGGGCTGGTTTGGTATCTGGCGCGCACCGAGGGGCTCGACGCAAAGCGGTTCAACGAGATGGTCAATTCCCAGTCCGGGCTGCTCGGCGTCTCGGAGACCAGTTCCGACATGCGTGACTTGCTCGACCGTGAAACGTTGGACGTACGGGCCGCTGACGCGATCGCGTTGTTCTGCTACCAGGTCAAAAAATGGATCGGCGCATTCGCGGCGGCGTTGGGCGGACTCGACACGCTCGTCTTCGCCGGTGGCATCGGCGAGAATGCGCCTGCGGTTCGCGCCTGGGCTTGCGAGGGCCTGGGATTCCTTGGAATCGAACTCGAAGAGAAGCGAAACGCGGCCAGTGAAGGCATGATCTCCGCGGCGGCCAGCCGGGTTGTGGTCCGCGTCATTCGCACGGACGAAGAACTGATGATCGCCAGGACGGTTTGCCGCGTTCTCGGCCTTGGCCGAAGCCAGGAGAACTGAACCATGCAGACAAACGCTCTTCCCAGAAGCGGCGATCAAAGCGGACAAGTTCTTGCTGATGGAGCATGGCAGGCGGGTCGATGTGACGTCGCACTCGGACGGCCGCACGGCAGCGGCACCGACGTGTGGGCCGGTGATATCGCAAACGCAGTCGACAAATGCCCGGGAGGGCATAAACAGTGCTAACGAATATTGCGCATTTGAAAGGTCTTGTGATCCGAGCTACAGACGGCGAGCTTGGAACTGTAGATCAACTCTATTTCGACGATGAGACATGGGCCATCCGCTACCTTACGGTAGACACCGCCGGATGGCTTGGCGGCCGGCAAGTGCTGATCTCGCCAATCTCCGTAATCGACACGGACTGGCCAGCCAAGCGTCTGGATGTGGCGCTGACGAAAGAGCAGGTTGAAAACAGCCCCGACATCGATACGCATTTGCCCGTTTCCCGACAGCACGAGGCGGCATACTTCGGGTATTACGGGTATCCCTATTATTGGGGTGGTCCCTACCTGTGGGGCCCGGCACTCTACCCGGCGGGCTTGGCTATTCCAACAACCGCTTCTCCGGAAGCGGTGGCGGACAGGATCGAGACAGAGTCCGCGGACACGCATCTGCGCAGTACCGAAGCCGTCACGGGCTATCACATTGAGGCGGCTGATGGTGAAATCGGCCATGTGGACGGGTTTGTCATGGACGATGAAGCTTGGGCTATCCGCTACATCGAGGTGGCGACGCGGAATTGGTGGCCGGGCANNCACTACGGCCGGCCGCCATATTGGCTACACCAAACCGAACACAGGGCGTCTTTTTCCCCGAGGGGCGCTTAAGCTAGGGCGCAGCCGCATTCATCCTTAGCGCCGTGGTGTCGTCGGCAACGCCCTGCGTTTGCGGAAAGTAAGGTTGTGACTTTAGGTGCGAAACATGAAAACGACAACAAAAACCCTCACTCCGGAACTGCTTCACAAGATGAATGCCTACTGGC
>PMEV01000323.1 GCA_003154855.1 Bryobacterales bacterium
CCATGATCCGCAACTGGGTCGGGCAAGTCGGCGACGACGAGTTCTTCCAGGCCTGCGACAAGTTTGGCGTCGTCGTGTGGCAGGATTTCTGGCTCGCCAACCCGCTGGATGGCCCCAATCCCGACGACAACGACATGTTCCTGCGCAACGTCCAGGACATGGTTCTGCGCATCCGCAACCATCCCTCCATTGGCCTTTACTGCGGGCGCAATGAAGGCAATCCGCCCAAAGTGCTCGACGACGGGATGCGCAAGATCCTGGCCGACTTGCATCCCGGCCTGCGCTACATCCCCAACTCGGCGATGGGCCTGGTGAGTGGCGGCGGACCCTACCGCTTCCAGCCGCCCAAGTTCTACTTCCAATCCCGCCAGACCCCCAAGTTGCACAGCGAGCTGGGCCAGCCGAACGTCGTTTCCCTCGACAGCCTGCGCGCCATGCTGCCGGCCTCCGCCCTCTGGCCGCAGGGAGCTCTGTGGGGCATTCACGATTTCTGCCTCGGCGGCGCTCAGTTCCTGGCCTCCTTCCGCCAGCGCATCGACCAGTCCTACGGCGGCGCAACCAGCCTGGAAGACTGGCTCACCCTGGCCCAGTTCGTCAACTACGAAGGCTATCGCGCCATGTTCGAAGCCCAGGGCAAGCTCCGTATGGGGATGCTGCTCTGGATGAGCCACCCCGCCTGGCCCTCCTTCGTCTGGCAGACCTACGACTACTACTTCGAGCCGACCGCCGGCTACTTCGGCTCCAAGAAGGGCTCCGAACCGCTGCATATTCAATGGAACCCGGTCACCGACTCGATCGACGTCGTGAACTACAGCGCCGGCGATGCCCGCGGCCTCACTGCCCGGGTCGAGCTTCTGAATATGGATGGCACGCTGAAATGGGAGAAGGCCGCCTCTCTCGATAGCCCCGAGGATAGCATTCAATCACCCATCAAGATGGAGTACCCCGCCGGCCTGTCCCCCGTCCATTTCCTCCGCCTCAAGCTGACCCGCGGCACCCAGCTCGTTAGCGAGAACTTCTACTGGCGCGGCCTCGAAGAGGGCAACTTCCGCGCCCTCCGCGAATTGCCCAAGGTCAAGCTCGAAGCCGCCACTACCGTGCAAAAGCAAAGCCAAAAGCAAAGCCAAATCTGGAGCATTTCCACCGAGATTTACAACCCCTCCAGCGCCCCGGCCGTGATGGTCCACCTGAAGGCCGTCCGCGAGACCAGCCGCGACCGCATCCTGCCCGCCATGTACAGCGACAACTACCTCTGGCTGATGCCCGGCGAGCGCCGGGCCATTCTTACCGAGGTCCAGGACGCCGACGCCCGCGGCGAGAAGCCGCAAATCCTGGTGGAGGGCTTCAATATTGGAGAGGTGGTGTACCGCTAGCCACCGTTTCACTCTCCGCCGCCGCCTCCTGCCGCAGCAGCTCCAGGAAGACCTGCGTGGCCCGGTTGAACTTCTTCCGGCGCCGGTGTATGATCCCCAGCGGCCGCTCCAGCGCGCATCCCTCCAGCGGGATGGCCACCAGCCGGCCCTCTTCGATGTCCTTGCGCAGCACCCGCACCGGCAGCAGGCTGACGCTCGATCCCAGAGCCACCGCCTCCTTCATGGTCTGGATGTTGTCGAAGTGCATCACCAGGTTCACCTGGGCACCGCTATCTCTTAGAAAACGCTTGACTTCACGGCCTACGCGGAGATCGTCGTCGAAGGCCACGAAGTCCCTGTGCGCCAGGTCCGCCAAACTCAGAACCGCCTTCGCGGCCAGCGGATGCGACGGCGCCACCGCCACCATCATGCGCTCCTTGCGCCAGGGGATCGCCGTCATCTCCTTGTTGGATTCCGGGTAGCTGACCAGCCCCAGGTCGGCCTGGTCGGCCAGCACCGCGTCGTAGATCCGCTCGGGACGCAGGTACTCCACCTGCAGCTCCGCTTCCTTCATCCGCCGGGATAGCTCTTCCTCCAGCCGCGACATGTCCGACAGGCCCACCGAGTAGATCGCCGCCACCCGCACCCGGCCCTGCTCCCGGCCCCGCAACTGGCCCAGCGCCTCGTCCAGCTCCTGCTTGCGCCGCAGGATGTCCCGGCAGAACTCGTTGTACAGGTGTCCCGCCTCGGTCACCTCCAGCGGCCGTTTGCTGCGATCCAGGAGCTGCACGCCCAGCAGCCGCTCCGTCTCCTGCAGGTGTTGGCTGGCGGCGGACTGGCTCACGCCGCTGACCTGCGCCCCGTGGCTCACGCTGCGGGCATGGACTATCTCCCTGAACAGCTTCAGGTGCTGAACCATCATAAGCGCAGCTTAGCATCACCTGGCCTTATATTGCAAGCTCAAAAATTCTGATTGACTAATAATGGGGTTCTGTTCTATTCTGAGTAGCCCGTCGAATTAGGAGTCGCCCATGCAGGAGACCCGCCCCGCCGCTACCGCTGTAGCTGTCACGGCCTTCATCTGCTCCAACTGCGCCCGCCCCGGCCAGACGCCCAGCTCGGCTGGCCGGCCGCGACCCACCGTTCCGGATTTCCAGTGGCCTGTCCCGGTGCGCGAAGTGCTCGTCGCCTGCACCGGGCGTCTTCAGCCCGAGCACGTTCTGAAGGCCTTCGAGACCGGCTCCGACGTGGTTTGCGCGGTGGGGTGCGAGGAGGACAACTGCCACTACCTGGAAGGCAGCCAGCGCTGCGCCCGCCGGGTGGACTACCTCCGCTCCATCCTCGATGAGATCGGGCTGGGAGGCAGGCGTCTGCTGTTCTTCCACCTGCCCGGCACCGCCGGGCAGGACCTGGCGCTAGGCGCGGGAAAGCCCCAGCCGGCAGACGGTTCCGAGGCTCGCAACGCCCGGGTCGCCGCCCTCCGCGAGCAGATGACGCAGGCCCTGGACGGCCTGCCCGCCAACCCCATGCACGCCGCGCCCGTGGCCGAAGCGGCCGCACAGATCCCCCAGGAAGTGGATACCCTCGATGACGACAACGAAGAGTAAACTTGGCGAGGCCCTGACCTCGAGCCGGCTGGTGATCACGGCCGAATGCCTGCCGCCGCGAACCGGCGGCGCCGACGCCGTGAAGCAGCTCGCGGCCCTGCTGCCGTCCAAGCTGGACGCCGTGGTGGTGGCGGATAACCCCGAGAAGATCGGCGGCTCGCCCCTGGCCTGCGCCGGCCTGCTGGTCCGCGAAGGCCTTACCACGGTGCTTTCCATGGTGACCCGCGACCGCAACCGCATCGCCCTGGAGAGCGACGCACTGGGCGCGGCGGCGATGGGCATCGACGGCATCCTCTGCCTCAGCGGCCACCACCAGTCTCTGGGGGTTTCTCCGCAGGCGGCCGGGGTCTACGACATCGACTCGATACAGTTCACCCAAATGGTGAAGAGCTGGGACTTTGCGGAACTGCTGGTGGGGGCGGCGGCCCATCCTTACCAGCAACCGCTCGGGCTGATTCTGTTGCGCCTTAAGAAGAAGATCGCGGCGGGAGCCGACTTCCTGCTGACCGAGGCGGTCACCGATCTGCCCGGTTTCACGCGCTGGATGGAGGCCGTCCGGGCGGCCGGGCTGGACAAGAAGACCGCCATCCTCGCCAGCGTGAAGCCCGGCGAGGGCGCCGCGAAACTGGCCGCCCAGCTCAAGACCGTGCCCGGCGTGCGCGGCATACACATACTCAGCGGCGGCTGCGAGGCGCAGGCCGCCGGAGTAATCCAAGCCGCGGGATTGGCCTGACATGCCCGACCGTTACCACATACACACCGCTTTCATCGCTCCCCGGTTCCGCCGGCTGGGCAAGTTCGGCAACGTGGATTGGCGCGAGGACTGTTCCCGCTGCTCCAATTGCGTCAAGTTGCGCTGCCTCTACGACGTGTACCGGCACGAGGCGGCCTATAACCGCGACCCGCTGACGGCGGTCGAGACGCTGGACGAATGCAAGGCCTGCCTGTCCTGCGTGCAGGGTTGCACCAAGGGCCTGCTGAGCGTTTCGGTCAACCCGGGGTTCCTGGAGATGGGCGACGAGTACTGGAAGCCCGACATTCTGCTCAGCACCTGGAACCAGTCCGACGCCGGCCGAATCCCGGTCTCCGGGGCGGGCTATCGCGGCCGGTTCCACGGCCCCGGCTTCGACTCCATCTGGACGGACATGTCCGAGATCGTGCGCCCCACGCGCGACGGGATACACGGGCGCGAGTACATCTCGACTTCGGTGGACATTGGTCCTAAGCCCATGCGGCTGCGGTTCACGGCGGATGGCCAGATGCTTACGCCGCCCTCGCATCTGATCGAGTTACAGCTTCCGGCGATCCTGGACTTGCCTGGCTGGCCGGTGGAGAGCAAGCATCTGGCAGCAGCCCGCGCCGCGGCCGCGCAGGCGCTTCATACACTGGCCGTGATGCCGGCCCGCGACGCCATCGGGCTGCCGGTTGAGCACCTGCCGTTCGTGGTTCCCCTGGTCGCGAGCCAGGACGAGATCGAGCCCTGCCAGGCGGTTCTGAAGGCCGCGCGCCTGGCTCAAGTAAACGATGGGGCCGATGCGGCGGAGCTGGCGGGCCAGATCACTGCCGTCAACCCGGGGTTGATCGTCTCGGTCCGCATGACGCTCGGCCCGGCCAGCGCCGATCGGATTCTGGAACTGGTTCGCGCCGGTCTGAAGGTGTTCCACCTGTGCGCCGATCTGCACGGGCGCGAACGGCTCTCCGACGGGCGGCCCGGCCGGCACATCAAGGACGCTCTGCGCGAAGTGCATGGGCGCCTGGTGAAGGAACGGCTGCGCGACGAGGTCACGCTCATCGTGGGCGGCGGCATCGCGCTGGCTGAGCACATGGCCAAGGCGATCATCTGTGGCGCCGATTTGGTAGCCCTGGACACGCCCCTATTGGTGGCGCTAGGCTGCCGGGTTTGCCGCGACGGTCGCCCCTGCGACTCCGGCGACGGCTGTCCGGCTGAGATCGGCGCCGAGGATTCCGCCTACGCGACCCAGCGCATGGTCAACCTGATGGGCGCCTGGCACAGCCAGCTCATCGAGGTGCTGGGCGCCATGGGCATCCGCGAAGTCCGCCGGCTGAGAGGCGAAGTGGGACGGGCCATTTTCATGGAAGACATCGAGAAGGAGGCATTCGGCGATATGGCCCGGGTGTCTCGACAGCAGGTGCGTGTATGACGACCAGCGCCGCCACCGTTCAAGCCGAAACCCGGGTGGAGCCCCCGCAGCCCTCGGCTCCGTGTGTGAGCCAGAGCGATTGGCCGCAAACCGACGTCGGCCGAGAGATTCGCCCGGCTCCGGATCGCTATCGCAATGCTCTGGGGAAGTACAAGATCGACCGGCTGGCGCGCTGCGCCTCCTGCGGCCATTGCGTCGAAGTCTGCCAGTATGGGGTGCACGTCAAGCCGGAAGGCTACGCCTTCACGCTGCGGCCGCTGGACCATCTGTGCATCGGCCCGGAGTGCGCCGAGACCGCGGAGTCCTGCGTGGCGCAGTGCCCGCAGAAGGCGCTCAGCATGCGGCGCAATCCCAGCGCCGATTGTATGGGCGATCCGCGCTGGTCGAGCGACCTGATTCTCTCGACCTGGCACCAGGCTGCCACCGGGCACGCCGCGCCGCCGCACCTGGAATCGCGGCTGGGCGCCTCGGGCGGCGGGTTTGACAGCCTGAGCTTCAAGTTCGAGGCGCAAGGGTTCGAGGAGCCGGCCCCGGTTCCGGCCGCGGAGATCGACACGGGCCTGGATTTGAACCATCGCGGCGACGGCCGCCCGCAGGTCCACATCGACCTTCCTGTGTACGGCGGCGGGATGAGCTTCGGGTCGGTGAGCATCCACACGATTCTGGCGAAGGCGCGCGCGGCGGTAGCCTGGAACAGCTTCACCTGCACCGGCGAAGGCGGCTATCACGACCGTCTGCGGCCTTACGACGACCACGTGATCACGCAAGTGGCGACCGGCCTGTTCGGAGTGCGCGAGGAGACCATACAGCGGGTGCGCATCGTCGAGTTCAAGTACGCGCAGGGCGCTAAGCCGGGCCTGGGCGGGCACCTGCTGGGCGACAAGAACACTCCGCCGGTGGCCCGCATGCGCGAGGCCATCGCCGGCAACGCGCTGTTCAGCCCGTTCCCGTTCCACAGCGTGTACAGCGTCGAAGACCACAAGAAGCACGTGGACTGGATCAAGGAAGTGAACTCGACCTGTCTGGTGAGCGTGAAGGTCTCGACGCCCACCGATGTGGACATGGTGGCGGTGGGCAGCTACTGCGCGGGCGCGCACATCATCCACCTGGACGGCAGTTACGGCGGCACCGGCGCGGCGCCCGATATCGCCAAGAAGAACATCGCGATGCCCATTGAGTACGCCATTCCGAAGGTACACAAGTTCCTGGCGGCGGAGGGCATTCGGGACCAGGTTACGCTCATCGCCTCGGGCGGCATTCGCACGGCTTACGACGCCTTGAAGGCCATCGCGCTGGGCGCGGATGGGGTGGTGATCGGGACGCCCGAGCTGGTGGCCCTGGGCTGCGTGCGCTGCTCCTGCTGCGAAAGCGGCCGGGGCTGCCCGCGCGGCATCGCCACCACCGATCCCGAGTTGATGATGCAGATGAGCCTGGAGTGGGCCACGCAGCGCCTGGTCAACCTGCTCAACGCCTGGAGAGAGCAGATGGTGGCGGTGCTCTCGCGGCTGGGGATGAAGTCGGCGCGGGAACTGCGCGGGCGCAGCGACGTGCTGTGCTACGTATGCGACGAGCCGGCCCAGGCCGTGGAGGCAGCCCAATGAGCGACTACGCCGAACGATTGCTGGCCAGCCGGTCGCAGGTGTACACGGGCCCGGAACAGCCGGTCGACCCCGAACGGGCGGAAGAGGGCGGTTGCGGCGTCACGGGCTTTGCCTGCACCGTGCCGGTGAAGGGCAAGTTCATCTACGAGCCTTCCATCCAGATGCAGAACCGGGGCAACGGGAAAGGTGGCGGCATCGCGGCGGTGGGCCTGGTGGCCGAGCAACTGGGCATCTCGAACGAGATGCTGGGGAGCCACTACCTGCTACAAATCGCGCTGCTGGACCCGGAATGCCATGCCGAGCTGGAGCGGCAGTTCATCCTGCCCAACTTCGACATCGCCCTGGCCACGCGGCAAGAGCACTTGGACGACTATCGCGAGATTCCCGGCCTGCAGGTGCGCCCGCCGGACGTGCATCGCTATGTGGCGCGGGCCAAGCCGGAGGCGCTGAAGGCTTTCGCCGAGAGCGCGGGCCTCGAGGACCTTCCGCCACGCGCCCTGGAAGACGAGTTCGTGTGGCGCAACTCCTACCAGCTCAACGACACCTTCTACGCGTCGCTGGGCGAGAAGCGGGCGTTCGTGCTCTCGCATTCGCGGAACCTGCTGGTCTACAAGATGGTGGGCTACGCCGAGCAGAACGTCGAGTATTACAAGCTGCAGGATTTCAAGGCGCACGTGTGGATCGCCCACCAGCGCTATCCCACCAAGGGCCGCGTCTGGCATCCCGGTGGAGCGCACCCGTTCGTGGGATTGAACGAAGCGCTGGTCCACAACGGCGACTTCGCCAACTACCACTCGGTGTGCGAGTATCTGCGCCAGCGCAACATCCGGCAGCAGTTCCTGACGGACACCGAAGTCTCGGTGCAGCTCTTCGATTTGTGGGACCGCGTTTACGGTTACCCGCTGGAGTACATCATCGAGGCGCTAGCGCCCACGACGGAACTGGATT
>PMEV01000407.1:0-172 GCA_003154855.1 Bryobacterales bacterium
TGCAGATGCGCGACTACGCCACGGGAGAGTGGTCCGCGGCTCTATGCTCCGCTTGCGGAGTGGAACCGGCGCAGTTTCCCGAGGTTATGGAATCGCACCACGTTCAGGGAGAAGTCACCGCCGAGGCCGCCGAGGCTACCGGCCTGCGGGCGGGCACTCCGGTGATGGCCGG
>PMEV01000407.1:217-10874 GCA_003154855.1 Bryobacterales bacterium
GGCGCCATGGTCTCTTCGGGTGGCTGCCTGCGCTGGTTCCGGGACCAGCTTGGACAAGCCGAGGTGCAGGCTGCGAGCGCGCAGGGGGAGGACGCCTTCGATCTGCTGACCCGGCAGGCGGCGCAGGCTGGCGTGGGCAGCGAGGGGGTGATCTTCCTGCCGTACATGATGGGGGAACGTTCGCCTTTGTGGCATACCAACGCTCGCGGAGTCTTCTTCGGTCTGTCCCTGGCCACGCATAAGGCGGCGCTGGTGCGCTCCATCCTGGAGGGCGCCGCGTTCGCCCTGCGCCACAACCTGGAGGTGGCCCTGCGAGCGGGCGCCGAAGTCCGGGAGATGCGCAGCGTGGGCGGTTGCAGCCGCAGCGATCTCTGGAACCAGATCAAGGCGGACGTATTGGGATTGCCGGTGCTGCTCCCGCGCACTTCGGTGGGCTCGCCTTTTGGCGATGCCATCCTGGCGGGAATGGGGGCCGGAGTCTATCCCGACGTACGGAAGTCGCTCGCGGAGATGGTGCAGCTCGACAGACGCTTCGAGCCGAACCAGGCGAATCACGAAAGGTACAGCGAGATCTACCAGGTGTATCGGGACATCTACGAGCACCTGAAGGGCGACTTCGATCACCTGGCCGCGATCACACCGTGAACCTTCTGGAGAAGTTGGGCGCTTCGCTCGACCTCGGCCGCGGCCTCGCCTGGCGACCACCCCAGGACCGGCGACAGGATGGCGGCCAGTTCTTCGAGCAAGGGGCGGGTCACCTGCCCCAGCAAGGCCATTAACGTACGCCTCAGGATCAGATCGTCGAGGTGGACCACCCGCTCGTTGAGCGCCAGGAATTCGATCTCCCGGCGGGAGTAACCGGCGTGACAGGCCAGCGGAGCATCCGGGGCCGCCTGTAAGTAGGCGGCGACTCGATCCGCTCCCGTACCATAGCGCTCCGCGAGCGTCGTCAGCCGCTGTGGTGGCAGTGTGGTACCCTCCGGCATCCTGGGATAGCCCTTGCCGCCGCCGATGGGAAGGTTCGCCGAGTCGCGGATTCGCGGGCGTCCCAGCACCCGCAGGATTTCGCCGCCCACCTGTTCGGCCAGCGCACGGAAGGTGGTCCACTTACCGCCGACCAGGGAGTAGATGGGGAAATCGATTCCGTTGCCTGGGGCGAGGACCGGGTAGCTGTGATCGCGGCTGATCTGACCGGGAGTGAGGGCGTCGCTGCGCGGCAGAGGGCGGACGCCGCAAAAGCGGAAGACGACGTGCGAGCGGTCCACTCGGATGGAAGGGAAGGCCAGCCGCATGGCCTCGAGAATGTAGTCCACCTCGGCTTCGTCGCAGACCGCCTCCGGATCTTCGGTGGGGATATCCGTGGCGCCGGCGACGATCTTGCCCTGAACCGCATAGAAAATGCAGATGCGGCTGTCCCGGTTGACGAAGTAGATCATCTCGTCACCGGTCGCCTGGACGAGCTCGGGGTGGTCGAGCACAATGTGGGAGCCCTTGGTTCCGCCGATGAAGCGGGACTCGCGCCCCAGGCCGCGATTGGTGAAATCGATCCAGGCGCCCGTNNGCGGCCTCGGCGTCCTGAACCAGTTCCAGGCACAACCGTTCCGGATAGGTGATCCGGGCATCGTAGTAAGTCGCGGTGCAGATCACCTCGGGATTCAAAGCGGGCCGCAGCACCAGGGCCGCCCGCGGGGAGCGGAACCGGTGCCGCGGCAGCGGGGAGTTGCGGCCGGCGAGAAAATCGTACAGCAGCAGCCCGGTCTTGATAAGGAGGGCGCCCCGATTGCCCGGATGGGCGGGCCATCCCAGCAGATTCCGGATGCCCGGGACGATCCCCGAGGTCCAGTTGAAGATCGGAATGGTGGTGGGCAGCGGCTTGACGTAGTGGGGCGCGTTTCTCAGCAGCAGGTTCCGCTCCCGGAGGGACTCCCGCACCAGACGGAATTCGGCGTTTTCCAGATAGCGGAGGCCGCCGTGAATGACACGCGTCATGGCGGCGCTGGCGCCCGCGCAGAAGTCGGACTTCTCGACCAGCAGGACATCGATTCCCTGGAGCGCCAGCTCATTGAACAGCCCGATTCCGTTGATGCCCCCGCCCACGATCAGGACGGAGACATTGGGGCGATCGCGAAGCGAGGCGAATACTGGCCGCATTTGGGTTCCGGAAAACTAAGACTGTACCACGCATTCCCGTTTGAGGTTCGCGCCGGGCAGTGGTTGGCCCGCAGTGGTCGCGACTCGCCCTGCGGAGCGCGCGCCGCGACCACCGCGGCGCGCGCGATACCGGAACCACTCCGGCCGGCGCCGGGACTATCGGGGCGGAGCCCCAGACTTCAGAAGTACAGCTTCATCGCCAGTTGGATCTGACGTGGCGCGGTGAACGACGTGATTTCCCCGAACGTGGAACTTGTAATGCTGGTGCCCGGGTTGTTCGCGTTGGCGTGATTCAGGAAGTTGAAGAAGTCGGCGCGGATATCGACCTTCCAACGCTCGCCCAGCGCGAACCGTCTGGTCAAGGCGAGGTCGAAATTGATCTGGCCCGGACCGTACACGGCGTTTCGGCCGAGGTTGCCAAACTGGCCGCTGAACTGGGTGCATGTGGCGTTGGATCCCGCGCACTGGAATGCGGCGGGATTGAACCAGTACGACGGGTCGCCCGCTGGGACTGTATAAACTTGGGTGGGCGCGATCACCTCGGGCCGATCCAGCCCCTGGCCGCTCAGGGAGATGTCCTTGCCGCCATCGGAAAGTTGGATCGGGTTGCCGGTGAAGATGTTGAGAATCGGCGAGAGTTGCCAGTCTTTCGTAACCGCCTTGGCGGCTCCACTGCCCAACCCGGGGCTCGTGGCTACCATCGTGGTGGTGAAAATCTGCCGGTGGTCGTAGCCGCAATTCCCCCGTTCGCCCTGGGCGCGGCTGAGCGAGTTTTGATAAAGGTAGCCCGCCAGTTCTCCCGCCATATCCCAGGAGCTTTCGCAATGGCTCCAGGTGTAAGTGCTTAGAACGGTGTAATGGTGGGCGAAGTGGCGTTCGATTGAAAGAAGCAGGCCGTTGTACTCGGAGTTCCCGCCGGGGTCGGTCTGCTGGATTTCGGCCCAATACTGCCCGGTGGCGGGATTGGTCAGGTATGTCAGGCGCCGCTGGTTGGTGTTCGCCGTGGTGGCGCCGGGCAAGGTTCCGTTGGCCTGATTGATATCTATCGAACCCCAGATATGCCGGCCCGCGTTACCCACGTAGTTCGCTTTGACCACCCAGTTTTCGGCAATCTGCCGTTGGTAACTGAAATTCCACATCATCACCGAAGTGACCGGCAGGTTGCCCGGAATGCTGATGTAGGTGCCCCCCACGGGGAAGAGATGGGTGCCGGGGAACGGATCGCCCGTCTGGCCGGTCGCGGGCGAAACGTATTTCGCGAACGGATTGGAGAACTGCCCGCTGGTGAGCGTGATCGAAGAGACATACGGCGAATTGGTGGTCCAGCGCTCGGGATAGTACAGCATGACGGTATCGTGATTGAAACTGAACGACGCGCGAATGGTCTGCTTGCCATCTCCCTTAGGATCCCAAACCAGGCCGAGCCGGGGCGAGAAAGTGGCCCAGTGGGCTGCCGTGAAGGCCTTGCCGTATGGATCTTGCGCCGTGTCTCCCGCGAAAACGTCGCCCGCCGGAGCGCCGGGATAAACCGAGCTGTGCCACCCCTGGGTAAATAGGTTCCAATTGAACTGGCTGCCCCGCCCGTACTTGTCGTAAGCCGGCACGGAGGGTTCCCAACGCACGCCGATGTTTACGGTGAAATGCGGCGTGACGTGGATGGCATCCTGCGCGTAAGCGGCAACCACCGTCTGACGCAGGTAATCGGAGATGACGTTTCCATCGATCAACTGCGAAAAACGGCCGATCAGCAGGTCCGCCAAGCCGTCGCCGGTTGTCGAGCCATTGAAAGTGAACATCCCGTTGGACTGCTGGTTGTTGTAAGAGTTGAACTGGTCCTTGCGGCCGTCGAATCCGAAACCCAGTTGGTGTCTGCCGCGGATGATGGAGTAATCGTCCGCGATCTGGTAGGTATTGATGTCGAAATTCGCCAGGGCGCAGCTACCGCAGCCGATTCCGAACCCGCCGCCCGAGTAGCCGGTCACGCTGAGGTTCGTATAGTTCGGCATGTTGAGGAACATGTTCACGCCGAGGTCCGCCGGGCTGGGTAAGTTGAGCGGACCGGCGCGGTTGTCGCGGCGGCGGTCGAAGGTGGCGTGGAAGGAGTTGACCGAGTTCGCACTGAGGATATAGGTATCGCCAATGGTCATGGTCTGCGACTTGTCCCAGTTGCCGGCAGTTTGGGTGGTCAGCGCGTTGTGTCCATCGAAGACCGGGAGCTGCAGGTAATCGTAGAGGAAGTAGCGGCCGAAGAACATGTGCTTCGAGCTGATGTTGTAATCGACTTTGCCGATCCATTGATCGTCGGGGTTGTTCGCCGGGACGCCGTAAACCACGGTGCCGCACGGACTCGAGGTGCTCGGGAAGTAGTTGGAGGCCAGCTTGAATCCGGCCGGATCGAACGAGGATACGGGAATCTGGTTGCCGGGGTACGGGTTGCCGTTCATGTCCTTCAGCGTCCGGGCCGTTTTCAGACAGCCGCCGTTCGCGGTGGAGGCATCCACCACGCTGAAGTTGCCTGTCAGCGTCGCGGCGGTCGGGACATAAGCGGTGTTTGCGTTCGGGTCGCTACGCTGCCGGGTACCCTCGTAGCCGCCGAAGAAAAAGAGCTTATCCTTGATGATCCTGCCCCCGGCAACGCCGCCGAACTGGTTGCGCTTCAGAGAGTCCCGGGCGGGTTGCGAAGTATAGATCCCTTTGGGCCGCCCGTTCAGGTCGCGATTGCGGAAGAAGTCAAATACGTCGCCGTGGAAGGAGTTGCCGCCGGACTTGGTGACGATGTTGACCACGCCCCCCGGGTGCAATCCGTATTGGGCCGCCAAACCGGTGGTTTGCACGCTGAACTCCATGACCGCGTCCGGGAACGGAAAGGGCAGATTCACGTTGCTGAAGGCGTCGTTGTTGTCGCCGCCATCTAGAAGGAAATTGATGCCGTTGGCCTGGCTGCCGGCGACGGAATACTGGCCTGAACCGTTAGATCCCTGGATGTTCTTGCTGCCGGTAAGGTCGTTTCCGTTGATGGTCATGACGGAGGTGGAAAAGCCGGTAATCTTCAGCAAGTCGGCGGGATTGCGGCCGTTGAGCGGCAGGTCGACCAGCCTTTGCTCGTCCACCACCTGGGCGACGGAATTGTCTTTGGTTTCCACCTGGGCGGCGTTGGCGATGACCTCCACGCTCTCGGTCACCGAGCCGATTTGCAGAGTAATGGGGATGCTTCGGTTGCTGGCCACTTCCAGCTCGATGCCCTTCTGCACGTAAGTCTTGAAACCGTGAGCGGAGGCTTCCAGTTGATAGGGCCCGATCGCAAGGTTGGGGAGCGCATAGCGGCCGGTCACATCCGTGCTGGCCGAGCGCACCTGTTGATTGTCCAAGTTGATGGCCTTGACCTGCGCGCCGGCAACTGCCTGGCCGCTCGGGTCGGTGACGTATCCGTCGATTTCCGCGACGGCCACCTGTTGCGCCATGACGGCGGGCGCCAGGAGGCCGAACACCGCAAGAGCCAGCACAATGCTCGCCGCTCTGCTTCTAAGATCTGCGCAGACCTTTGAAAGGAACATCGTTGTGTCCTCTTTTCCCCTTCGCGGATCGAAAGCCCGCGATAAGATAAACGTTAGTCTCCAACTCTCGATAACCTACCCGCCGTTCGATCAGCGGCTTGAGAGCCTGTTGCCGGCCGGCATCGGCCGGCGCCGCCGGGAAGCTCCTTGTTTCTTCGCGGCGTGCGAAGTACGAGGAATTCACCCCACTCTGCACCGGCATTGCCTCTGCATTGGGCGCCATGCCTCCATGCCTCCCGTTTCTTCCGTCGGCGTCGCACCTTCGAGTCTGGGGTTGCGCTCAAGGGCCTTCACCGCTGGGCGCAGGAACCATTGCGCTCCTTAGCCGGGGCTTCCCTTTCGGGTTAGGGCCAATGATGCACTAGCCATGATGCATTATCCATGATGCAGTATATCCAACATTGGACTATTGTCAAGACCGTTTTTAGGCTCCCAGCCCGGTCAGCCGCCCTTTCGGGAATTGCCCGCAGCGCGACTGGGGGCGGTACAGAGGCTCTGCGTCGAGGGCGGAGTCGGCGTTCCCGCTCGGCGTGGAGCGACAACGGCTCCCGGCGGGTTGCCCTTTTGGCAAGGGCGTGTTCCGGCATCTCAGTTGCGCTGGCGGCTCCCTCCGATGCAAGATGGATGATGGATGGGGTGGGGCGCACACTTCGCGCCTGTCGATCAGGCCAGACCGCCGATGGCGGGCGGAGCGCCACTTCGAAGGGGCAGATGCCGCGCCAGAGCGCCGGTAGCGGCCTGGCGGTGCAGTCTCCGATAGCCGGGAGTTTTCACACTTTGCCTCACTTCGTGCCGAACTGCGCAGGATGAACATGGACGTAGCGCCAATCAAGCCGGTCACACTCAGACATCGGATCGTGGAGGTTATCAGGCAAGCGATCACCTCGGGCGATCTCAGCCCGGGAGATAGAATTGTCGAGTTGCGGCTGGCCAAGCAGTTGGGCGTCGGAAATACCGCTGTGCGGGAAGCGCTCTTCGAGTTGGAGCGGGCCGGCCTGGTCACCCGAATTCCCAACAAGGGCAGCTTCATCACCAAGATGACTATGGAGGACGCTCAACAGATCTTCCGTGTCAGAAAGGAACTCGAAGGTCTGGCCGTTGAACTGGCTGCGGAGCACATTTCGTCCAGCGACCTCGACCAGTTGCAGAGCCTGGTGGACACCATGAAGACTGCCGCTGAAACGAGCGATATCGAGCGCTTTTACCAGAGCGACCTCGAGTTTCACCGCACGCTTTGGCAACTGTCCGGCAACCGCTATCTGGCCAGCAGCCTGGAGACGATCGTGGTGCCTCTTTTCGCCTTCTTCCTCATCCGTACGCGGATGGATTACAGGATCGACTTGCTGGGCAGCGCGGAACGCCATCGTCGACTTCTCGACACCATCAGGAACAGGGACCGGGTCAGAGATCGCATGACCGCCTCCTTGGACTCTTCCGAGTTCTTCTGGGAGCAGGCAGGACACGCGCTGGCCGGTCCGCCGCCGAGTCAATAGCGTATTCCCGCCGAAATCCCGCTGTTTCTCGCGAAGAGATGTGGGGAGGGCGATGAAGGGCAGCGGCTATTTCAGATCTCCGAAATGCACCGCCTCGGGAACGCCGGGCTCATCCAGCAACTGAATCGTGGTGGAGGGACCGAGGTCCACCGGGTTCCCCCACGCGCGCAAGGCCCAGACCACTCTCTTGTCCGGGGTGACTTCCAGCGCCTGAACCGGCGCCGTGGCGGGATCCGCTGGGCCATTCCACTGATTGAACCAGGTATTGATCAGCGTGTTCCCGTTGGGCAACCGTTTCGCGATTTGCATCGAGTTGAACAGATAGTCAGGCACGTCGGCGGGCGTAAACTCCCACACGGTAGCCCCGGCCGGGTTCACCTCGCGGACCAGTCCCGCGCCGGCGATGAGGGTGTTCCCGTTCTTCAAACGCTCCGCCGACCAGGTGGCGGCTCCCGGCGAGTACGACCAGAGTTCCTTGCCGTTCGAATCGTATTCCACGACCTTGTTCAGGTCCATGTGCGCCACCAGCAACGTGCCGGCCTCGGTGAGCCGGGCATGCCGGAAGTGGCCGTGTACGCTTTTCGGATTCTTGACCGGAACGACGAACTCGCGCTCGGTCTTGCCGGTCGCGATGTTCACGACTACCACCTTGGCGGGGTCGCCGTTTTGGACGTACAGCACCTTATCCTTGCCGATCGGCTGCGCCGTGTGTATCTCAGTGCCCGGCGGAGCGTCATAGTTCCAGAGCACCTTCTTGTTCCGGTCGATCAGCGTCACGCCGAATTGGTGCGTGAAGAGCACGTCGCCGTTAGAAGCGAGCACGGCGTCGCTGATTTCGCCCTTTCCCGTGGGACCGTGAAACTCCCAAACGATCTGGCCCTTTCGCACAATGTACATGTCCTGCGACTTGGCCTCTCCGGCGTAGAAGAAATCGTGCTGCGCCAGACCGATGCCGGGCAGGAGGCTGGGAAAGGCGGGCTTTTCCGCCGCGGGTTTGGCGTCCTGTCCAGGCATAGTACACAGGGCGCCCGCCGACAGGATCAGGGTGATGCATCGTAGAGTTGGTTTGTTCTTCATCGGATTCCTTCAACGATAGCGGTACAGCTTGACCTTCTGAATGGTGTAGCGGTCGCCAGCGAACCAGAGGGCCCTCCAGTCCGGAGTTTCGTCGCCGTTCAGCCGGCGTCCCGGGACCCAGCGGCCGTCCACGAACTGGCCTTCGTCCACGGTAGCCAGGCCTACGCTTTGGGTGGGGTCCGCGGCCGACTCGAAGTAGACACTCATGCTCCTGGCCACGATCGCGTAATCGTCCGGGCCCAACTGGATGAACAAGCCGGCCACAGTGTCCACCGGGACGGCGACGGGCTCATTCGGATCCTGACTGCGTCTCGCGAAGCGGGCCTCGATCAGGTAGTCGCCCAGCCGCACCTTGGCTCTGGGGGACTCCGCATCCACCAGCACGGCCGTCACCTTCCCGAGGCCCTGCCGCTCCAGGATCAGCGGGGCCACTTGAGACAGGACCTGGTAGCCCTTGGCGAGTTCGCCGTCCGGGTTCGCGAGCCGGTCGATCCCAAACGGCGAGTAGCCGATGCCGTCGTACTTGCCGGCCGTCGTTATCGCATGAGCGACGCCGCGCGCGTCTCCCCTGGACTCGGGGATAAACAGAGGATTGCCGGATTGCATGTACCAAGCGCACCAATCGCTGTAGTTGGGGACGTGAACGTCCGGCGCGAGAATGTCGATAGCCGGCGCTCCGGCCTTCCAGGCATCCATGACTTGGGGTAGCGGGCCACCGCTGGGATAGCCGCCGGGCATGTCTTCCAGGGGCTTGAACTTTCCCTGGCGCAGCCAGGTGTTCACGAACATGGGCAGCGGATATTCGGCTTTGCCGGCCGCCGCGACATGGCCGACGTAGCGGGCGTAGTTCCAGGCCATGAACAATTCGTCGGTTTCCACGCCGGCGCCGAAGACCTCTTCCCAGCTTCCCGAGGTCTTGAAACCGGCGGCTTTCCAGCGCTCGCGCAACTCGGGAATCAGAGTGTCCCGGCGCTGCTGGAGGTAGTCCATGAACTGCTTGGGCACGGGGCCCGCGAAGGCCTGGTTGGCCACCGGCGAGTGGTCGCGGGAGGGGCCGAGAACTCCCACTTCGTTCTCCACTTGCATCATGATCACGGTGTGTGTGTCGCCATCCACCTCGCGGATATGCTTCATCAACGCGGCAAAGGCGCGCGAATCGGCGTCCCGGTTGGCGTCGCTCAGCGTGGTCAAGGTCGGCAGGCCCTTGCCCTTCTCGTCCTGGATGAGCGGGAACCGCTGCTGGTTGGTCTTGACCCACACCGGCTGGTAGGTGGACTTGCCGTTCTTCCAGCTTCCGAACCAGATCACGATCAGGCGCAGGTTGTTCCGCCGGGCATCTTGAATCAGCCCGTCCACCAGGCTGAAGTCGAAGCGGCCTTCCTCGGGCTCCATCAACTCCCAGGACACCGTTGCCAGCACCGTGTTGAGGTTGGTGGCCGCGATCTTGGGCCAGAGCGGCCGCATGTATTCCATGCTGGAGGCGCTGGAGTTGTTCAATTCCGCGCCCAGCACCAGGTACGGTTTGCCCTCCACGATCAATTGCGTGGCGGTTCCTTGCTTTTCCAGGTGCGGGATGTTGCTCGAGGGCTTCGCCTGCGGGAAGGCTGCCGTGGACGAAAGCGATATCAGGATGGTCGTGGCGACAAGAGTTCTCAGTGTCATTGGTTCACGAAAGTATAGCTCCATTCATGAACCGGCGGGCGCGCTCCGCTCTCGCGGGCCAGCGCGAAGCCTTGGCCGGGTGGCCGAAGAGTTGCAGGTTCGAATCCAGACTGGGGAGCCAATTCTCAATTCCCGAAGCTCGCCCTATCTGATTGATTTCATAGCGCGCGCCTAAAAGATTTTCTCTGGAGCCACCCAATGGATCGGCGATCCCATCAAGGATTCGAACCCGCTTCGGAATCGTGATCGACATCAACCTGGGACGCTGATCCCTATCCCTCGGAATCCGAAGGCGGTCATACGCCGAGTGGCCCAGATCTTCGGCGTTTTCGGCGGGTAATCCGGTCAACTTCCTACATTTTTGGCCCGCGTGGGGCCACTCTACGACAAGGGGGTTTATCTGTCCCAATCGTGTTAGCGGCCCAATCTGGCCGGTGTTGGCAGGCGCTTGGCGAGCAGGCGGGAGTTACTTCGGTCCAACTTNNGGACGCCGACCGTCTCTCATTTGACAGTCTTTCGGCGCCGCGGTTTATTGTTTTACCAGTTCGACGCGGCGATTTCGCGCTCGTCCGTCATCGGAATCGTTCGATGCCACAGGCGCGTAAGGCCCGTCGCCATAAGCCTGTAGCCGGCTGGCAGCCACGTTGTACTGCGTCGTGAGAACTTTCAGCACGGAGGCCGCGCGCTGGTTTGACAGCGACACGTTCGACGTTAGAGTTC
>PMEV01000123.1 GCA_003154855.1 Bryobacterales bacterium
GTCGTGACGCTCACCTGGGAGTTGGACTTCAATCGGCCCGCCTGGCTGGCCTGGGCCCGCAGTCGCTGCACGGCACTCATGACGTCGGCCTGCTGAGCGAGAAATGCGTTCCCGAGATCGGTGGTCCAGCGAATGTCCGAGTTCAGCCGGGTGATTACATCCGGGAAGACCACCAGCGCCTGGATACTGGCGTCCCAGTTTTGCTGGCGGGCAGCCTCCACCATCTGGGCGCCGCGTAGGTTGCGATTCTGCTGCAGCCACTGCCCGGCTTCGACGACCTCGAGCGGATAGGTGGCGGCGACCAGGACCTGGCTGAGTAAAGAATCCGGATAGAGCGCGATGGGCGCTACCAGATCGGCTAACTGGTCCGGCAACAGCGCCTGTGCGGGAGGCCCGGCTTGCGGCGGCGGCGCTTGCTCGCCTGGTGGCGGCTGTTCTTGCGCCACTAGATGCGCACCCGCCGGGAGCAGCAGGATGCAAACCGTGCCGAGTGCCTGCCGAAATCTCATTTGGATCGTCCTGTTCGTCACTTTTCCTCCTTGCAGCGCGTACTCCGACCGGTCGTCGGAGCACGTACGTTAGCTACAGTGCAACCGTGATCGCAAGTCCGACGCCCGGATAACTGCGGTCGTAAAGGTAGTACCCGTTGTCATAACCGATGTAGAGGTCGTCGGTATCGAACCAGTTCACTGCCCAGGACTCCGGCCAGGGATCCACGAGCATGAACGAATAGCCGCCGTACGAGAAGCGCGGATACCCCAGGTACATGGTGAAGGGGCTGTGCATCCGGAACCCGTGTCGATTCCCGAAAGAGAGACTGAAGCTGGCATCGGGAATGTAGTAACCGCCATAGCCTCCACGCTGCGCCCAGGTGCGATGGTCGCTCTGCCAGTTTTGATCGCGCCCCTGCTGCCAGGTACTGTGCCCCTGCCAGCCGCCGCCGTGCTGCCATCCTTGCTGGTGCTGCCAGGCGACCGCCTGCTGCTGCGTGCGCTGTGGTTGCTGCTGCTGGGCCTGTTGCTGTTGTTGCGGCCGCTGTTGCTGAGTCTGTTGGGCCCGCTGGGCCTGCTGCTGTTGTGGCCGCTGTTGCTGAGTCTGCTGGACGCGCTGCTGCGGCTGCGGTTGCTGTTGCTGAGCCCGCTGTTGCTGCTGCTGTTGCTGAGTCCGCTGTTGCTGCTGCTGCAACTGCTGTTGCTGGGCCCGCTGCTGCTGCTGTTGCTGGGCCTGCTGCTGTTGCTGAGGCCGCTGCTGCTGCGGCGGCTGCTGGGCCCGCTGCGGCTGCGGCTGCTGTTGCTGAGCCCTCTGTTGCTGCGGCTGCGGTTGCTGCGCCCGCTGTTGCTGCTGCTGCGGGTGCTGCTCTTGTGCGGCTGGCCGCGCTGCTTGTTGCCCTTCAGGCTTGGCCTGTTCCTTTTGCTGTTCGTGCTGCGCGTAGGCAGGCACAATCGTCGCGAAAAGCAGAAACAGGGCGGCGATACCTGTAGCTCGATCGAATTGCATAGTGATCAACCTCCGTTGACATCACTCCGAGGTGTGCACGCAGACGGCCATTCCGTCTATCGCGGAAGAATTGGCTGGCGCTCTCGTGCACCTCGCCAGCGATGCGCCTTCGTTGTCCGACGACAGCAGCGCGATGCGGAGATACGGGGCAGGACAGCATGCGCAGGTGCAGAACTTGCCTTTAAAGGATGCACATTTGGCTGAGTGCAGAGGCCGGATAGCTGCCACCTTGCCCCATTAACGCCCCGACCTCAAACGGCGGCCAACGTGCATGGAAGCGAGGTTGGGAAACCGAAAGGAAGACGATTATGTTGCTGATACTCTTGCTGGTCGTGTTGTTGCTCGCGCTCGCACCTCGATGGCCGTACAGCAGAAGCTGGGGTTACTACCCGAGCGGAACTCTGGGCGTGGTGTTAGTGGTGGTGATCGCCTTGATGCTGTTGGGACAACTCCGCCTTTAGGCGGCTCCCGCAACCCGCTCTGGAATGAACCGTCAATAGGAGAACACATGAATTGGGATCAAATCGAAGGCAAGTGGAAGCAGTTCACCGGCTCTGCCCGCGAGCGTTGGGGGAAACTCACCAATGACGACTGGGAAACGATCGCCGGCAAGAAGGACCAGTTGGTCGGGCGAATTCAGGAGCGGTACGGAGTGGCGAGAGCGGAGGCCGAGAAGCAGGCCGACGAATGGTCGCGCGCGCTGACGGACTCCGGGCGCGAAAGCCACACCCCCAGCGGCCTTTAGAAATCATCCTGCGGGGCGAGAAGGATGAGCCTGCGAACGTGGGTGCGACTGTTCATTGCGGTCTGCTTTTGCGTTTCGGGACTCGCCGAAACGCTTAGCGCCACGGGGCTGGTGGTGCAATTGTCGCCTGACGGCCGCTGGGGATTCGGAGTTCACACCCTCGTTCTCAGCGGCCCTCTGCAATTGGCGGGGGCCGCGCTGCTCGTGTCCGGCCGAAAGACACGCTGGGCCTTAAGCGTGCTCGGGGCCTACGTCTTCCTGGTGGGCGTCCTTGGAAATCTGCCGCTGATCTTCAATCCGGATGTCGGCGGGAATGCCCTGGCCGGGTTGCTCATCGATCTGGCAGTCATCACTGGGATCTGTTATTGGTTTCGCACCGAGCGGATCACGAGCGTCCACGGGGCAAAAGCTGCACTTCCGATGACAGATCTTGCACCGGCTTTGCCGAGGCCACGCTAGCTGACGGCACTCTCGGAGGCATCGCCGGAGTTCGCGTAGCGATCTTTGCCGCAGGTTGCGAGTCAACTCGGCCTGGTGGCACCACACGTGCAAGGAGCTTGACGGCGAAATATCGCCAGGGAGGATTGGCATGAAGAAGTTCGTAGTGCTATCGGTTCTAGTCTGCGTGGCAGCTTTTGCGCAGGATCAGGGGCGCGGTGGGGAGCAACGCGGCGGCGGTCGCAAGGCCGAGGTTGGCGGTGGACACATTCCCGCTCGCGGTCCTGCTCCAGCGAAAGCCTCCAAGCCTGCGCGCGGTTCGTCCGTACAGGGTCAGCAGCAGTCCAATGCGTCGGTTGAGAACCACATCGCCGTGCATCAGAAAGGTCATCCGGACGTCCCGCACGTTGACGCCAAGAACAGCCGGTGGATCGGACATGACAGCGGCGCCAACGATGCGCATTACCACATCGATCAGCCGTGGTCGCACGGACGCTTCGGCGGCGGCTTTGGGCCGCAGCATGTATTCGTGCTTGTGGGAGGAAACCGGGAGCGCTTCTGGTTTGGCAATTACTACTGGGACGTCGCACCATACGATTACAACATCGTCGCTGGTTGGAACTGGGCCGGCGATCAGATCGTGATCTACGAGGATCCCGACCACGTCGGCTGGTATCTCGCCTACAACCCGCGGTTAGGGACGTACGCTCACGTCGAGTACCTGGGTGGTTGACGGGCTCCTCCCAGTAACAGTTTGGCNNGAGTTTTCCCGCCAGTTCCGGTCCACAGCAATTCCTGCATTCCGTGTGGCAATACCTGCATGAACCGGTTGCTCAAGTGGCTAGGCCAGATGCTTGGGCGCTGCGCCGCCTTTTCCTCTAAGGTGCAGCAAGCACGGCCCTGAAGCACGCCGCCAGACCCGCTTCTCTGCGCGCGTGTGGCGATGGACCTCGGAGTGCTTGTCCTTCCTCGTGCGGCCAGCCAGCCGAATCTGCAGGCACAGGTGCCCAACAGAGCGAAAAGCCGGTCGCTCAGATTCTAGATTAAAGGAGAGGGAGCAGATGAGTATCTTGAGAACAGTAACAACAACCGTGTTTGGCCTGGGGCTAATGGGCTTGGTACTGGCGCCAGTTGCCCAGGCGGACCAGTGGAACAGGAAGACTGTGATGACCTTCAGCGCGCCGGTCGAGATTCCAGGCGTTCACCTGAAGGGGTGGGGAGTGTTGCCNNAAGGACCAAACGGTAGTCTATGCCACCATCCTGGCCATCCCGAACAATCGCCTCACGGCGACTGGCAAGACCGTAGTTACCTTCCGGGAACGGCCGGCTGGTCAGCCGGAAGCGCTCCGGGCATGGTTCTATCCCGGCAACAACATTGGCGAAGAGTTCGTGTACCCGCGGGCGAAAGCCATGGAGTTGGCCAAGACCGCCAACACGGCCGTTCTCTTCACGGCGGTCGAGCTCCCGGTGGAAGTCGCGGAGCCGATCCAGTCTGTGGACCACCCGGTGGTCGTTCAACTGAAGCAGGCGCCCGTCATGGCGATTAAACCCACGGGAGAAGAGGTGGAAGTCGCCCAGGTGGTTACCCCGCCGCCGGCTCCGGCAGCGGTGCAGGCCGAACCGGTACAGGTAGCGGAGGCGCAGCTCCCGAAAACGGGTAGTGAGTTACCCCTTGTGGAACTGCTCGGGTTGCTCGCTTTGGGCGGAGCCTGGACCCTCCGACTGGTGCAAAAGCGCGTTCTGTAAGGCGCTGGTCCACCACGCGGCGCGCCTCTTTTTGTGGCGCGCCTGCGGCTGGTGGAATAGTCTGGCCTTGGAGAAGAGCAATGCTCATCCGAAGAATCAAGAGCCAGCGGCTATGAGGAGAAGGCTATCGCAGGCGGGAGAGCGCGGCGTGGCGAAAGCAATTGCGCTCCCCGTTCTTCTCCTGGCTGGCCTGGTGGGTTACGCCGGCGAGCAGGCGCCATCCCCGGAGTCTTTCCGGATTTCGGTGGACGTTAATCTAGTAGTGCTACACGCTACAGTGACCGACCGGCAAGGCGGCTTCGCCTCCGATATAGGCGAACAGGGCTTCGAGGTCTATGAGGACGGTGCGCTGCAACGCATCCGGCTCTTCAAGAACGAAGATGTTCCGGTCACCGTGGGCTTGGTTGTCGACCACAGCACAACCATGCGGCCCAAACTTGCGGAGGTGTCCGCCGCCGCCCAGACCTTCGTGCGGTCCAGCAACCCGGCAGACGAAATGTTTGTCGTCAACTTCAACGAGAAGGTGTCGCTGGGTCTGCCCGCAACGATCCGATTCACACATAGCGCCGCCGAGCTCGAGAGCGCGATCACGGCCCTACCTACCGGAGGCCAGACGGCTCTTTACGACGCGATCGTCAAGGCGTTAGAGGAATTGCAGGCCGGCAGCCGGGACAAGAAAGTGCTGATCGTCGTCAGTGATGGCGGTGACAACGCGAGCACGCAAAGCCTGGCCCAGGTCATGAAACTGGCCGGGCAATCCAGTGCCGTCATTTACACTGTAGGCCTGTTCGATCAGGACGATCCGGACCGGAACCCCGGGGTGCTCAAGCGCCTGGCGCAGGCGACGGGCGGCGAAGCCTTTCTTCCCGGCGAGATCGGCGAAGTGGTGGCCATCTGCGAGCGCATCGCCCGGGACATCCGCCATCAATACACGATCGGGTATGTTCCACTCAACCCGACTCACAGCCGTGCCTATCGCGCTATTCGGGTGCTTGCCCGGGCCGAGGGCCACGACAAACTATCCGTGCGCACGCGCACCGGCTACATCCCCGGCGGCGAACCACGACTTGGCGAGACGAGCGCCAAATGAAGCTGATCGTCGAGAAAGAACCGCTTAGGCGGATTCTGAAGTGGGCCCAGCGTGCGCTCTTGGCCTGCGCCGTCATTCTGCTGGGCTATTGCGCATTCGCTCTCGTGGACGCCTGGACGTTCCAGAGGCGCGAAAACCTGGATCTCGACCGCATGCTGCGGGATCGGGGCGCGGCAAGCTTGAGTACGCCCGTCGCCGCGGCCAACGGCCTGATCGGCCGCATGGAGATCCCACGTCTCGGCCTTTCGGCGATCGTCGTCGAGGGAACTGGCAGAACCGCTCTCCGCCGCGGAGTCGGACACATCCCCGGCACGGCGCTGCCGGGCGAGGCCGGCAACGTGGGCCTTTCCGGGCACCGGGACACGTTTTTTCGCCCGCTAAAGGACTTGAGGACCAAGGACGAGATTCGATTCTCGACGCTGAAAGGCGATTTCAGGTACGAGGTTGAATCGCTCAGGGTGGTGGAGCCGAGCGATGTTGGGGTGCTCGCTCCGTCAGGCGAGAACGTGTTGACGCTAGTGACCTGTTATCCCTTTTTCTATATCGGAGCCGCGCCCAAGCGGTTCGTCGTACGGGCCCGGCAGGTGCCACCGCAAACCCTGGCACGATCGAGTGTGAAATGATAAAGAGCGGCCGGTCGCTTGGAGTTAGCATGGAATACGCTTCGGTTCTTCCCGCAGCCCGCATTCTGGTCATTGAAGATAACGCCTCGGACGTTTTCCTTCTGGATCGGGCGCTGAAGATGCAGGATCTCCGATTTGAACTGATCCACCTGCTGAGCGGCGGCGAAGCCCTCGCTTTCATCCGCAGGCAGGGGGCCTATACGGATGCGTCGGCTCCCAACCTGATCCTGGTGGACTTGAACCTCTCCAAGTACACCGGAGAAGACATCTTGCGCGAGATCCGCGGCGCCGGGTACCTGGGCGGCGTGCCCGTGTGCGTGTGGAGTTCTTCCCGGTCCCGGCGGGACGAGGCCATGCTCAAGGACCTCGGAGTTAACCAATTCATCACCAAGCCTTCCGGTCTGGATCAATTCATGGAAATCGGCAAGATCATCAAGGATCTGCTCGCGGGAGCCACGGCCAACTGACGGCGCTACAATCAGTCAGTTGGCGGGCCGCCAGCCGGGGCTGACGCGAGAGTGGCACGAGACGTGCTAAGCTCCTCCCGGCGAGAAAGGTATGGTGGCGTTTGGCAAATAAGACCGGCAGTCGTCGACGAGGCGCAGTCGGGCGTTCCCCGCGGGCGCCAAAGAAGACCTCCACAAGAGCCGTAAAGCCCGCTTCCGCGATCGCTACCGTACGGCCAGCCGCCGTGGAACGCCCCCTGGCTGTTGGCGTGGGAGCCTCCGCCGGCGGACTGGAGGCATTCACGGAGCTGCTGAGCCATCTGCCGGACGATACCGGCATGGCATTCGTGCTGATTCAGCACCTCGATCCAGACCACGAGAGCCACCTGACGGAACTGCTTTCCAGGGCCAGCCGAATGCCTGTCTCGGAGGTGAAAGGCGAGACACGCGCCGAGGCCAATCATGTCTACGTGATGCCGCCACGATGCAATCTGGTCATTTCCGATGGCGTTCTTCAGACCCTGCCCCGGCCAGCCAGCGGCCGCAACATGCCGATCGACTCCTTTCTCCGGGCCCTGGCGGCAGACCGGGGCAGCAAATCGCTCGGCGTGGTTCTCTCGGGAACCGCATCCGATGGGACGCTGGGCCTCCAGGCGATCAGGGCCGCGGGCGGTGTCACCTTCGCTCAGGAACCGCAAACCGCGAAGTTCGACGGCATGCCAGGCAGCGCCATCGCAGCCGGTGCGGTGGATTTTGTGCTGCCGCCGGCCGGGATCGCGCAGCGACTGGTGGCCATCGCGCGGAATTCTCAGGTCCCGATCGAGCTGGGGGAGGCGAGTGAGCCGCCGGGGGATCAGGTACTGGCCAAGATACTCCGGCTGATGCGCAGCGCCTCCGGGGTGGACTTCACGCTCTACAAGCACAGCACCCTCGCGCGACGCATCAAGCGGCGCATGGTTCTCCACGGTTTCGCCAACATGGAAGACTACAGCCGGCATATCGAGCGGAGTATCGAGGAAGCAAAGGCGTTGTGCGAGGAGTGTTTTATCACCGTCACTGCATTCTTTCGGGAGCCAGCCCTCTTCGAGGAACTGAAGAAGAAGGTGTTCCCCGCTCTGGTGGAGAATAGAAGGCCCGAGGATCCGATACGGATCTGGGTGCCTGGGTGCGCCACCGGCGAGGAAGCTTATTCGATCGCCATCTGCTTGATGGAATTCCTGGACGATGCGAAACTGAGCGTTCCGTTCGAGATCTTCGCCACCGATATCAGCGAAACGGCGATCGAAGCAGCCCGCGCGGGCGCGTACAAGGACTCCGCGTTGGCCAATGTCTCCCCGAAACGATTGGCCCGGTTCTTCACCAGGACGGAACGCAGGTACCAGGTCGCGAAGTCCATACGCGACGTGTGCGTTTTTGCCCGGCACAACGTGGCGCAAGACCCGCCTTTCTCCAAGCTGGACCTCATCAGTTGCTGTAACGTGCTGATCTACTTGGGAGCCGTGTTGCAGCGCAAGGTGCTGTCGATCCTGCACTATTCCCTCAAGCCAACCGGCTTCCTGGCACTCGGTCCATCGGAAAGCATCGGCACGCTTTCCGACTCGTTCGATCACGTGGAGAAGACCCACAAGATCTATTGCGTGCGACGGGCTGCGGACAGGCCGGAGCCGCGCCTGAGCGAAGGCCGCCGCGCCGAAGGCCGGATGGATCCCCGCGAGAGAATCGCCGAGGGCCGAGCGGGGCCGGAGGTGCTGAGAGAAGCCGACCGGCTGGTGCTTGCGGAACACGGCCCCCCCGGAGCCATCATCGACGATGCTATGAATATCGTTCAGATCCGGGGCCGCACGGCTCCGTACCTCGAACTCTCGCCGGGCGAGCCGACCCAGAATGTTCTGAAACTGGCGCGCGAGGGCTTGATTGCGGGGCTGGGCAAAGCGATCCGAACTGCCAGACAAACGAACGCCGCAGCCAAAGAGGACGGCTTCCGGATCGAGGACGGTGGCCAGTTAAAAGACGTCACAATCACGGTAAGCCCGTTCACGGGCTCGTCCTCTTCCAAGGAACGCTATTTTCTGGTCCTGTTCGAGGACGCCGCGGCGACGGCTGGCCCGCGGGCGATACGCAGGCCCGCGATACTGGACGACGAAGGAAGCGCCCGGCTGCAGCGTGAGCTTGTAGCCACCAAAGAGTACCTGCAATCGATCGTCGAGGATAATGCAACCACCCTGGAACAGCTAAGGGCGGCGAACGAAGAGGCGCAGGCTGGCAACGAGGAGCTGGAGACCGCGCAAGAAGAGCTGGAATCGGCCAACGAAGAGCTGAGCACGCTGAACGAAGAGCTGAAGATCAGCAATGTGGAATTCAGCCAGGTCAACCGGGATCTGACCAACCTCCTCGAAAGCATCAGCATACCCCTGGTGATGGTGGGCCGGGATCTGCGCATTCGCCGCTTTACCCGCGCCATGGAACCGATGTTGAACCTGATCGCCTCCGACGTCGGGCGGTCGATCACGGATCTTCGGCCCCAAATCGAACTGCCCGACCTGCGGCGGTTGCTGCTGGACGCGTTGGGGGGCGGCGATCGCAAGCCGCGGGATGTCCGCGACTCGCACGGCCGCTGGTATTCGCTCCGCGTCCTCCCGTCCGCGGGGCCGGATGGCAAAACCGACGGCGCTGTGCTGATGTTGATCGATATCGACGCCGCAAAACGCGGCCAGGATTTCGCCGAAGCTATCGTCGAAACGGTGCGGGAGCCTCTGGTCATCCTGGGCCAGAATCTCCGGGTCTTGAAAGCGAACAAGACGTTCTACGACACGTTTCGGGCCGTGCGGGACGAGACGGAGGAGCGTCTTATCTACGACCTCGGGAACGGACAATGGAACATCCCGAAACTACGCGAGCTGCTGGAGAGCGTTCTCCCCGCGCACTCGACGTTCCGGGACTTCGAGGTGACGCACGAATTCGAACATGTCGGACGCAAGGTGATGCTGCTCAATGCCAGCGAGATCTTCAATCCGAATGCGCAGGCGCGGACCATCCTCCTGGCGATTGAGGACGCCACCGACCGTCGGCAGGCCGAAGAAGCGCTCCGGACCACCAACGCCGAACTGCAGCATTTTGCCTATGCGCTCACGCACGACTTACAGGAGCCTCTACGGATGGTAGTAAGTTTTACCGAGCTCCTGGAACGAGAGTATAAGGGAAGGCTGGGCGAAGACGCGGACAAGTATATTTCCTATTCGGTGGAGGGCGCCCTGAGGATAGAAGCCCTGCTCAAGGCCCTGCTCGCCTACTGGGAGATCACCGAGCGGGAACAGGGCAGCCTCGCCTCGATCGATTGCGGCGCCGTCCTCGCCAAGGCGCTGCTCAACCTCCAGGTGGCCATTGCGGAGAGCGGCGCCACCGTTACCTCCGATCCGTTGCCGGCTGTGGCAGCCGATGAGGTGATGCTGATGCAGCTTTTCCAGAACCTCATTTCCAACTCGATCAAGTACAGAGGCGAGGAAACCCCCAGAATCCACGTCTCGGCGAACTGGGACGCGGAAGGGTGGCTGTTTGCCGTGCGGGACAACGGAGTCGGTATCGATGCGGAGGACTTCGACCGGGTGTTTGGCATGTTCAAACGCCTGCATGGAAGCGAGATTCCCGGCACCGGCATGGGTCTGGCGCTCTGTAAGAAGGTTGTCGAGCGCCAGGGTGGACGGATCTGGGTGGAGTCGGAAAAAGGGCGGGGCGCAACGTTCAAGTTCACAATTCCCAAGCACCCCGGCGCGCGGACTGCAAATGAGCGACTCTGACCAACGGTTGGACCGTGCGAACGCGGAATTCGAGGAGTTTGTCTCGATGACGGCTCACCACCTGCGCGAGTCTCTCCGGGAGGTGGCCTCCTACAGTCAACTGATGGCCAAGACCTATGCCGGCCGCCTCGATTCCGATGCCGGCGTGTTCCTGGATCGCATCCGGGAGGGGGCTGCGCGCATGGAGTCGCTGCTCGCCGACGTGGTGGACTACTGGGCCACTGGCACGGGCGACCGGCAGGTGTCCCGGACGGATATGGAAGCGGTCCTAGGCCAGGCGCTCCTGCTAACGGACAAGCAGATCGCAGAACGGGCCGCGATCGTTACCCATGACCCTCTGCCGACGGTCACGGGAAACTTCGAAATACTGGCCAAGGTCCTGCATCATCTGATTCGAAACGCCGTCGAATACTGCGCCACGCCTTCTCCGCGCGTTCACGTTTCAGCCAGACGCGAGGGTTCCGAATGGGTGTTCCCCGTGCGAGACAACGGCCCTGGTATAGACCCGGCATTCCACGGCCGCATCTTCGGCGTGTTTAAGCGCCTGCACGGAAAAGAGCACCCCGGGAACGGGCTGGGACTCGCATTCTGCAAGAAGGCCGTCGAGTGGCATGACGGTCGAATGTGGATGGAGTCGGCGCCTGGAGAGGGATCGACATTCTACTTCACTCTGCCTCCGGCTGACTGACGTGTGCTGCACTTGAGTGCAGGTTTTGCCGCTCCGCGCGTAGCGGCCTGTTGGCCTGTCAGGCGTTTGCATACGGCCATACACGTGCATCTCTAACCGCCGATATCAAGAAGAGGAGGGCCTGTTATGGTTCTAAAGCGATTGATCGGATTGGTCTTTGCCGGCGCGCTGGTCTTCAGCGCTTGGGGGGCCGAGATTGTGGTGCGCGTCCGGCCGCCCATATCTATACACGAGACGCGGGGGCCGCGGCCCAGCCGTGACCATGTGTGGATATCCGGGTACCATCGTTACGACAACAACGCCTACGCCTGGACCCCGGGCAGGTGGGAGCAGCCTCCACGGGCACATGCTCATTGGGTAGCGCATCGCTGGGTTCACAGAAGAGACGGCTATGTTTTTGTGGAGGGGCACTGGCAGTAGGCGCTTGGCCGCCTCTCACGCGAACGCCACATGCCGGTTCACGGGGCTGCCGGCATGTGGAGCAATCGATGATGGCTAAGGCTAAATGAGCGCAGACTCACGCCATGCGACGCCTGGCCGGACCGGCACCGGACGCGGCGTCCGGATTGTGGTCGCGGCGCTGCTGCTCTGGCAGGCGTCCGGCTATGCGCAACCAGGGCCGCAGCCGCCCTGCGGAAGCGACCCCATTCCGCCCTATCCCGGTCTGGACAGTCCCCCCGCAGTCAAGTTCTGGAGCGAGTCCGATTTCGGCCGCGATTGGAAACCACCCGCATGCACCGGTTGGACTGCGCCAGGCTTCGCGACGTTGGTAACCACAGCCGCGCGATTTCGGTCTGCCTCGGGATCTGAGGACTTGCTGCGCCACATCGGGGCGATTTCAGAACTCGCGGGCATGCGCTACTGGTCGACCACTCACCAGCGGTGGCAGACGCTGATTGTGAGCGCGCACGCTTCGACGGACTCGCAGCCAGGCCACCGCCGCCCGGACTTCACGCCCGATGAAATGACGGTAGGCAAGGTGCTTTACTCGGAACAGGTCGATAATCTTTCCGGCACGGCCATCTACCGGATGCACGTCGACGCGGCTTCGCCGGACCGGCTGGTCTTCGATGTCGAGAACGTCAGCACGATGCGCTATTTCTTTGTGACCCTGTTCCATCCCGGTGAGATGCAGTCGATCTACTTTCTGGACCGCGAATCGGAGAGCGTCTGGCGGTACTATAGCATCGCGCGCACCGGGCGGAACGCGAGCCGACTGTCCACGGGACACGAGGCTTCCTCGATTAACCGGGCGGTCGCATTCTATCGCTCCCTGGCCGGAATTCCCACCGACCAGGAG
>PMEV01000166.1 GCA_003154855.1 Bryobacterales bacterium
GCGACCGGCTGGCTCTCCTCAATGATCGATACCACCACGGGAGGCGGCGGCTCGAGCGGCGCGGCAACCGCCTTAACAGGGAGCCGAGTCTCTTCCTTCAACACTACCGGCAGGGGGAGTACGGTCTCGACTCGCCGAAGCGCCGGAACCGGCCCCCGCTTGGGCAACAATTCCGATCGCCGGAACGCGAATTGGACGGAGTCGGGCGCTTGCTGGAACTCCCCATTTCCCCAGGCGAAAAAGCCGGCCAGACAGGGCTTCATCGAGAACGGCTTAATCAGCAGGAGCACGCTATCCGAGCCACCGAAATACGTGCTGAGGACCGAGACATCCTCATCGTCCGGAGCCAAGGTGGTGCGGGTGTTGCTGCGCAGGAAACCAACGGGGATGAGGTGGGAGTCGCGGTTCTTCCGATTGCGAATGGCCACCTCCAGGCGACGCTTCTCAAAATCCGAGAGGAGGTAGAGCGGGCCCCGCATATAGGCGCAGGGGACCAGTTCGAAGTCTTCTACAAATACTGTGCGGGGATTGGAGGCGACGCGTCCTAAAAGGATGCCTCCAACTTCGGAACCGCGCTTGGTAAGCGATTTGAAACTGTCGATAACCTCGCGCTCGAGCCGGTCCACCAGATCGGGGTTCAGCCGGATGGAGGGCGAGGCGCCGGGAAGTGCCAGGGGAAACCAGTTTGAGGCTGCGCTCTCGTCCGGCTCGGATTCAACGGACGGCGTCGCGGCCATAACCACTACATTTCCCCAGGCGGTACTGCGAGAAGCAATGGCTTGTCCCATGGGGTCCTATCCTGCCCCTTTCTTGTACGCTGGAGTTAGACGATGTCTGCCACGCTATGCCCCACCCACGATCGTTTCTGCCGAGCTGCGCGGGTAGCTACGCCTCTGCCAGAGCCGGAGAGTGCGTGCATGCACTGTACATTTAACATAAATGGACCCCGGTTTCAAGGCATTATAGCTACAAACTAGGGAAAAAAAGACAGCCTGGCTATTACTATTTACCCCAATTATGGGGCCTGTATACCCACACCTGGGGGCGTACTACGCGCGTCGGCGGCGGGGATGACGCAGGAGGGCGTACTAAGGTGTGTCCCCCAAAAAGGAGGGAGAGAATGTGGTACGCCCGGGCAGATTCGAACTGCCGACCTCTTGCTCCGGAGGCAAGCGCTCTATCCAGCTGAGCTACGGGCGCGCTAGGAACTATTTTATCGCCTGCGGACCGGAAAGGGAAGCGGGCTTCTTCGTCAAGAGCGCCTCGATCTGCCGGCGCAGATTGGCCTCGTCCGCCGGCTCCTTGAAGAAGTCGTCCTGGCCCGCGTACTGCGCCTGGATGATCCCCTGGCGGTCGATGAACACCAACTGTGGGACGTAGAGGATCTCCAAGGGCGGGTGCTGAAGATAGCTTTCAACCTCCTCGTGCAGCCCCACTCCGATGGGGAAGGTGAGATCGAGGGCTTTGACGAAGTCGGGCACCAGCATGGTGGCCATGGGGTTGAAGGCCACGCCGAGCACCTGAAAACCGCGCGGCCCGTACTCTTTGTACATTCGGTTCAACAGGACCGAGAGGTGCTGGCAATGCGGACAGGTGGTTTGCACAAAGGCGAGCGCCACCACCTTGCCGCGGAACTGGCTAAGCGAGAGCTGATGCCCGTCCACCAGCCGGATGGGAAACTCGGGGGCCGGACGCGGGACCTGGGCGGCGATCAGAGGCGCAACCAGAATTCCCAGGCCAATTGCAAGTGCAGAGACGCGGCGAGTCACTCATCCTCCTTTGAAGTCTCAGTGTATCGTGTTCGCGGGCGCTGCGGGCGCCTCCTTTGGCGAACTCATCCCCTCGACGCTGGAGACTTGCGTGCCGTCGAGAGTCAGCAGGAAGTAGCCGTCGTCGCCCTCGCCAGAGACGCTGTTGGCGGTCTGGGAATCGGCTCGGAAGGACTTCCATTTGCCCTTCAAGACCCGCTGGTAGAGCGCAAAGAAATCCCGCGCCGCCGCCTCGCTGGACCATTCGGAAGAGTAGAGCAGGACCAGGCGCCCATCGGCCTTGTCCTCGAGCAATCGGTAGTAGGCCCCTATGCCTTCGGGGGCGATGCGGGCGGATTCCTGTTCCCCGATGTATTGCCGCAACAGGACGGAATGGTCAAATTCGCCGAACGCTCCCTCGCCGAGGATGCGCCACTTGCGGCGGAGTTCCCAGCGCGGCAGGGGAGGCGCCACGGGCAGCACGCCCGCGAAGTACTTTTCCGGATGCAGAATCTGCTGGGTGCTGACGGGAGGGTGGCGGAACATCTCGGTGAAGGCGGCCTGGCCCAGTTTCTGAACCAGAGCCTGCTGGAAGAGCATCCCCTTGAAATAGGGAAACAGCAGGCTCTCGCGCAGGTAGAGCGGCGCGCGGTCGAACACCGGAAACTGCCCGCGGGCGAGTTCCGGGGCCCGGCTCATCAGCGCCACCAGCTCCGGGGAGTCCTTGAGCGACTGGCCCGTGGGCCGCACCAGATGCTCGAACATCAGCCAGGTGGCCTGACCCTCCATCACGGCCATGCGGGCCAGTTCGCTGTCGTCTTTGCGGTTGGCGCCTGCGACGAATTTCTGGAGGTTAAAGTGCTGGTCCGCGAGCGCGTGGGCCAGTTCGTGGACCAGCGCCAGGCCCTGCAACGGATCCGCCGTGGAATCGAGGACGAAGAGCTTCTTCTTCCGGTAATCGTAGAACGCCGCGGCCTGTTCGGTGAGCAGCGCGAGCGTGGTCTTCTTCAGATCGAAATCCGCGGGCACGAACCCGAATTTCTTCAGTACCAGCTCCTCGGCCCGGATCTCCTCGGGCTTGATTTCGTCCTCGATCGACTGGGCCATGATGCGCGCCACTTCGTCCTTGGAAATGTGGTCGTAGTCGACCGGGCGGAGCCTGGCGAGCCCGGTGATGGCGCTCAGTTCGGTGACAATCCCGTCGATCTGGGTGAACAGGGGATCCGGCTGGGCGCAGGCCGCGCCGGCAGCCACCCAGAGCGCGACGAACAAGGCGGCGAATCTTTTCGGGGAGGAGTTGGAGAGCGTCAAACTACAGGATAGTCCACATGCGGTAAGATCGAGAAGAGCGATCGGCGAGAAAGCGGTCGGTAAGGAGAGTTTGTTTTGGCGGAAGACAAGGTCTACTCAGCCACCTATGTTGGCAGCGGCACATTCATCATCAGCAAGCCCAAGCGGAGGCGCATGAAGCTGCGCCAGTCCCGCGTCAAGAGCCCTCAGCGGGGCGCTCGCAAGTAAACCCATTCAAAATCGTTGCGGAGGCAGTCGGGCAGTATGGGGGGCACTACGCTTCTGTCCTGAAGCGTGATGAGGGGAATGGGAAGGATGTTAGGGCTATCAGCGGCACGACGGAATGGACCGGACTGCCTCACGCACTCCCACAGTAGTCCCCGATTCGAGGGGAATTTTGGGGCTGGCGCCGCAACCCATAGCAACCAAAGCGAAGATTAAAAAAAACGGGCTGTGACCGGCTGGCCTAAGACACCGGCGGCAAGACCGCCGGCGCTACGACGCGCATCTCTGTGCTGATGTATGATGATTGCGATCAGGAGGCGATCAGATCATGCACAGAACGAGCGGCGCAGCGCGGCTGTTTTTGTGTTTATTGGCAGCTCTTCTCATCCTGGTGAGCGCGTCTCGAGCGCAGGAGGCGGCGCATCCCGCGGGATGGGTTGTGATTCCGGTTTCCGAGTACGGCGCCCTGCGGGCGAAGGCCTTCCCGGTGGAACGGGAGCCCGATCCATCCCCCGTCGACGCCACGCTGACGCGCGTGGATTACGAATTGCGGATCGGTGGAGACCTGGCGGCCGGGCGGGCCATCCTGACGGTGGATGTTCTGAAGGACGGCTGGGTGCGGGTTCCGATCCCCGCGGGCCTGCTGGTGCGCGAGGCGAGGCTGGATGGCAAGCTGGTCTCGCTGGTCTCCGGCGCTCCGGGAAAGAGCGGCGTGCCGTTGTCGCTGGTGCTGTCCAAGCGGGGCCGGGCCGTGGTAACGCTGGATGTCGCGCTGCCCATCGTGTCGGCGGCCGGCAATGAAAAGTTGTCGCTGCCCTCGAGCGCCTCGGGAATCACTCGAGCAGCGGTGGCGCTTCCCCTCCAGGAAGTAGAAGTAACGGTCGCGGGCGGCCTTTTGTCGGAAAAATCGGAGTCCGCCACGGAAAGCAAATGGGTCGCCTACGCTCGCGGGAGCGATCCGCTCACCTTCACCTGGCGCAGGAAGCTGGAGAATCACCATGTGGCGCTGCCCCTGCGCATGCGCGGATCGCTGACCCAACTGGCGGGCCTGGGAGAAGACTCCACGTCGATCTATGCGGAAGTGGACCTGGAGGTGGCTCAGGGCGCGGCGCGCCAGGCCAGAATTCAACTTCCGGCGACCGTCACCGTCAACCAGGTTCTGGGGGCGCTGGTCTCGGATTGGGATGTCAAGGCGGGTGAACTGATCGTTACGTTCCTGGAGCCGGTCGAGGAGTCCGCCAGGTTCGTGGTGACGGGCGAGACCCGGCTGCCGCGCGATGGCGCGATGGAGATCCCGCTGCTGCGCCTGCTGGATGCGGAACGCGAGACGGGGGCGGTGGCGGTGGAGGTGCTGGGCGCCGGCGAGATCAAAGACGTCAGGCCGCAGGGGCTGGAAAGCGCCGAAGCAAGCGAGTTGGGGCCGACCATAGCCAGCCGCGAATCGCCATCCCTGGTGGCCTTCCGGTTTCGGCCCGGCGCGCAGAAGGACGCCCGATCGCTGTCCCTGCGCGTGGTGCGCTACGCNNGAAGGGAAAACGCTCACGCAGGCGCGCTACGCCGTTCGCAACAGCCAAAGGAACTTCGTCAAGATTGCGCTTCCGGCGGGCGCGGTGGTGTGGAGCGCTTCGATGTCGGGCAAGCCGGTGCGGCCGGGTCAGGGGCCGGATGGCAGCCTGTTGTTTCCGCTCCAGAAGGCGCCGGCGGGCGAAGATGCGCCGGCTTTTGCCATCGAGATCCTGTACCTGGGCCGGGGCGCGGCCTGGAGCGACAAGGGCCGGGCCGCNNTACTACCCGCCCCTGTTTCGAGTGACCGCCGAACCAGGATCGTTCCGGACGGAAAGCTACGAGATGCCTTCGTCGGCCGCGCTGAACCCAGGTGCGGCGCGCCCGCCGACAGCCGAGGCGAAAGCTCCTGGGCAGAGGCCAGCCTCGCAGGCTGATTTCATGAATGGACTGAATGCGAGTCGGGCCGGCGGGAACTTGGCGCAGAACGCAACGCAAGTCCTGGTGGACAACTACAGAGCCAAATCGGAGGCCCGGAAAGGCGCGGGGGCGCTGCCCATCCGGGTCTCGTTCCCAGCAGTAGGCCCCTCGCTGTTCCTGGTCTCCGAACTGACCAGCGAGAACCAGGGTCCAACCCTCGAGCTGAGCTATCAAAAGGAGAAAAAGGGAGGTGCGCGATGAAGACCGGCCAGTTGGCTTTGCTTTTGGCTTTGCTATTGGCGCTCCCGGCTGCCGCGCTGGGACAAGTTAGGAGCGGCCTGCCGCTTCCCGCTTCCGGGGACGTCACGCTGCCGCTGGAGGAATACAACAAGCTGGTTGACCTGGCGAACAAACCCGCCAAGAAGCCGGATGCACCGCCTTTCCCGTATTCCATTAAGCGCGCCGAGATGAAGCTCCAGGTGACGGGTGAATCCGCCTCCGGCTCCATCCAGTTGGAGGGCGAGGTTTTCGGGAAGGGAGTCACCAGAGTCCCGCTGGTCACAGGTCTCACCATCCTCAATGCTCAGGAGAAGGGCAGGGAATTGCCGCTCCAGCAGGAAGGCGGAACCCACACGGCGATCCTGCCCGGTCCAGCCGAGTTCAACATCACGCTGGAGACCGGGTTGCCATTGAATATCGAGGCCGGGCGCGCGTCATTGAGCCTGCCGGCTCCGGCGGCGGGCACGGTGCGGCTCACGCTGTCGATCCCGGGCGATCACACCAACGTGAACCTCAGCCGCGGCCTGATTACCGGACGGTCGTCCAGCAACGGGCAGACCACCATAGAAGCGACGCTGGAGCCCGCGCAGCAAGCCACCCTATGGTGGGCCACACGGGAGAACGCCGCTCCCCCGGCGCCGCGCGAGGTGCGCTTTCTATCGGAGGTGAAAACGCTCGTCTCGGTGAGCGAGGCGGAGCTCGGAATGGCGGCCCTGGCCGACATCACGGTGGTGCAAGGCGACCCCGCGGAGTTCCAAGTCCAGATTCCTCCGGGATACGAGGTCACGGGGGCGACGGGCGCCAGCCTGGAATCGAGCGAAGAGGATGCCGATGTCTTGACCTTGAAGGTGGCCAACCCGGCGCTGCGCAGCCACCAATTCCTGATCACGATGGAGAAATCGATTGACGCTCCCAAGGCGGAGCTGCCATTTCCCAGCTTCAAGGGCAGCCAGCGGGAGACCGGCGAGGTGCTGGTGGAGTCGGAGGGGACGATGGAACTGACCGCCAAGGAGAGCGGGAGCCTGAAGCGCATGGACGTGAAGGAGACCAACCCGTTCCTGCGCTCTCTGGCCCGCCATTCGCTCCAGGCCGCCTTTCGGTATCACAGGCAACCCACCGAGGCGCCAGGCTTAGCGCTCGAATGGGTTCGCTTCGCCGATTACGCGGTGCTGGCGGCGGTGGCCCAGCAGGCGACCGTAACCACGCTGGTCACCTCCGACGGCAAGTCGCTGAGCGAGGTGAAACTGGTCCTTAAGAACCAGGCGCAGCCGTTTCTGAAGGTGAACTTGCCGGCGGGGGCCAGCATCGTCTCCGCGGTTGTGGCCGGCGAGACGGTTAAGCCGGTGGAGGGCGCGGACGGCAATCGCGTGCCCTTGCTGCGCCCCGGATTCCGTCCAGCGGGCTCCTACTCGGTTTCCTTCGTCTTCATGCACTCGGGCACGCCGTTTGAGAAGAAAGGCGATGCGGAGCTGACGCTGCCCAAGATGGACTTGCCCATCGGCCTGCTGGAATGGGAGGTTTTTCTACCCGAGCGCTACAAAGTGACGGACTTCGGCGGCGATGCGATCCCGGCGCGCCTGTTGCCGGTGGCGCCGGAGGAGGAGGCCGCTGTCACGGCGACTGGAGCGGGGGTTTACAGTTCGAACGGGACGCAACCGAACGGCGCTCTCGATTTGACGGGCCGCGACGCTGGGGAGCTGCTTGAAGTTATGCCAGGCTTCGCCGATGTGGATAACCTGCGTCCCGGGCAGTTGGGAGGGTTCGTTGTGGACCAGGCCGGCGCCATAGTCCCGAATGCGCACGTCATCGTCACTCACATCCAGACCGGCGCCTCCAGGAGAACTCGCACTGACGCCGGGGGCCGCTGGGTGGTTTCCGATATGCCGTCGGGGAGGGTCAACATTACCGTGCAGGCTGCTGGTTTCACGAGGGAGGAGCAGCAAATCGAATATGAAGCCAGCCGGCCCTCGCGGTTCAGTTGCGTGCTCAAGATTGGATCCGTGACGGACAAGATAGAGGTCGTCTCCAGCAGCGAGGCTATCGCGCGCGCGAGCCAGCAGGTGGAGCGCGAGGCGCGCAAGGCTGCGGCGCAGGTTGAGAACGCGCCGTCCTCCAACGTCATGAATCTACAGAAGCGTGTGGCCGGGGTGCTACCCATCCGAGTGGATGTACCGCGAGCCGGCAACTCCTACCGCTTCGTGAGACCGCTGGTGATCGACGAAGAAACCAAGGTGACCTTCAACTACCGGACAGAAGTAGGGAAGACTAAAAGATGAAGCTGAGGCCGCCGCGCAGGGTGCGGGGGTTGGGGACCAAGAGTATGCGGCCGGTGGTAGTGGACAGAGGCAGGTAGCCCTGAGCCAGGAGATTGCACAAGTCCGCAGTGGCTTCCAGGTGTCCCGAGAGACCGCCAAAGTAGGGGATGGGCTGGCGGATCTGCACGTTCAAGCCCACTGGCTCCTGCATGGGCTGGGTCAGATAGGTGTGCGCGGGCATGAGCGCGGCCAGGTCGGCCCACTGATAGCTGGACGCGAACCGGGTTCCGGTCCAGGGAGCAACTCCGGAGACGCGGGTGGTGACGGACTGGCGCCGCGCTTTGCGCAGCACCGCCCGGAGTTCGTCGGGGGTGGCGACGGCGGGCGCATTCTGGTCCGCGGTGAGCGTTCCGTCGCTCGCGAAGGCGCTGGCCAGGTCGAGGTGGTTGCCGAGCTTCTGGTCCACCGAGGCGATAAAGCCCAGGGAGCGGTACTGCCCGGCGTTGAAAACCCAGGAATCGGAGAACGGGTCGGGAAGGAGATCCTGGAGGGAGGCAAAGTTCTCGGCGCCGCTCAGCGCGACGGCGGCGTTGGTAATGGACTCGGCGTAAGCGGAGACGCCGAAGGAGCGCGATCCAAACGTGTGGCGATATCCGGCTTCCCAGTTCTGGCTGCGCTGCACCTGGACGCGGTTGCCGCTCAAAGAGACCTGTGGAAAAGCCGCGAGCGCCGCCAGATCCTCCTGGAGCGGGCCTCCGCTCTCCGAAGTGCGTGCCAGCAGTTGGGCGGGCGGCGCACCGGAGGCGTAACTGAACTGGAAGACCTGGCCTTTACCGCGCTCGTAGGTCATCCGGCCGTAGGGGCTGAAGTAATTGAGGCTATCCAGGAAGGTGACCGAGTCCAGCGAGGCGCCGTATTCGAAGCGGAGCTTGTCGGTCAGGCGGGTCTGGTCGCGAAGCGTGGTGGAGAGCGAGCGCAGGACCGGGGCGGAGGAGTCCGACATATCGCCCAAGCCGGTGGCGCGGGCACGCATGGGCACGGAGAGTTGCCGCACGGTGAGATTGACTTCCGGAGACTCCCCTCCCGCGAATTCGCGCCGGAAGCTGGTGTGAAAGGCAGTGGCTGCGGTTCCGGAAGAAGAGGCATAGCCGACGTTCCCGCTGAGCCGGAGGTGGTTGGCGCCCAGGAAGCAGGTAGCCAGGGCGAAGGCGGTCCCCAGGTCGGGATCGGCGTTCAGCACCGAGCCCTGATCCCCTCCCGAGACCTTGACCATACCGCTGGTCGAGGAGAACCAGGAAGTGGAGGCCGAGCGCGGCGGGGAAGAACCAGCCGGAGCCAACTCGGGCAGCAGGCGCAGCACCGGCCGGGTGGCGCTGGAACTGCGCAACACCCACTTCCACTCTTCGCTCATGAGGGAGCTGTCCGCGGGCACCACGGCCACCAGTTGGATGGAACTGAAAACGGTAGCCAGATTCACGTTGAGCAGGCTCTGCATTCCGGGCTGGACCACGATATTGCGCTGCAGCGCGGGCAGGAAACTGGCGAGGGAGACCCGAATGGTGTAGACATCCGGAACCAGGGCGGCGAAGTGGAAGGCGCCTTGTTCGGTGGTGATGACGCGCTGGAGCAGGTGGTCGTAACGATTGTAGAGGAGCACGGCGGCGCCCATCTGGGGAACGCCCGAGGAGCTGGCGACCAGTCCCAGGATGCCGCCCGAGAGCTTCGCCGGAGCCGGGGGGAGAGCGTGGCTCAGAGACACCACGCACAGCGTACCCGCGAGCACGCCCACCCTCTTGATGGACATCCTGGCGCTCATGACGGCCGGGCCGCTACCCGGCAAACTCCTTCACTCAGTCTACAGTAAAAGTGGCGCTCGGAGTCAAGGTCTGGTTCCGCAACCGATCCGTCACTGTCATCTTAAGAGTATACTGCCCCGGGTCAAGGGTTCGCAGGGGGAGCAGTTTCTCGATGGTCACCTGTTGGGCGGCAGCCCCGGGGACGTTCTTGACCTCCTCGGTCACATTCATGATCTTGGCGTTATTCCCATTGCGCAGGATCTCGTACTGGATGGACCCCTCCGGTTTGCCGGTTTTCTCATCCGCCTGGAAGTTATAGAACTGAACGTAGATACCCATTTTCTCGTTGCGGTGGAAGGTTTCGTCCAGGCGGGGCCGCACCTTGGAATCTCCGATCACGAACTGGCCCGTCCCGATGTCCCGGGTGGCGACCTTCTCGATCAGGTCGGCCAGGATCAGGCTGCTGGATCCCAGTTTGTCTTCGTCGAAGCGGGGGACGACGAGCCGCATCTGGTAGTTGTTCATGGTGCCGCCGATGACGTCCTTGACGACCACGTTCAGGCGGTAGTTGCCCGGGGCGAGAAACACCGAGTGGTTGTAGATCGAGTTCTGCTTGGAGGTCTGCTCGAGCATTGCGGCGGGGGTTTCGACCACCACGGGCTCTTCCCAAACGCTCACCGGGCGCCGGGTCATGGAGGTGATGCGGGCGTACATGTTCACCATGGCCTTGGTCACCCCCTCCTTCTGCTGGAACTGGAGGTCCTTGTTCTCGAGCAGCACGGTGACGGTGGTGAGCACGGTGGACTCGGTCATGCGGATGAAGTCGACATGCACCTTCACGGGCAGCAGGTTGTAGGTGATGGTGGTGTTCACCACCTCCTCCAGATCCTTGAACTTAACCGTCGGCTGTTGGTGCAGCTTGGTGAAGGTCTCCAGGCGGGTGAACTCCTCCATGGTTTCGGTGGTAGGCTCGCCGCCGATGCCCAGGTGCGTTCCGTCGCTGCGGTTGAAGCGGTCGTTCTTCGAGACCAGGCCCATCGACTCGTAGTAAGTAAGGCCGGCGTTGGGGACCATGAGGAGGGCGTCCTTTTCGGAGGGATCCATGGTCATGTGGTACTCGCCGCTCATGGTCGGATCGACGAACTCGATCATGACGTTCGTGCCGATGCCCTCAAGGTAGCGATAGCGCCACTGCTCGAACGGGTAGGTTGAAGTCGAGCCTCCGCCTTCGGACATCGGCCGCTCGTAGGCGCCACCGCTGGGGTGGGACTCGATCTCGTCCGCCGGGCCATAGGTGATATAGATGCGGCCGCGGTCGGTCTTCCAGCCCGGGATGCCCGAGGCGTAATGCTCGTTGGCATAGGCGATGCGCCGGTAGTGTTCCTCTTTGAACTCGTTTTCGACGGTATCCGGAGTGGGGTCCCGGCGCAGCCAGAACTGCTCGATGAATTGCTCGCGCTCGTCGTCGGTGCTGAGGCGCTTGAAGGTGGATTTTTCCTCTTCGGTGATGATGTACTTGACGTCCTCGTCCAGCCACTTCCTGAAGGGGGTTTCCAGCTCTTTCTTGAGCCTCTGGTCGCGCTTCTTCTTCTCCTTCTCGCTCAATGGCTTAGCGATGGTCTCGCGCGGCGCCGAGACGGCATCCGTCTTGGGGCTGTCTTTGTTGTCGTCGGCCTGGAGGCCGGGCAGCAGAGCCAGCGCGCCGATTGCCCAGATGAAGACACAAATCTTACTTCCCGTCATAGACCTCTCCGGTTTCGCGAAACGCTCGAAACTCTCCTAATTCTAGTCTTCCGCATCCGGAGCGTCAACCCAACGGGCCATGGAGACGCCCGGTCCCCTGAGCATTGACGCCGGCGGGCGAGGGCAGGTTTCAGGAA
>PMEV01000174.1:0-5639 GCA_003154855.1 Bryobacterales bacterium
CCGCTGGCGCGGCGGACGCTACGCGTCGCCGGAGCCCGGCAGCGGACGTCTGAGCTGAGATACAGTTCGGGTCACAAGGAGGTCCCTGTGACCCGTCTTCGCAAATTGATGCTGGACGAACTCCAGCGTCGTAATTACGCCCAGAATACCGTACGGACGTACGTCCATGCGATCGAACAGTTTGCAGCATACTTTAAGCGGCCGCCCGACCAGCTAGGGCCGGAGCACATCCGCCAGTACCAGGCGCATCTGTTTCGAGATCGCAAATTGGCGCCGGGCACCGTCGAGCAGTGCGGCGCCGCGCTGCGATTCTTCTTCGTCAAGACGCTCCGACGACCCTACCTGCCGGACCATATCCCATTTCCCAAACGCCAGCGGCCTCTACCCACCGTGCTGAGCCAGGAAGAGGTCGAACGCCTCATCGACTCGGCGAAAAACCTGATGCACCGGGCGATACTGATGACGCTATACGGAACTGGGGTGCGCCGCGCCGAATTGTGCCAGCTCAAAGTGGCCGACGTCGACAGCCAACGAATGCTCATCCACGTCCACCACGGCAAGGGGGGCCGCGATCGCGATGTTTTGTTGAGCCCGAAGCTGCTGGAGACACTGCGGGAGTACTGGCGCTGGATGAAACCGAAGACCTACCTGTTCCCGGGAATGGTCGACAACTGGCGCGCTGACGTGCCGATCGAGGACAAGGTGGCCTGGTCCGCCGTGCACGAAGCGGCCAAGCGCGCCGGCATCAGCAAGCGCGTTTCTCCGCACACGCTTCGCCACTCGTTCGCAACACACATGCTCGAAGCCGGCGCCGATCTGCGCACCATCCAGGTTCTACTCGGGCACGCCAAGCTCGCCGACACCACCGTCTACCTGCATCTATCCCGGCGTCACCTGCAGGCCATTGCCAGTCCGCTGGAAGCGATCGAGGTTTCCAGCCCGGATGAAGTGAAGCGCTCCCGCAAGCGCCAGCGCAAGTGACTCGGCCACCCTTGGAGGTGGCCGATATTATTCGCGAGGCGGGCCAGAGCTTCATCGAGAATAACCGAGGCTGGTTGACGTGGCTGCACCTGAAAGTGCTCCGCGCCATTGAACACTGCCGCACAGCCGCTCTGGGCGGCCACCTCGATCGATGCTCTCAATGCGGCCATCGTGCCATCTCCTATAACTCGTGCCGTAACCGCCATTGCCCAAAGTGCCAGACTAACGCGCGGAACAAGTGGCTGGCCGCACGCTCGGCCGAACTGCTTCCGGTCCGTTACTTCCATGTAGTTTTCACGCTGCCGCACGAACTGGCGGCTTTGGCGCTGCAGAACAAGCGCGTGGTGTACGACTTGCTGTTCCGCGCCAGCGCCGAGACCCTGATTGAGGTTGCCGCCGATCCGAAACATCTGGGCGCGCGGATTGGCTTCATGAGCGTGCTGCACACCTGGGGGCAAAACCTCCTCCATCATCCACACGTCCACTGCGTCATCCCGGCCGGCGGCCTGGCATCCGACCGCTCGGCGTGGATTCCTTCGACCTCGAAGTTCTTCCTGCCGGTGAAGGTGCTCAGCCGGGTCTTCCGTGGCAAGTTCGACGCCGGACTGAAGCGCGCGTTCCGGCGCGGCAGGCTGAGCTTCCATGGGAGTCTGAGTTCCTTAGCTGAGCCAAAGAACTTCCAGCGCCTCCGCCGGCAGTTGTTCCGGCACGACTGGGTCGTCTACGCCAAGCGCCCGTTCGGCGGTCCCGAACACGTGCTGCATTACCTGGCACGGTACACCCACCGGGTCGCGATCTCCAATCATCGGCTGGTGTCGTTCGAGAACGGCCGGGTTACGTTCCGCTGGAAAGACTACGCGCACGGCGGCAAGACACGCGAAATGACCCTCTCCGCTGATGAGTTTCTTCGCCGTTTCATGCTGCACGTCTTGCCACGCAGGTTCGTTCGCATCCGGCACTTCGGGTTCCTGACCAACCGGCATCGATCAGCAGCCATTGCGCTATGCCGCCAGCTCATGGGCGAAGCTCCCAAAGCACAGCCCGAACCGAGCCCGTCCGCCCCGGCTCCGGCGAGCACGTGGCGATGTCCTCGATGCGCCGGCACCATGATCATCATCCGGCGGCTGTCGCCCGAGCAGATCCGGCGACGCTGCGCCGAGGGGGAGGTCTTCATTGACAGCTCGTAGGCAACTACAACACCTGGCCCCGTCCGAGCGCCCATCAGCGCGAACCGGCGAAGTGTGCCCACCCTCGATCAAAACCACCCCCGCTACGCTTCACGGGGCCACAATGTTGACCCGATACCTTCCGCACCCGCATCCCGAACTCCCAGACCGGTCCACCAGCACGCCAACCCGACGCCCTCCGCGGTACCAAAACCCCATCCAATTCCCATAAGTGCCGCGTCCGCCGCAAGCGCCAGCGGCTCAGTTCAAACGGCCCTATCGAAACTGCCCCGGCATCGCGGGCGCTCCTGCACCCCGAGGCTCACTGTGCCGGGGCAGTCCCGATAGGGACCTAGCGTTTCGCGGTGGCCGCCTTGGGCGAGCCTGGAAGCTTCGATCCGCTCGCCTGAGGAGTGAGGAGGAGATGGACGCGATGGGGCATGAGCACCCAAGAGTGCAGCTCGTAGTGCCCGATTTCCGCTCCCTACTGGATCGAAGTCGGGGTCGGATTCGAGGCCGGAAAGCGGCGCGGTGCCGGAAGACTGTCGTGCCAGCGGAAGGTGATGAACAGAGGCTGGCCGACGACATTTGGAGAGTGCGGCCGGCACTCCGCGATGCTCCGGGGTTGGGGAGCGGTCTGGGAGGCCGCCGCAGGCCAAGGGCCTGCCCCACAAATGTGAAAACTCCAGAGGGCAGTCCTTTCGGGCTTCTGCCCGGCGTAATCGGCCTTTAATCGGCCCCTAATCAGGGATAGCTTTCCGGCCGCGGCTGGGTTAATCTGTGTATAGGCGTTCGCGCGGGGTTCTTCTTGCTAAGGAAGTACCCGGCGGGCGCGCAAGCTGGGCACAGGCGGCCCCTGGGACTATGAGCTGGTCGTCTTCTCCGAAGAAGGACGAATCTGCCGCGCCTCTGACGCCCCGTCCGCAGAGACTGGGCGAGCGCGTTGCCATTCTCGAGGCGGCTCTCGAAGCCGTTGGCAATGGCGCGATTGTCGCCGACGGGAGCGGGACGGTGCTGGCGGCCAACCCCGCGGCGGCCCGCCTGCTCCGGGTGCCCAAGGTGTCGGCCCTGCCTTCCGAATGGATGACCGGCGACTCTCCGGTAGTCCGCGCGTTGCGAGGCGAATCCGCGGAGTCCACGGAACTCGTCCTGCCCGGAAGCGCTGGAAGCCGGTTGCGAGTCTCGGCCCGGCCGCTACGGCGGGCTGGAGCCGCTCCCGCCGCGGTAGTGATTCTCGAACCCAGCTCGCCGGGCGCAGCGGCGCGCTCCCGGCAGGCGGACTGGGCCTGGGAAATCATCGAAAGCGTGGCCAGCCTGGTCGTGGTGCTGGATCCCGATGGGCGCGTCCTAAGGTTCAACCCCGCCTGCCAGGCGGCCACCGGCTACAGCCTCGAGGAGGTCAGGGGCAAGCGCTTCTGGGATCTCCTGTCGAGGCCGGAAGAGGTCGACTCCGTCCAGCGCCTCATCGGGGAACTCCGGGCCGGCCGCTTCCCCACCTGTCACGAGAACCACTGGGAGGCCAAAGACGGAGCGCGGCGGCTGATCGCCTGGTCAAGTACCGTTCTGCTGGACCGCCGCGGCGCCGTCGAATACATCGTGGCCACGGGTACGGACATTTCCAGCCGCAAGCGTGCCGAGGACGCCTTGCGGGAAGCCAACGAAACCTTGCGGGCCGTGATTGAGACCAGCCCCCTGGCCATCGTCGCCCTGGATCTCGAGGGCCGCGTGAGGAGCTGGAACCGCGCCGCCGAGAGCATTTTCGGATGGCGCGAAGAGGAAGTGCTGGACCGGCCGCTCCCCATCGTGCCCGACGACGACCTCGAGTTTTTCCGTGGGAATATGGCTCGCGTCCGGCTCGGCGAAACCATCGCGGGCGTCGAGCGGCAGCGCCGGCGCAAGGATGGTTCCCTGGTCGATGTCGAGATCTGGAACGCGGCGCGGCGGGACGCCTCCGGCGAAATCGTCGGCGTGATCGCAGTGATCGCCGACGCGACCGAGCGCAGGCGCCTGGAAGAGCAGTTCCGTCAGTCCCAGAAGATGGAGGCCGTGGGACGGCTGGCTGGCGGCGTGGCGCACGACTTCAACAACCTGTTGACGGTCATCACCGGTTATAGCCAGATGATCCTGGACTCGATGGAGCAAGGAGACCCGCTGCGCGGCGATCTCCAGGAGGTGCTGAAGGCCTCCGAGAGTGCGGCGGCCCTCACCAGCCAGCTCCTGGCCTTCAGCCGCCGCCAGACCGTTCAGCCTCGGGTCTTGGACTTGAATGCCCTGGTGCTCAGTCTGGAGAGGATGTTCCACCGCCTGGTCGGCGAGCAAATCGAAATGCTAACCGAGCTGAGTCCCCGGTTGCCCCGGGTGAAGGCCGATCCCGGGCAGCTTCAGCAGGTCCTCATGAACCTGGTGATGAACGCGCGCGACGCCATCCCGAACAGCGGGCGCATCAGCATCCAGACCGAGTCGGTGACCCTGGAAGGGCCGCACATTTCCGGGGCGCCCGGCCTGCCGGCAGGCCCCTATGTCGCGCTCTCGGTCATCGACACCGGCAAGGGCATGGACGAGGAAACCCGCCGCCACATCTTCGAGCCCTTCTTTACCACCAAGCCGCGCGGCAAGGGAACCGGGCTGGGCCTGAGCACCGCGTACGGCATCATCCGTCAGAGCGGTGGCGACATCTGGGTTTCCAGCGAGCCGGGCAGCGGCTCCCTGTTCCGCATCTACCTTCCCGTGGCCCTGGAGGCCGCGGCGGTGGGCGCCCCGAACGGCGTGAGTCCTACCCCGTACAGCGGGACGGAGACGGTCTTGCTGGTCGAGGAGGAAGCCGGCTTGCGCGACGTGATCCGCGAGGCGCTCTCCGCGAACGGCTACACCGTCCTCCATGCCAGCGGCGTCCGTGAGGCCCTGCGCATCTGCGAGCGGCGCCGCAGCCCCATCCACCTCTGCCTGACCGATGTCGTTCTGCCCCGGACGAGCGGCCGGGAGTTGGCCCGCCGCGCCCTGGCCTGGCACCCGCGCATGAAAGTGATCTACCTCTCCGGCCACGCGGATGCCCCCAGCCTTACGCCCGGCGACAGCGAGAGCTGTTTTCTCCACAAGCCCATCGCCCCGGAAACGCTGCTCGCCAAGGTGCGCCAGGTGCTGGACCAGAAGTAGCTACCGCGCAGATCAGGTCTTCGGCCGCCGTTTCTTTCCGCTGAGCGCCCGGTTTACCGCCTCCATGGAGAAAGCCTCGGGATCGTACTCTTCTCCGACCCAGTCCAACAGCTCTTCGTGGCGCTCGTGCTTCGGGTCCTGGATCGCCTCCAGCAATTCGTAGAACCCCGGGATGCCCCCGCAGTCTTCCGGCGGGCACGNNCACGCACGTTGGCCTCCCGTGCACGCCGGATACGCCAAGCTGGGGTCCACGGGCAAGCGCTTCTCAAGGACCATGCCGTGCTCCCAGCCGTCGCCGAAGTCGTATATGTAGATGGCCTTCGCGCCCACGCGGCCCAG
>PMEV01000174.1:5672-12687 GCA_003154855.1 Bryobacterales bacterium
AACTCGTGCAGGTGCGAATACTCCCAGCCCATGGCGGACTGGAGCACGTTATGCAGTCCGGCCAGCGTCAGATCCGCGGGGAGAAGCAGGCGGCGCCAGATGGGCGGACTGGTCCCCAGCAGCATAACCTTGATCTGATAGATTCCCCCAGTCGGACTCTTCTGTTTTGTCGGCATGGTCAGGCCTCCTTAAGTAGCTACCGCGCCGCGCCGCTCCCGCCAAACTCCCAGGTCTCGCTGATCGAGCGCCGGTTCTTGAGGTACACCTCCAGCCGGAACGTAACCCGGTCCGTCACCCGGTGGTAGGTGACGCTGAAGCCCTGCCGCCGCAACACCGTCTGCTCGATATCCAGGGATTGGCTCTGGTTGCCATCGATGATCGAGAGCACGGCCCGTTCGGCATGCGCGATCGCGGGAGCGTTCCGGTCCCAGGTCAGGCACAGGTTATCCCCGTACTCCACCACCAGCAGCGAGAGCGCATAGGGGTCGCGGGGCGGCGCGGCCTGCCGCCCGGGTGCAGGCCGGAGACCGCGTGCCACGGCGAACCCCAGTATGCCGACCACCAGGTACACGCAAACCAGGATGGGGATCAGCGTCCACCAGGAAACCCAGAGCGGTTGCGCCGGCCGCGCCGATTCCTCCTCGGCCACCGCTGGCGGAACGGTCGAGCCTTCCTCCGCTGCCGGAACGGCATACGTTTCCTTCGTGGCGCGCTTCCACCACCGCCATTCCCGCTTCTCCCGCGGCGGCGGGCCGCTCAGAAACGCGGGCAGCGGCACGTCCTCCGGCGCTCCGGCGGGCGCTTCGTCCGATGCCGCCGGTGGGGGCTCGGGCTGGGGCTCCGGCGCCGGCTGGCTCGCCGCATGCGCGGCCGGAGCATGCGACTTCATCGGGAACTCCTGATAACTCGATTCCGCGTGGATCTGCCCCTGCTCCCGAATGAAGAATCCCGCCGTGCTCGAGCGCATCGCGCGCGGCCGGATCAGCAGCGCCACATCCGACGGATCTCGAAAATAGTGCGCGAACAGCCACAGATCGTGCTGGCTGAGCGCCATCGGTTCCCGGGTTCCGGTGCGATAGAAACCCACCGCGTGCACGGGAGCGCCCAACGGGGGTTGCCATTGGCGCAGCAGCTCCCGGAACACGCTCTTGTCGCTCTCGGAGAAGGCGTAGAACGGCCCGAACGCGTACTCGATCGGAACCGGTACGACCTCCTCGATGCGGGTCGTCGGGATCTCGCCCGCCTCCACCGTGCCCAGCAGCAGGCCGCCCACCTCGGCCCCGTGGCGCGGCAGCAGGCTTAGTCCGTGAACCGCCTGCGTGAGAATGTGGTCGATGGCCTGGTGAGACAGACAAACCCTGACCGGCTTGCCGGGGACCTCCCAAACGTAGTATTCAGAGGCTTCGTCCATAGTTCCGCTAGTCACGTCTATCGTAACGCAACCTCCGGCGTTCTACACTGGAGGTCTCATGTCCGGCACGCTCTATCTCGTCGCCACTCCCATCGGCAACCTCGAGGACATCACCTTGCGCGCCCTGCGCATCCTCCGCGAAGTGGACCTGGTGGCTTGCGAGGATACCCGCCAGACCCGCAAGCTGCTGGACCACTACGGCATCCACAAACCCACCATTAGTTTCCATGAACACAACGAGCGGGCGCGCGAGCTCGACCTGCTCCTGAAGCTGCGGGATGGCGCCCAAATCGCCCTCGTCTCCGACGCCGGCACTCCCTTGGTCTCGGACCCGGGCTACCACCTGGTGGCCGAGGCCATCGCGCAGGGTATCCGCGTCGAACCCATTCCCGGGCCTTCCGCCGTGCTGGCCGGCCTCGCCGCCTCCGGCCTGCCCACCGACGCCTTCCATTTCGGCGGTTTCCTCCCGGCGCGCTCCTCGCCCCGGCGCAAGGCTCTGGCCGCGCTCCGCGACGAGCCGGCCACGCTCATTTTCTTCGAAGCGCCCCACCGCATTCGCGAAACTCTGGCCGATATCGACGAAGTGCTCGGCGCGCGCCCGGTCGTGCTGGCCCGCGAAGTCACTAAAATCCACGAGCAGTTTCTGCGCGGCACTGCCGCCGAGCTAAGGCTGGCCGACATTCCGCTCAAAGGCGAATTCACGCTGCTCATCGGCAAGGCCGCCGCGCCTCCGCCCCCCGATGAGACGCCGCTCCAAGAGGCCATCGCCGCCCGCATGAGCGCCGGCCTGAGCCGCATGGACGCGATCAAAGCCGTGGCTCGCGAGCGCGGTCTCTCCAAGCGCGAGGTCTACCGCCTGGCGCTCGAAAGCTGAGGGACAAGATGCGAACAACTAATCACCGCTTACTGACTGCTATGGCGCTTGCCGTAGGCATGACGGCGGCGCAGCCGGCCGCTCCCGACAAGTTTGGCGTCATGAAGAAGCGGATCGAGGCGCCGATGGTGACCGGGAGAAGGACCTTCACCCAGGCGCTTGGGGACGGAGCCATGGCCATGCGGAGCCATTTTCTGACGTTTGGGATAGAGCTGGCCGTTGATGACTACCCCGACGGACCGATGGTGACTTCGAGCCAGCCCCGAGGCGGTACGGTGGGCGAATTCCTCCGGGACCTTTTTCGCCAGGTGCCCACCTACGAGTACGAAGTGATTTCCGCGCATACGATATCGATCTACCCAAGAGGCGCCAAGGAAGACCCGAACGACATTCTGAACCTCAGAATCCCCAAGTTCGATGTCGATGCTCAACATGCTGGCACTATCTTGGGGTTCCCGGAGACGTTCATTCCCGAACTCCAGGCCAAGCTTGCTCCATCCGCACCGGGTCAAGACCAGCTTTTCGTGTATATTGGTCCTGTTTCCCCGGGACCCAAAGTCACGCTGCACTTGCGTGACGTAACAGTCCGGGAGATTCTGAACGCGGTGACTGTGGCAACGGAGAACCCCAAAGGCAACGGCCGCGATGACTATCCGTGCTCATGGATATATCGGACAAGAACCCACACCGGGGAAGTGAAGCCAAATTGGGGAACATTTTTCAGTCTCCCACCCAACTGGAGGGAACTGGTGCATCCGGCTCGCACCAAACAGTGAGCCGGGTAACGCAGCCTCAATCGCACTTGCGCGCCGGGCTGTCCGTGGCCAGCAGCCAGCACCCGGCGCTGTCGGCTTGCCCAGCCTGATTTCCATTCCAATTGATGGGGCAGGGAACCCAGTAGTCCGGCAGCGTGACCCGCAGTTCCGTCACCCCGCGGGTGATGACCAGCAGCTCGCGCGAGTCGGCGAGAAACTGCGCCTGCACCCGCACCGTGACCAGCTCGGCGCGCTTCGGCACCACGATGCGCGTCTCCACGCGGCGGCGTTCCTTGGCGCGCTCCAGCATGATCGCGACGGGCTTCTCTTCGGTCGTCTGGTCCATCGTCTCCGCGTATTGCCGGCCGTCGCGAATCTCCTTGCCCGCCAGCTCGACAATGCGGTCGCCCAGTTGGAGCGGTCCCTTGTACTTCTCCGGCAGCCACTCCACCACCACCCCGGGGCCCGGCGCATCCGGTTTGTAGCCGAATCCTCCCAAACTTAGCGCCGCGCCCGAGCCCGCCGGCACGCGCGTCGATAACAGCGCGTCGTTGCGCTGCTTCGCGTCGAACTTGGCCATCTCCACCCAGTAGCAGCGCGCGAACGCCGTGTTCCCGGTCTCGCAATCCACTTTCTTGGGGAATGCCGGGCGGGTGTGGGAAGCCAGCCACTGGAATGCCTGCTCGATGCTGATGCCGGCCGGCGCCGGCTCGAGATTGAAATGCGCNNTTTCGCGCGCAGCGGTTCGAGCAGGGCGCGTTCCCCGTCCGGGACAACCCACATCATCGGCGCCAGTTCGGTGTTGGCGCCGTACAGGCGGTTGGAATCGATGGCCGGTTTTGGAGTGCCGCCCAGCGCCAGCGCCGCGGCCCACAGATCCGGCCGCCGCGACACCGCGTAGAAAACGGTGGCCGCCCCTTCGCCTTGCCCAACCAGGTAAGTGCGCAGCGGATCGCTGGGGCGATCATGCCGGGCGGCCTGGATCGCGGCCTCCAGCGCGCTCACGCCCGCATCGTTCGGCCCGGCCGGCACCGTGAGCGCTTCCCAGCCCGCCATGCGCGGGGCTTCCGTCCGCGCCCCGCCCGGCACGAACACCAGCAACGGCGGCTGCTCCGCNNCGCCAGCTTCTCGATCCGTTCGGCCTTCCTCAGCGACGAGACCGACAGCACCATGTAATCGCCCTTCTCCAGCTCGGCCTGAAGTTGCCCCGCTTGCTCCAGAATCTCCTTGATGTCGCGCAGAGATTTCTGGTGCTCGTCCTTGAGGATCTCCTCCCGCTGCGACTTGCCGTTCGGCAGCTTGACGTCCTCCTGCTCCTGCGGCTCCTTCTGCGGGCGGGGCATTCCCTCCTGACCGCTCGCCAGACACCCCAGCGCCACCGTCATCACGCCAACGCGGACCAGATTTCGGATGCTCACCCTTCTATGGTAGGAAATACGGGCTACGCCCAGGCAATCAGCCCGGGCACCAACGGCGTCCCGCCCTCGGCGGTGGCCAGGTCCGCGTGGTCCGCCCGGACGCGGACCGTAAACCCGTGCAACCCGCTGTGGGAACACGGGACCGCGCCCGCCTCGAACACGTGCTTGCCCGCGGCATCGCGCCCCGCCGGCCGCATGCGCGTGACTCCGGCCCCCAGGATCTCCCCGGCCGGATCCACCCGCCCCAGATACAGCTCCACCGCCACGTCGTCCGGCGTCAACGTTCCCAACTGAACGCGCGCGCGCACGGCCACGTTGGTGCCCACCAGCAGCGCCGCGCCGGGGCCTTCTTCCACCGCTTCCACGCGGACCTGCCCCCAGCCCGCTCGAACCCTGGCCGTCCAGGCNNAACTTGCACGTGTAGTCGCTCACCATGCGGTGCGTGTTCACGAAGCGGCACAGCGTGCCGATGGAGCCTTTCATCCGGCCGATCCACTTGCGCGGCAGCCGGTCCGCCCCGCGCTCGTAGAACGTCGGAATGACGTCGCGCTCCAATAGGTCGTAGAGCGCCGCGGCCTCCACCTGGTCCTGATACTCGCGATTGTCGTAGGTCTCGTCCTTGCCGATCGCCCACCCGATACCCTCCGGCCGCACCGGCGAGCGCCATACTTCGTCCCACCATCCGTCCAGCGTGCTCAGGTTCAGCGCGCCATTGGCCGCGGCCTTCATCCCACTGGTCCCGCTCGCCTCCTGGGGCCGCAGCGGCGTGTTCAACCAGACATCCACGCCCTGCACCAGGTAGCGCGCTACTCCCATGTCGTAGTCTTCCAGAAACACCACGTTGTGCCCCAGCTCCTTCTCGCGGCTCACCATGGTAATCTTCTGGATCAGTTCCTTGCCCGCGTTGTCTTGCGGATGCGCCTTACCCGCGAAAATCAACTGCACCGGGCGTTTGGAATCCGCCAGGATGCGTTTGAGCCGGTCGAAATCGCGCAGCAGCAGCGTAGCCCGCTTGTAGGTGGCGAAGCGCCGCGCGAAACCGATCGTAAGGGCGTCGGGATCCAGAATCTCGTCGGCCGCCTCGATCTCCGCCGTCGGCGCGCTGCGCCGCAGTCTCTGGTTCCGCACTCGCAGCCGCGCCCAGCTCACCAGCCGCTCCCGCCGCCGCTCGTGCGTGCGCCACAACTCCTGCGCGGGAATGGTGTGGATGCGGTCCCACACCTCGTAGTTGGCCGGCTCCTCGCGCCAGTTCGGGCCCAGGTAGCGGTCGTAGAGCTGGTTCATCTCCAGCGATATCCAGGATTGGAAGTGCACCCCGTTCGTGATGTGCCCGATGGGGATTTCATCCACCGGGACGCCCGGCCAGATGCATTGCCACATCTTCCGGCTCACCTGCCCGTGCAGTTTGCTCACCCCGTTGCGATAAGATGCCAGCCGCAACGCCAGCACCGTCATGCAGAATTCCCCCTCGTCGTTCGGATTGCGCCGGCCCAGCGCCAGAAACTCGTGCCGCGAAATCCCCAGCGACCGCGAGTAATCCCCGAAGTAGCGGTCCATCTGCTCGACGCTGAAGTAGTCGTGTCCCGCTTCCACCGGCGTGTGCGTGGTGAAGATCAGGCTGGCGGAGGCCAGCTCCCGCGCGTCGGCGAACGACAGGTGGCGCTTCTCCATCAGCCGCCGCACCCGCTCCAGGCCCAGGAACGCCGAGTGCCCCTCGTTCATGTGGTACACCGTCGGCTCCAGCCCCAGCGCCTCCAGCGCGCGGTAACCGCCGATTCCCAGCATGATCTCCTGCCGGATGCGCATCTCGCGGTCGCCGCCGTAGAGCTGCTCCGTGATGTCGCGATCCTCCGCCCGGGCGTTGCCCTCGAAGTTGGTGTCCAGCAGGTACAGCGCCACCCGGCCGACCTGCGCTCTCCAGACCTGCGCCTTCACCTGCCGTCCGGGGAACTCCACCACCACCACCAGCGGCTTGCCGTCGCCTCCGCATGCCGGACTCACCGGCAGATTGTGGAAATCGTTGTTCGGGTACTCCTCCTGCTGCCATCCGGCCTGGTTCAGGTACTGCCGGAAGTAGCCTTGCTGATAGAGCAGCCCCACGCCCACCAGCGGAATGCCCANNAGGCACTCGGTAAGGCCGAACTCCAACGAGAAGTAGGCCACCATCGGCTTGTCGCTCTGGTGGGAGCACGTCTTGTGGAACCACGACGACTCGCTCGTCAGGTACGCATCCAACTGGCTCGCAACCCGCTCCAGATGCGCCAGGAAGGCATCGTCCCGAGCCGCCGCCTCGAGCTTGTTCTGCTCGATGGCCCCCAGCATCAGCACGGGATTGTGTCCGCTGGTCTCCCACAAGTCCCCGTCCAGCCGCCGGAACAGCTCGATCGCTTCGTGGTCCCAGGCCCAGCGTAGATTATAGGCAATTACCCTTAGACCTTCTATGGCCGGGGGCAGGGCAGGGATCACGCTGAATGTTCGAATTGGTTTCATCTGTCTCGAATCTACCGTGTTCGCGGCGCGGAATCAAGACCAAATTGCCCGAAAACCGCCCGAAAAT
>PMEV01000244.1:0-3604 GCA_003154855.1 Bryobacterales bacterium
CGATGTTGCCGGAGTTTTCTTTCCCGACTGTTACGGTTGGCATTGTGGTCCCTTCTTTTGCCCTCGCTATACGAATGCACGCAGAGGGCCAAGTTCTTTTGGACGACCACGCAAAGCGGGTTCACCGACTTGGACCGCGTGATCGTGCACGATGGCGGAACGCCGCCAGCAGAATGTGCATTCTTTGCAGCAGGCTTTGCATCGATCGCCTGCCGCCGCGCCTTAGAACTCGTCAGTAGATAACCATTCCACTTTTAGGAGACCGCAAGGACGCGCGAGGACGTCCTGCCGAGTGCAAGAAGGCGCTCGGAAAAGTGGGTAATGGCACTTCCTGCCGCCGATGAACGCTGATGGACGCCNNTTCATCGGCGTTCATCGGCGGCAAGTACTGGATCTGTTATTTCCTGACAGTCCCTCATCCCCCTCGCACCCTCGGAATCCGCTCCGCCACCGGCGCGAGCGGCGGGAAATCCGTGTACGGCTCGGCCTGGTACCAGTATCCCACCGAGTAGAAGTTGTCGCCCCGGTCGTTGGCGTGGCCGTGCTCCATGGTGTGCCTCAGGTACCTCGTGAAGGTCACCGGGTTGTCCCCGTGCCACCGGTAGCAGCAGTAGCGGCCGCCCCTCTGTTCGGGCTGGGCGATTAGCGGCGCGCCGTAGTAGCGATGCGCGAACGGCGTCGAGCCCTCCTTCCCGCCGAAATCCCAACTGCCCAGGAAGTAATCCTCGGTTCCGGTGCCGACGATGGCCGGCCGCGTCTCGTCGTCGACGAAGATCATGTCGTTGCCCTCGCCCATCCACCCGTCCGCGTTCTGCAAGACCCCCAGCGTGACTCCCATCAAGTGGCCCCGCCCGCGCGTCTCCAGGTACACGTAGTTCTTGGCGCCGCTGGTGTTGACCTTCTCGCCCACATTGGCCACGCAGGGTGCGGCTTGCCGGTACTGGGCGTGGAAGTAGAGCGTGTCCTCGGGCAGGGAAGTCGCCAGCAGGTAGTCGATGTTCGAGTAGAACGCCCCCACCTGCCCCGCGCTTTCGTTCGTCACGGTGAGCCGCGCCGACTTGCGGAACGGCATGGCGAAGTAGCAGTTCAGCGACTTGCCCGGCGAGCAGGCCAGATACGCCGACTCATAGATCTGGTATTGGCCCAGATTCAGCCCGAAGAAGTCGCCGATCGGGCACTCCACGCTGGGCTTGGCGCAGCCGTCCCAATACGCTCGCAGCACCAGTTCTTTCAGGTGCTGAGGGCTCTGGGCGGCGATGGTGAACCACAGGTGCGAAATCACCCCCGGCCCCGGCGAGTTGAATAGCTCCAGGACCCCGCCCGGCGCGATCCGTCGGAAATCGGCGTTGCCGCCGGCCGGGTCGTGGCTGGATTGCTTCAGCGACCGGCAGTTCTGCGCCCGGGCATACCGGGGCAACGGGAACTCCGCGCTCTGCGACTGGGCCAGGGCCGCCGCTGGCGTCGCGGCCGCGAGGCCCGCCAGCGACATTGTGTGCCGCAGGAAGCCCCGGCGGCCGTCTGAATCGGGACTAGACATGCATCCTCCTTCTGTCAAAACAAGGTCCGAGCCGGATTATAGCGGATTCCCGAAGCGCGTACTAGGACTAGGTCGCTCAAAATGGGACTGGGGTACCAGCCCGGTATGGGGGTTCCGGTACTGAAAGTCGATTTTTCTGGGGGTTTGGACCAACTTTGTTCATTACTCCGATTGACTTAGTACTAGTCTTCATCTAAAATCGACTCTGACTATGGCAGATGAACCCTCAGCGCTCCAGTACGAGAGCCCGCGTACTAGCGTGCCGGCTGCCGGGCTGATTCGACTCGTCATCGCGGACGACCATCCGATCTTCCGCGACGGCCTTCGCAAGCTGCTCAGCTTGGAAGACGACTTCGAGGTGGTCGGCGAAGCGAAAGACGGGAACGAAGTTCTCGAAATCATGCGCGAGAAGGAGCCCGACGTCCTGCTGCTGGACCTGCGGATGCCCGGCCTGGACGGCCTTTCGGTGCTCCAGAGCCTCAAGAACTCCGGCTGCCGCAGCAGGATCATCATCCTCACGGCCTCCGAGGACAAGAACGAGTTCGTGCAGGCCATGAAGCTGGGATGCTCCGGCATCGTGCTCAAGCAGACCGCGACGGAGCTCCTCTACAAGAGCATTCGCAAGGTGTATGGCGGGGAGATCTGGCTGGACTCGCACACCACCGCGGCCGTGATGCGCCAGTTTGCNNTTCAAGAACAAGGAAATCGCGGAGAAGATCTTCATCAGCGAGCAGACGGTGAAGAACCATCTCCACAACATCTTCGACAAGCTGGGCGTCTCGGACCGCCTGGAACTGGCCCTCTACGCCATCCACAAGGGCTTCCACAGCGAACTTGAGATCTGACCGGGACGTGGGGCGGGCAATCCTGCCCTCAGCCGGCCTTCTGGTCGGCGTGTTCCCCCCTTCGACCCTCCAACACCCTGCCAGCCGAGCCCTCCCTGTCCCGCCGAATCGCTGTCGGCCCCCCAAGGTCCGCAGTTGCTAAATTAAAACATTTTAACTGCGATTCTCGTGTCAGATCAACCTGGATACCTCAGTGCCGACGGTCGTTCTCCGCTCGGAAGAATCGCCGTGTGCCGCCAGTTTGCGCGGCAGGCAGTCAAAGCCGTCCCCCAGAGGAAACCTCCGGCATGCGGGTAAGTCCAACTCCGACAGCGAGTTGGCCGAACCATCGGTGGTGGCTCCGCACCGGTCGGAGCTGCCGAGGTGCATCGAATCTCACCGCGAGCGCGGCGCTATCCAAAAGAATCTGCGGCCGCCTTCAGTTTTCGTGAGTCATTCTTCCTTCCGGTGTCGCTTTACTGTAGAAGGCCGTTTGTGACGGCTCGGACGTGAGATGTGTTCAACAGACTCGGATACAGAAAGGGAGACTCTGCAATGAAAGCTGTTTTCTCTGTGATGAATGGAGAACCAGGGCGCTCGGCTTGGATGCCGCTCGCCNNACGCCGGGAACTGGAGCGGCGGGGTGCCGACCTCCAGCACCGACGCGTTCATTGATAGTATTACCAACAACCCGGTCCTGATCGGCGGGGGCGCCGCCTATGTCAACAATCTGGGCCTTGGGAGCGCGTCCAACGGGCTGACTATCGCCAGCGGCGGCTCGCTGAACGTGTATGGCAGCTCGATCTCTAACGCCGGCACGATCAGCCTCACCGGAGGCGGTTACGGGGGTGCGTACCTTGGTTTCAACGCCAACACGACCTTATCCGGCGGGGGTACCGTGACCTTGGGCGGCAACGGCTACAACTACATCTACCAGAACGCCGGCAACTTAACGTTGACCAATGTCGACAACACGATCCAAGGCTATGGGGTGATCGGCGATAACGGTCTCGCGCTGAACAACCAGTTGCAGGGGACGATCAATGCCAATGTTTCGGGCTCGACTCTGTACCTGAACGGCGGCGGCGGGATTGTCAACACCGGACTGCTTGAGGCGACCAACGGAGGAACCCTGGCGATCTCCAACAACGTCGCCAATGCGGGCGGCAATATCACGGCCAACGGCGCTACCAGCAGCGTGCTCGTTTACGGCCCTGCGACGATCACGGGCGGGACCCTCAAC
>PMEV01000244.1:3621-4089 GCA_003154855.1 Bryobacterales bacterium
ATCAACAACAACGGAAACATCCAGTTGAGCGGAGGCGGTTACGGGGGTGCGTACCTTGGTTTCAACGCCAACACGACCTTGCAGGGCGGGGGAACCGTGACCATGGGCGGCAATGGCTACAACTACATCTTCGAGAACGCCGGCAACGTAACGTTGACCAATGTCGATCACACCATCCAGGGCTATGGCGTGATCGGCCAATCCGGGTACGGCTATAACGACCTGTCGGTCATCAACCAGGCAACCATCGACGCCAACGTTTCGGGCGGGACCCTGTCCCTGAACGGCCTTGGTGCATTCACCAACTCGAGCCTGCTTGAGGCGACCAACGGAGGGACCCTGGCGATCTACAACAACATCGCCAATACGGGCGCCAATATCACCGCCAACGGCGCCGGCAGCAGCGTGCTCCTTTACAATGCGGTGATCACGGGCGGGACCCTCAACAGCCTCAATGGCGGGACGTTC
>PMEV01000373.1 GCA_003154855.1 Bryobacterales bacterium
CAGAAAGGCCATCCGCACCTGGTTCATGGTCAGGAACGCCGTGTCTGAGGCGAACTCGCCCACCGCCCACGGCAATTCCGCCAGGCTCGGGACCACGTCGGGCAGGGCCGTCACCAGAGCGAACATCGCATTCTCCCAGGCGATCCGGCGGACGATCCTCCCGATGGCCGGCCTGCGGAACGGAACCAAATGCCGCGCCAGCGCCAACTCCAGATCCGGGCATGCCTCCAAGACCTCCCGCACGGTGCGCCGCACGTCCCCGCGATAGAAGCGGAAGGCCTCCGGCGGCCCCAGCAGTTCCTCCTCGCACAGCAGCAGGTCGAATGGCCCCGCCCCGCCCTCCTCGTCCAGGCGGTGCAGCACCCGCAGCGTCTCCCTGCGCCTGGCCCACGAATCGTCCGGCGGCGCCAGCCAATCCTCCATCTCGGCGTATCGCTCGCGGCTCGAGGCGACCAGGCCCACCGCCAGCCGCCGCTCGGCGACCTCCCGCACTTCGCTAGGCTTCAGGTTTCGGAAGGCAGTTCGGATCTCACTGTAAATTGCGCTGGCCATGCTGCTCTCTCAAAGCGGACGCTGGGCGCCCGGGATGCGGAACATCGCTCTGGGCCCCTGTCGCCATTCTACTCCCAGACCGATCCGCTCGACGTCTATGGCCGGCGCAAAATAGCGCAAGATCGTCTCGGTCTTGGGATGGAACCCCAGCGCGGGGGCGATCAACAGCAGCCGCGGCCAATCGCGGCGCAGCGCCATGCCCGGGAAGTAGCCCCGCTCGGCGAACTCGCCCCGCTCCAGGTGCCAGACCACCCGCATCCAGTAGTCGAGCGCCTGTAGCGGCAGGTGGATGTCCTCCGAGGCTTTCAGCTCGAGCACCGCCAGCCGCCCGGCCCGGTCCACCGCCAGCAGATCCAGGATGCCGCGCTCTCCGCCCGCCACCGCCGGAACCTGGCCGTAAATCGGTTCCGGCTCCAGCGTGGCGTCGACCTGCTCCGGATGCGCGCGCACCTCCGATTCCAGCCAGGCTTCCGGGTGGCTGCGGTAGATGGGGTTCTCCCGATCGGCTGCCGAGGGCGCCCGCAGCCGGGCGATCTCCCTGGCCAGTTGTTCGATTTCCTCGAGGTTCCCTTCCCGCGCCGCCGCCTTGGTCTCCAGGCCGAATAGCAGCTCGCTTCGGCTGGCCCGTGCAAACTCCACGCCCCGTACCCGCAGGCTGGCTGTCCCGTCGGCCCGCTCGACCGTCTCGACGTGGGGCAGACTTCCCAGCCGTTCTACCCAGCCTGCCACCTGCGGCGCCACGGTGCCATGCGAGCTCGCGCGGGTTTCCAGCCGCGTCTCCAGGTTGCCATAATCCCCCGCGTCCAGCCGCTCCTCGTACCCCTCCTCCGTGTAGACGAAAGCCTGCACGCGCACCACCCGCTGATTCAGGAACCGCAGCCGCTGGCAAGCCGGCCGGGCGTCCCGCTCGGAATAAAACAACGCCAGGCTCTCCACGCCCAGCCGCCGCTCTCTACGGCGCAGGTAATCCAGCCAGATCAGCGCGAAGGTCAGCGAGGCGGCGGCTGCACCCGGCTCCGGCGGCGCCGCCAGCGCCGCGATGCCCTTCGCGCCACTCGTCAGCAGCGCGCGCGGGTAGGCCGGAGAGAGGCTCTCTTCCAGGTTCGCCTCGCTGCTCAACTCCGCGATCTGCCATTCCGGAAACTGCCGCGACAGGCTCCTCCGGAACTGCTCCCGAAACACCAGCCGCGCGCTCCGGCGCTGGCCTTCCGCTCCGCCCCGCGTCCCGTCCAGCAGGTAGATGCAGCCCTGCCGTTTGCCGAATCGCTCGATGGTCAGCTCGAGTTTGCCGTTGCTCTCCGCGCCCAGGCCCACGATCCGCCGCGCCAGGTTGCGCCGCTCGTCCCACACCTGGATGGTGAGACGCCCGTTTCGCCAGTCCAGCGCGTAGCTCCCGGGGAGCAGGCGGTATTCAGCCTCCCCGGGCTCCAGCAGCGCCGGCGCCCGCCCCCGTTCGAGAAACCGCACAATGGCGGCATAGGCCCCGACCGGGCCGTTCGCAGCGGTCATTCATAACCAAGGTGCCCCGGCCCCCGCGCCTTTCTCCGCCCACTCCCCGCAAGTTTAGGGTAATGGAACCCTTGTACTAGTACTAAATCCTTAGATACCCCTAGATTTCTTCTAGGGTTAGCGGCCTTCTGCCCATATACTCGACCCTGAGGTGTATATGCAAGTACGCAAGCAGAACCCGAACCGCTGGTATCTAGTGATGATCTTTTGCATCCTGTTGGCGTTCTGTGTGTTCATCATCGCGCCTCGCATCGGCTACTCCCAAGAAAACGCCCATGCCCTCGCGATCATGATCGGAGTGTGGGCTCCCACCCTGGGAATCCTGGGTGTACGGGCGGAGTTGTTGCAGAAGAAAGACGAGTAGCCCCGTCCCGCGGCGGTGCGGGCTAGCGGGTAGTTGGTGAGATAATCAACCCTGAGGTGGATATGCAAGTTCGCAAGAAGAACCCCAACCGGTTTTACCTGGTGATGCTGTTCTGTCTCCTGCTATCGTTTTGTTCCTTCGTGATCGCTCCTCGCATCGGTTACGAGCGGGATGCCGCCTATGCCGTATCGATCATGATCGGCCTGTGGGCGCCTACCCTCTGCATACTGGGAGTGCGCGCGGAATTGATGGCGAAGAAGGACGAGTAGTTCCCTCCGTGGGTGACAGCGGCGGGTTCCGAACCCGCCTGGCATGGCTTTGGCACCTGCCCAGCAGGTGGTCTAAGCTGTAGCTATGCGTCGATTTGCACTCTTGCTGTTTTGGGGCCTGTGTGCCTGTGCGGCCCAGGTCCGCACGCTCACTCTGCGCGAGGCCGTTGACCTGGCGCTCAAACAGAACCCCGAGATCCTGATAGCGCGCCTGGATCGGCAGAAAGCCGAAGAAACCCTGCGGCTGGCGCGCGACCCGTTCTTCCCCAAGCTGTTCGTGGGCAGCGGCTTGGCCTACAGCAACGGGTTCCCGATGAGTATCGAGGGGGCCACGCCGTCCATCCTGCAGGCGCGCGCGATCGCGGATGTCTTCAACCGCCCTCAGAGCTATCGCGTGGCCGCGGCCAAGGAGAACCGTCACAGCGCGGCTTTGGATGCCGCCGCCCGCCAGGACGAGATCGTCTTCCGCACCGCGGAGCTGTTCCTGGACGCCCAGAAGGCCTCCCGAATGGCCGAGGTCGCCCGCGCCGAGGTGAAATCTCTGGAAGGCGTGCTCGAGACCGTGCGTGCCCGCGTGGCCGAGGGCCGCGAGCTGCCCATCGAGTCGCGCAAGGCCGAGCTGAACCTGGCCCGGGCCCGCTACCGCTCGCAGGTGCTCGAGGGGAATACGCGCGCCGCCCGGAACTCGCTGGGCGCGGTGCTGGGGTTGGAGGCGGCCGACCAGGTCCAGCCAGCCGACGCCGAAACCCCTCCGCTCGCGCTGCCGGAGTCCGCCGCCGCCGCCGTCCAAAGTGCGCTGGACAACAGCAATGAATTGCGGGCCCTGCAATCCAAGCTGCTGGCCAAGGGTTTCGACATCCGCGCCGCGCACGCCGCCAGGCTTCCGACCTTCGACCTGGTGGCCCAGTACGCTCTGCTGTCGAAGTTCAACAACTACGCGGAGTACTTCAACAAGTTCCAGAGGAACAACGGGCAGCTCGGCGTTTCGTTCCAGGTGCCGCTGGTGGCCGGGCCGGGGATCGCCGCCTCCAGCGCGCTGGCCGAAGAGGAAGCGGCGGAGTTGAGGATTCAGTTTCGCAACACTCGCCGCCGCATCGAGTCCGACACGCGCCAGGCTTGCCAGGACCTCCAGCAGGCCGAGGCCGCCCGCGACCTCGCCCGGCTGGATCTCGAGGTGGCGCGCGAACAGGTCACGCTCCTGCTGGCCCAGACGCAGGAGGGCCGGGCCGCCCTCCGCCAACTCGAAGAGGCGCGCGTGGCCGAGACCGACCGTTGGATCGCCTTCTACGACGCCGGCGCCACCCTCGACAAGGCGCGGCTCAACGTCCTGAGACAGACCGGGGAACTCCTGGCCGCCCTGCGCTAGTGCGGAAAGTACGGGTACTCGGCGGGCTTGATGCCCCGGGCGCGCAGGTACACCACGCACTGCCCCCGGTGATGCGTGGTGTGGTCCATGGCCAGCAGCAGGTTATCGAGGTTCTTCTCGGCTTGCTCGGTGCTGAGGCTCCCGATCGTCTTGATCGCGTAATCGAAGCTCTCGCTCAGCGCCCGGATCACGCTCGCCTTGTCCAGAGTCACCGGCTTGGCGAGCGGCGCCTTGACCCCCGTGATCTTGGACATGAAGTACTCGTTCATGCCCGCGATGTGCATCAACTGTTCCTTGAACGTCATCTCCTCCGAGTTGGGGCGGAAGCCATAATCGGCTTCCGGCATCTGCTGCGCGATCGCAATGGTGTACGCCTTGGAGGTCTTCCAATGCTGCAGCAGCTTGGGAACGATGTCCTCGCCGGCCAGCAACGGAAGGGCCAGCATCGTCAGCGCCAACAGTAATCTCTTCATGGGTGGGGCTCCGCTGTCTCGAACCTTATAGTATGCCCGAAAACCCGGCCGCCGGTGGTTGACGCCCGGCTGGGGGACCGGGTATTGCCGCCTGACGCCCCGGCCGGAGGACCGGGCGCCACCCCCGCCTGGCGCCCTCCCCCGTCGAGTGCATTGCCAACCTGGGTCCATTTATGGTGAAGTAAATAACAATCATGAGGAACGCGGTAAAGTTGTCCTGCTATGCGCTGCTCGCGCTTTCAATCGTCACCGGGGTCTCGTGCAGCCGGGATCCCAACGTGGTCAAGGTGAAGTACCTTGAGAACGGCAACCGGTACTTCGATAAGGGCCAATACAAAGAGGCCTACATCATGTACCGCAACGCCTTGAAGAAGGACATGAAGTACAGCGAGGCATACTACAAGGTGGCGCAGACCGAGCTGAGAATGGGGCGCCCGCTCGACGCTTCCCGGGACTTCCGCCGCGCCATCGATACCAATCCCAAGAGTGAGGGGGCCAGGATACAGCTTGGAGAGCTCTACCTGCTCGCCTACCTGTCCCACAGATCCGGCGGACAGAGCCTGGTGCCCATGATCAAGGCGCTCTCCGACGAACTGCTGAAGCTGAATCCGAAGTCCGCTCCCGGATTGCGCATGCGGGGTTACCTGGAGATGACCGGCAACCAACTCCCGGCGGCGGTCGCGACCTTCCGGCAGGCCAACGAGATCGCTCCTCTGCACCCCGAGATCGTACACCCTCTGGTGCAGGTGCTGTTTGCCTCGGGCGAGAACGCCGAGGCCGAGAAGCTGGCCCGGCAGTTGATCGAGAAGCAGAAGACCTTCGGCCCCATCTACGACTTGCTCTACCAGCAGGCGATGCGAGACAAACGACTCTCGGACGCCGAGAGCATCCTCAAACTGAAGATCGCCAACAACCCCGCCAACGGCGACTATTTGCTGCAGCTCGCGCGTCACTACCAGGTCCTCGACCGCAAGGAGGATATGCGGGCCGTCCTGGAGAAGGTAGGCTCCAAGAACTATGTCGGCGGCCGCATGAAGGCGGGCATCTTCTACCGCGGAATCCGCGATTTCGACAGCGCCCTGCGGGAGTACCAGGAAGGCGAGAAGGAAGACCCGAAACACAAGGCCAGCTACGACAAGACCATAGCGGAAGTGCTGGTGGCCGAGCGCCGGCTGCCGGAGGCGGTCAAAGTCCTGGATGCGGTGTTGAAGGACAATCCCGCCGACGATCAGGCCAAGGCCATGCGCGCCGCGCTGCTGATCGAGACCGGCAACCCCAAGGAGGTGCAGATCGCCGTCGAGGAGCTGCAATCGGTGGTCACCCGCATGCCGGCTAATCCGGTGCTGCGTTTCAACCTGGGACGGGCGCAGATGGTGCTGGGTCACATCGAGCAGGCCCGGACGCAATTCCAGGAAGCGGTGAAACTCCGGAAGGATTACGTGGCGCCCCGGCTGGCGCTGGCCCAACTGAATTTCTACTATCGTCACGACTGGGGCCAGGCCCTGCAATACTCCGACGAGGTGCTGGAAATCGATCCGCATAACCTGGCCGCGAGACTGATGCGCAGCTCGGCGCTGGCCGCGGTGGGGAACCACGACGAGGCCCGTAAGGAGCTGGCCGAGACCATCAAGGACCACCCGAATTCCCGGGAAGCCCACGTGCAGATCGGCCTGCTGGATCTCTCCGAGAAGCGTTACCCGGAGGCGGAATCCGAATACCGCCAGCTCTACCAGCAGAACCCCGACGAACTCAAAGCGGTTCAGGGACTCGCCGAGACCTACGCCCAGGAGGGGCAAGTCGGGAAGGCCATCGATCTGCTTCAAAAGGAGCTGGCCAAGCATCCCGAGCGCGTGGAAATACGGATGCTGTTGGGCAACCTGGCCTTTCGCACCAAGAATTACGACGTGGCGATCCAGGACTATCGGGAACTGCTGAAGGCCCGCCCCAACGCCGGCGAGGTTTACGTGCTTCTGGGCGAGACGTATCGCCTGAAGGGCGACATGAACCCGGCCGCGGAGGCCTTCCGTAATGCCGTCAAGCTGCGGCCGAACGATCCCATCCCTCATCTCCGGCTGGCCTTGCTGCTGGACCAGCAAGGGGAGCGTGCCGTGGCGCGCCCCATCTACGAGCAGGTCCTGAAGATCGAGCCGGACAACGCGGTCGCGCTAAACAACGTCGCCTACATGATGGCGGAGGGCGGGGAAGACCTCGACCAGGCGCTGGCCCTGGCTCAGCGCGCCAAGCAGAAGCTGCCCGAGAATCTCGACGTCGCCGACACCTTGGGCTGGATCTACATCAAGAAGAACCTCAGCGACAACGCCATTCAGGTCTACCACGACCTGCTGGCCAAGCAGCCCAATCGATCCACCTTCCGCTATCACCTGGGCATGGCGCTCTACCAGAAGGGCGACCGGGTGCAGGCCAGGAAGGAGCTTGAGACGGCGCTGCAGAATCATCCCACGAAGGATGAAGAGGCCAAGATCCGCGAGCTGATGGGTAAGCTGGGGTGAACCGGGATCCCGTCACTTCGGCCGCGCGCCCGGCCGGGCCGGCCGTTGAGGTGTGCAACGAGAAGCGGAGCTGGCCGTACGTCGTCCCGTTCGCCACGCTGATGCTGTTCCTGGGCCTGGGCGAGATTCTGCCAGGGGGCGCCACGTGGGGCTATCCGCTGCGCACGGTTGCGGTCGCCGCCGTGCTGCTGGCCTGTAGCCGTCATCTGATCCGCCTCCGTCCGTCGCACGGGCTGCTCAGCGTACTGATGGGGATCGCGGTGTTCGCCATCTGGATCGGTCCCGACCTGCTGTGGCCGGCGTATCGCCACCACTGGCTGTTCCGGAATGCCCTCTTAGGCGGAGCTGGGACGGGCGCGCCCCGGGCTGGCTGGTGGTTCCTGGCGTTCCGGGTGGGCGGATCGGTGCTGCTCGTACCCATCGTCGAGGAGCTGTTCTGGCGCGCCTGGCTGATGCGCTGGCTGGTTTCCCACAAGTTCTACGAACTGCCGCTGGGCTATTACGCGGCGCAGGCTTTCTGGGTCAGCGCGCTGCTGTTCGCCTCCGAGCACGGCATCTACTGGGACGTCGGGCTGGCCGCCGGCCTGGCCTACAACTGGTGGATGGTGCGCACCAGGAGCCTGGCCGACTGCATCCTGGCCCACGCGGTCACCAACGCCTGCCTGGCCGCCTACGTCCTGCTGGCCGGCCGCTGGGAGTACTGGCTGTAGGCTACGCGACTTCGCAGGCGCCGGCCGAAGGTTTGCAGCGGTAGATCTGCGGGACGATTCCGAAGCGGGCCTGGTAGGCTTCGCGGACGCCCGCTTCGAAGGCCGCCACCGCCTCAGGCGCCACCAGGTTCACGGTGCAGCCGCCGAAGCCGCCGCCGGTCATGCGCGCTCCGAATACGCCGGGAACGCCGAGGGCGGTATCCACCAGGAAGTCCAGCTCCTCGCAACTGACCTCGTAATCGTGCTGCAAGCTGCGGTGGGAGGCCACGAAGAGTTGGCCCATGGTTTTGAGATCGCCGGCATTGGAGGCGGCCATGAAGGCCTCCACGCGCGCGTCCTCGGTGACCACGTGCCGCGCTCGCTGGCGCGCCGGCGGCTGGATGCGCCCGGCGGCGGCTTCGAACATGGCGACATCCACGTCGCGCAGGCTCTCCACCGAGCCGATAGCCGCCACCGCCTCGGCGCACTCGCGCACGCGGTTGCGATAGGCCGACTGGCCGAGCTCGTGCTTCACCATCGTATTCACCGCCAGGATCTCGACGCCCTCCGGCAGGTGCACGATTTCGTGCTCCAGGCTGCGGCAATCGATCTTGACGGCGGCGCGCTCGCGGCCGAACACGGAGATGTACTGGTCCATGATGCCGCAGGGCATGCCCACGAACTCGTTCTCGGCCCGGCGGCAGAGTTTGACCAATTCGAGCTTTTCCAGGGGACGCCCGGCCAACAGCGCCAGCGCGGTGGAGGTCTCGAGCGCGGCCGAGGAACTGAGGCCGGAACCCACCGGCACCGTGCTGTGTATGAGGAGGTTCGTGGGCGCGACCACGAACCCGGCGCGCACCAGTTGCTGGGCCACGCCGGCCACGTAGTCGCCCCAATCGTGCGCCGGCTGGAGCGCCCCCAGATCCGCCACGTCCCACTCCCGCGACTGATCGAGGTCCTCCGACCGGACGCGCAGCAGGCCGTCCGAGCCNNCGCCGATCAGGTTGACCCGGCCCGGTCCGCGGAATACCCGCAGATCGGGAGCCGGTCCATAGACCCGCTCGAAGGCTTCCCTCATGCGCGCTTTCTCCAGGCCAGCAGAAGCAGCAGGAGGCCAAAGACGCCCATGGAGATGCCGCTGTAGAGGTTCACGTTGATATCCTGAGCCATCTGCGCTCTGACGTTCGGGAACAACAGCCCGTAGCCGCACAGAATGACGCCCAGTCCGCTAAAGAACAATCCCGCAGGCAATCGTAGATCCCACATATGCGTGTTTACCAGAGCCAAATGTTTATCGCGATGCAAATCGCTATCGCCGCCAGCGCCAGCGGCACGGGCCGCTTATGCCAGGGCTCGCCCGCAGGGGTGCGCGGCCTTTCGGTGGCGCCCCACACCAGCCCCTTCAACTCGGAGAGGGGCTTGGCCTTGCCCAGCACGCTCAAGAGCACGGTCACCACAAAGCAGGTGGCAAAGGACACCATGGCGATCCAGAAGTTCTGGGCCATGGTAGAGCGGAACGTATGCAGGTTGGCAATCCAGCCGCCTTTGTCTTCGGCCATCGTGAGCGCCAGGGTCAGCAGGCCCGCCGCGGTCCCCGACACCAGGCCGGCGAACGCTCCCAGGCCGGTAGCCCGCAGCCAGAACATGCCCAGCAGGAAGGTGGCGAACAGCGGAGCGTTCACCACTCCGAAGACCAGTTGGAGCAGGTCCATGATGTTCTTGTAAAACTGCGCCACGTAGGCCGCGGCCACCGAGAGCAGCGTCCCGACCACGGTCGAGATGCGTCCCACCATCAGGTAGTGCGAATCCGGCGCGCCCTTGCGGATGTGGCCCTGGTAAATGTCGTAGGTCCAGACCGTATTGAACGCGGTCACGTTGCCCGCCATGCCCGACATGAACGAGGCCATCAATGCGGTAATGCCCACGCCCAACAATCCCGCGGGATAGAATTTCCCCATCAAAGAGATCATGACCATGTCGGCGTCCAACTTGCCATCCAGCATCGGCAACTGGTACCCGCCGGTTCCCATTTTGGCCAGCGCCAGGGCCGCGATGCCGGGCAGGATGACGATCAGCGGCATGAACATCTTGGGGAACGCGGCGATGATGGGCGTGCGGCGCGCCGAAGACATGGAGTCCGCGGCCATGGCCCGCTGCACCACCAGGAAGTTCGTGCACCAATAACCGAAGGAGAGCACAAACCCCAGTCCCACGACCACGCTGAACATATCCGATCCCATGGGGTTATCCGCGGGGTTTCCCATGTACTGCCAGGCGTGGGTCCATTTGGGATCCAGATTCTGCTGAATGCCGCTCCAGCCTCCGGCCTTCATCACCGCCAGGATGGCCAGCGGGGCGAAGCCCAGCACGATGAGGAAGAACTGGAGGACCTCGTTATAGATCGCGCTCGTCAGGCCGCCCAGGGAGGTGTAGACCAGCACGATCGCGGCAGCCATCAGCACCGAGGTGAGGAAGTTCCAACCCAGCACCAATTGCAGGAGCTTCCCAAGCACGTACATCGAAACGCCCGAAGAGAAGATGGTCATCACCGCGAAGCTGACCGCGTTGAAGGTCCGGGTCTTCTCGTCGAAGCGCAGCTTGAGGTACTCGGGAACCGAGCGCGCGCGGCTGCCATAGTAGAACGGCATCATGAAGAGGCCGACGAAAAGCATCGCGGGGATCGCGCCCAGCCAGTAGAAGTGGGCTTGCATGATGCCATACTTAGCGCCCGAGCCGCACATCCCGATGACTTCCTGGGCGCCCAGGTTGGTGGCAATGAAGGCCAGGCTGGTGATCCAGAGCGGAAGCGAGCGGCCGGAGGTCAGAAAGTCCGAACTGGTGGAGACCTTCTTCTTGAGGAGCCAGCCGATGCCCAGGACAAAGGCGAAGTAAAGAGCAAGGATAAGGTAGTCAACTGTGGCGAGTGTCAACTGAGAAAACCTCGACTTGGGAGTCTAGCACATTCTCGAAGGGCGCCGCTCGGAGTTGGCGTCATCACGGGTTCGTTTGGAACAACAGCGGAGCAAACTCGGCCAGGTTGCGGCGCCAGACCATCCAGGTGTGCATGCCGGGCGTTTCGATCCAGGTGAACCGGACGTCCTTGGACTTCAACCAGGCGGTGAACTTCCCGTTGATGTCCATGAGGCGGTCGTCTTTGCCGCAGGCGATCCAGAGCAGGCGCAGGCGGGAGTTGGCCTGGGAGTCCAGCGCCGGGAACATGGAGTCGAACTGGCCGCCCAGGCCGCCGGAGCTGAAAGCGCCGATCCAGGCGAAGCGGTCGATGGCGTTCAGGCCGGTGAAGAGGGACTCCGTGCCGCCCATGGAGAGGCCGGCGATGGCCCGGGAGTTGCGGCCGGTCTCGACCCGGTAGTCCTTCTCGACCTGCGGCAGGACTTCGGAGAGCAAGGCATCGCGGAAGCGCTCGTAGTTGCGCGCGCGGAGGCTGGCGTCGTCGAAAGACGGGATGCCGCGGGCCAGGATTTCGGGAGCGCCGTAGCCCAGGGGCATCACGACGAGCATGGGCTTGGCTTTGTTCTGCGCAATCAGGTTGTCGAGAATCACGTGCGCGCGGCCGACGGCGGTCCAGCCGCTGGCGTCGTCGCTGAAGCCGTGCAGGAGGTAGAGGACCGGGTAGCGGCGGCGGGCGGTGGGGTCGTAGCCGGGCGGGGTGTAGACGTAGAAGTCTCGGCGGTCTCCCACAATGGCGGAGCTGTAGAAATGACGATGTATCACGCCGTGGGGGACGTCGCCAAGCTCCCAAGGCAGGCTGGCGGGGCCGGGGANNAGCAGGCTGTTGGCATACAGCAGGCTGGTCTTGACCGCGGGATTGTTGGGATCTCTCAGCGTGACGCCATCGACCTCGAACCCGTAGCCGTAGATGTCGGGGGCGAGCGGAGCGGTGGTCAGGCTCCAGAGGCCACCGTCGTCCTTCTGCATGGCGACGTGGGTAGCGCCCTCCAGGGCCAGGAAGACCTGCTGGGCATGGGGGGCCTTGAAGCGGAAGGTGACGCTATTGTCGGAGTGGACCTCCGGGGATTGGATGGGCTGAGCCAGCGCGGGGAGGGCCGCGGCGGCGAGGACCAGTGGAAGAGTGGGGTGCATGGCACTTGCTATTGTTTCAGGAATTAGATTTGGGCGCACGCGGTGGGTTCCTTCGTGGGTTCGTTCGTGGCTTCGCCTGGTTGGATTTCCACAGCATAGGTGATTGATGCGGAAGGAGATGACTGCGTCCCATTTCTGGGATTGGGTTCGAAGGCGACATTCCGAGTCTTCGTGCGGGCTGGGGGTGGAGAGCGCGCAGGGCTCTGGAATAGGCGCACTGGGCCGAGACGTGGAGGCGCATGAGCTTCTCGAAGGGATCGCGGCCCCACTTGGGGAGAGGCCCAGGCGGTTTGGAGAGGGCTTGGTCCGCGGCGGCGAGGAGGGCAACCTCGAGGCGTGGGATGCGGTGGAGACGCCAGACGGCGACGGCGAATTTGTAGACCAGTTCCTCCTGGTGTGGGTCGGCGGGCTGGCAGTAGTTGCGCCATNNCCAGGGTAAACCCGGCGGGGGCGGGGAATGGGGGGTAAAATGGCCATGTGGTTGAGGGGATGGGGGAAAAATGCGGTGGATGATTGTCAACGGGGAACGGGTTGTGCGGCGCTCTTTCCCGGTGGAACTCCTCAGAGAGTGATATTCTGATCGGAAGTTGGACCGGCCACGCTTCATGAGCGACGTGAAAAGCAGGGCATCCGTCAGGTTGTGCGCACTGCTGCTGGCGTTGTCGATACCGGCAGGCGCGAAGTGCGTATCGGGTATCGTGATAGTCGAGGGGAAGGTTGCCATGGCCACCGACGATCCGGTCACCCTGAGCATCAGTCTGCAAACTCCGAAGGGGAGTTACGAGAGGTCGGCGACCGCTCAGTCCAGCTTTGTGGTGGAAGTGCCATTTTCCACATTCAGTTCATATTCGCCGCTGTGGGGTCACCGCTGCACCAACCTGCCGACGGTGATTGCGATAGCGGCGCACATGGGTGGAAAGCAACTGGGCGAATTGAAGGTGAAGTTCAAGGGCAATGCGATTCCGTGCGGTCTGGCCAAGTATTGTCTTCGTAGCAAGGTGTTAATCGACTCATCAGGTGTCAGGCTGGAGGGACCTTGAGATACCTCACCTTTTCGGTTCGGAACGGCGGCCGGTGCTAGACTCATCGCCGGAGGATCGGACATGAACAGCGTGCTGAGGTCTGCCGCTGGCCCGTTCTTCATCTTGCTTCTGGCCTGTGCGGCGCTCTACGGACAAGCACGACGCGGAATGGTGTGCGTGGCGCCGAACTCCGCGAAGCCGCCCGAGAGGTTTTCCCCTGGCGGTAACTACAACCCGGCTACGCTTTCGGTGAGGATCGACAAGGGCCAATGGGTTCTCTGGCCGCACAAAGAGAGCGTGAAGATCGGCGAAATGGAGCTTAGCGAGCGCCATCTGGTGACGCTCACTTCCGACGGGAAGCGAATCCAGTCCTTCTGGTTCCGGTTTTCCGAATATAAGAGCGACGACTTATGTCTGGCTTTTGACGGCTACCAGGGTGTGCAATTGCAGGGAGCAAAGCGGTCGCCCTGGTGCAAGTGCAAGTAGGGTCGTTCTCGCGCGGCGCGCTGAGCGGAAGTTAGCCTGCGAATGTGTCGTTGACGACGGCTTCGATCAGAGTCACCTCGTCGTCGCGGAGTTTCCCGAACTCGCCGTCGCGGCGCTTCTTGGGCAGAGTGCCGTTGTTCTGCCGGATGAACACGACCAGGTTTTCGGCGACCCGATCCGGCATTTCGACGGCATCCATGATGCGGCGGACCGCTTCGTCGTGACGGCGCAGATAGTCGATCTCGCGCGGCAGATCCCGCTCGACGGTGCGCCCGACGCAGGCATACAAAAACTCCGCCTCTTCCGTGCAATCGAAATAGCGGTACAGGTCGGCCGTTTCGTTCAGCACCTCCACGTTCCGCTCCGCGGTGGGACGCCACTCGATAAACGGCATGAGGGGGCCGGAATGAGCCTGCAATGTGGTCCGGTAATCGTCGATGCGGTCCAGCATAACGGATGAAACCGGGAACGCCATCCCCGGCGGCGTGAACTTCCGCTCGGCGAGGACGTGATGGATCAGGCAGCGGTGCATGCGGCCGTTGCCATCCTGGAACGGATGGACATAGACAAAGCCGAAGGCTGTCGCCGCCGCCTGCAGGACCGGGTCGACGCCGTCCTCGCGCATGCGGCCGTTGGCTTCAAGCAAGCCGCTCATGACGTCGGTCAGATCGCCGGGCCGGGCGCCGATGAATTCCGGCAGCGGATCGCCGTTGTGGTCCCGTTCGCCTAAGAATACGCCGTCGGGACGCAGACCCGCGCTCACGAATCGCGTATCTTCTATGAGGACGCGCTGCAGGCGAATGATTTCGTCGAGCGTGAGGGGGTTCTTCCCGGCTTGCAGGACCGCCCGCCCCCACCGCTCCAGCCGGTTGTGCGGCGGACGCTGGCCCTCGATCTCGAAGCTTGCCCGGCTGTCGGCCAGCAGCATGAAGCTGGCAGCGCGCGCCGCCAGATGCGCGCCAGTGCGGCCCACGGTGTCCCGCGCCTTGGCGGCAAGATCAAGCTCCAGATACTCCGCGAGAGCCTTGGTGCGCCTGATGACCGGACAAAACCGCCCGGCGCCCAGGAGATTGTCGCGCACGCGATGCCGTTTCGAGAGGCGGGGCTGGCCCGTGAAGTACGCCTTGGAGTCAAGAATATCGATGGCAGCCGCATTGGGTGCGTCGTCCACATCGATGGTGCGGCCGGTCAGGATTTCGCAGAGATACCATGCACGGCGCGCCGGGATGCCCAGGGGCGCGGCACGGACCATGGCCTGGATCTCGGTTGGCGGCACCGCCGCAAAGACCCGCTTCAGGATCAGGAGATCGATGTCCTCGTGGCGTAGCGCGAAGGTAAGTTGATCGGCGAGGCTATCGCCGGGCCAGTAGCGTTTGTCAAAAACAGACCACGCCCCCTGCTCCCGGCGGCTACCGCTGATATGCTGTTCCGATACGCAACTCGGCCGGCGAACTGGTGCCGGAAGGGCAAGCGCGTGGACGAGCGCCGCCCAGCCGGCTAGCCTGAGACCGTCGGGAATGGTCTTCTCCTGAAACACCCGGGTAGTGGCCAGTTCAAGCCTCATTCGTCGAAAACCATTTGCTAGAGTCGAAAAGTGCCACAGATCGGCACGAACCGTCGAAAAGAGAATAACACGTCTGGGCGTCGAAATCCATTCAGGGTGGTCGCGGCGAACTCGGCGGGGTCCTCATCGGGGAGCAGCGGATGGGGGAGCTGAAGCCGTGGAAGGTGTGGCTGCGGGCGGCCTTGTGCTAGCCCTCGGGGGTGCGGGG
>PMEV01000316.1 GCA_003154855.1 Bryobacterales bacterium
CCGCGGACCAGGAGGTCCGCCCCACGAAGACAAAGCGAACAGCATTGGGACTAACGTAACCAACTCGGCCGGCGCCGCGTCGTAGCACACGAGGGGATCCTATGCTTCGCACCACTCTTCTCGTTTCGTTCGCCCTGGCCGCCGGAGTTGCGCTCGCCGCCGACCCCGATACCGTGTTCCATAGCGACGTCTCCCTGGTCCGCGTCGACACCCAGGTGGTGGACCGCGACAATCACGCCGTCACCGGCCTCCACGCCGAGGATTTCGTGCTCCGCGACGAGGGCCAGCCGCAGCCCATCACCAACTTCGCGAGCGAGCAGATGCCCGTCGACCTGCTGCTGCTCCTGGACGTGAGCCGCAGCATGCAGCCGCACATCAAGAAGGTTGCCGCGGCGTCCCACAAGGCGTTCCAGGCGCTGCACGACCAGGATCGCGTCGCCATCATGGTCTTCGACCGCCAGACCCGCCTCCGGCTTCCCTACCGTTTCAGCCGCGACGAAGCCGAGAAGGAATTGACGGCGCTGCTGAAGAACGAGGCCTTCGATGGGGGCACCGACATTACCAAGGGCATGCTCGCCGCGGCCGACTATGTGGCCCAGCACGCCCGGCCCGAAGCCCGCCGGGCCATCGTCATCGTGACCGACGACCGCTCCCAGGGCGATCGCGATGAAGCCTCTGTGGACCATGCGCTGACCAAGGCCGACGCCGTGCTCTGCTCCCTGATCGCGCCCCAGGCCTCGCGGAGCGGTTACCCTCCGGGCGGAGGCGGACGCCGCGGTGGCGGCGGGGGCTGGGGAGGCGGTGGCATGGGCGGCGGCTGGCCCGGTGGTGGTGGCGGCGGGTGGCCAGGCGGAGCCGGAGGCGGACGCCGCGGCGGCGGTGGAAACGGTCCCAACGGCGGCGGCCAAGCCTCCGGCGGGCAGACCCATTCGGCCGGCACCGCGGAGATCGCTCGCGACTCCGGCGGCGACAGCCTGTCGCTCAGCGAATCCTCGGCGCTTGAAACCACCCTCACCAGAATCCGGCAGCGCTATGCGCTCAACTTCCATATGCCTCCGGACGTGAAGCCCGGCCAGGAACGCAGCATCGAGCTGTCGCTCACACCCGCCGCCAGCCAGCGCTACCCCGAAGCGGACCTGCGCTACCGGCGCGTCTACCTGGGCCCTGGCACAGCCCCCACTCCGAATGCCGCGCCCCCGGCCGCGTCCCCTGGACCCATGATCCGCGACAGTGATGCACCGCCTCCCAGGCGGCGCCCCGCGGTCAATGAGCCGCTCGGTCCCCCCGGCGCGAGCACCTCCAACGATACGCCGGCCCCGACGCCCGACACCGGCCAAAGCTCCGGCCAAAGCGGCGGCTGGCCCCGAACCAAGCCGGCCGAGTAACCGTACTAGTAGTCCTGCGCATTGCGCAGGAATGGCCGCCGGGTGTACACTCGACTGGACCTGGAGGTCCAGAATGAGAACCCACCTATTCAAGTTGTTCGTTGCATCCGCCATATTCTGTCTCGCGGCCGCTGGCATCGCTTCCGCCAGCCCGCTCACACCGCTTCAGCCTGTTTCCCAGGCCAATTCGCCGGGCGACCCCACCACCGACCTGGCCTTCCCGTGGTCCGGCGACTCCTATTGCAGTGCCACCAACGGTTGCGGGACCATCCCCTCCGGAGGGCAAACGGCGTTCATGTGGACGGCCGGCGACTATGTCGTGTCCCCATCGTTCCTACTGCCCACCACCACCGTCTCCGACCTCACCGCCAATTGGTCGGTCCAGGATTACTTGGGCGCTGGCAACACCGAGACTTGGTTCGTTTACGTCAATGGCGTCGCCGTGGCGCAAACCATTCTTCCCGATGACAGCTACAACGGGGATGACCTCTTCGTGACAGGCACGGTCGACTTTTCCCCCATCTTCTCGGCGACGAGCACCTTCCAAATCGAGTTAGTCCTCCAAAACACCCTTTCTCTCGGCGGCGGTTCCGTCGCCTGGCTCGACGGCGGAATTACCGGACTTTCCTACAACTCCACCGTCCCCGAACCGGGGAGCCTGCTCCTGCTCGGCTCCGCTCTGGCACTTGGCGGCCTGCTGCTCCGCCGCCAGCGCCGCGCTTGACTCTTTGCCAGGCACGAGGAAACAAGCCCCTGAGCTGCGTTCCGAAGAATAGGAGCGCAGCTTTTGGGCGGAACACGATTCCACCGGGTTCGTCGACTGGAAGACTGCCCAAAGACGCCGCTTCCCGAATCTGAAGCCGTCGCTTCGCACTAAGTGCTGGCCCACCAGCGCGACGTTCCCTACCAGTCCCTGCTGAAGGTCTTCCTCGCCGAGCGCCTGGAACGGGAACGGCGACGCGCATAGACGGCCCACCCCGCCGCCATCCGATCCCGGCTGCCGGATCCAGCCGAAGGCGGCTCGCCTCCAAGCCTACTGCTTCGCGAAATCGTAAGTGCAGGCGCGGCCTACGATGCCCAGGCCGGCGTCGCGGATGCCTGTGCCCTGCGCATCCTGGAACTGGGCCTTGATCTTGTAACTATAATCCGTGCCCTCCGAGGTAAAGATCCCCGTGCCGTATTTCCGGGAGCTGACCTTGCCTGTGGCTGACAGCTTGGCGCCGCCGTCGTTCGCTAGCTTGCCTTCGATCAGCAGGTAGCCGGGTTCCCCCGCCGTGCCGCGCTCTCCGCGAAAGTTGCTGTCCTTGATTTCGCTGGGCACCAGGATCTTGTACCCCTCGGTCTTCCCTTTGGGAGGGCAGGTCACCGTAGTGAGCCACTTCCCGTCGAAGCCCTCCCCTGCAAGCAAAACCCCTGGCAAGAGCATTAGGGCGCAAACCATCCAAAGCCGGACCGTCTTCTGCATTCTAGTCTCCAATATGGCAACCTGGGATTTCCCTCCTGGGTCCCAGATCCCTCAGTGTACCGCCAGTCGCCGCAGCCCCAGCGCCCGGCCGCTCGCGGGATCGACTGCCGGCGCCGCGCCACGGGACGTCCCAACTGCGGCGGCCAGGAGTTTCCCGGGGCTGGTACAAATTCCGGCGGCTTCTGCCGATAAGAGGATGGGGACAGATCGGGAACTCGCTTTACTCCCCAGAGGACGACGGCAGTGGCGCCCAAACCGCTAATGGTTCTGATGATCGAGGACAGCCCGGACTACGCCGAGTTGGTCCAGCATTGGCTATCCGCGCCGGGCGGGGATCCCGGATTCGTCCTCAACTGGACCGATTCGCTCTCCAGCGGGTTGCAGCGTCTCGCCAGCGGGGGCGTGGACGTGGTGCTTCTGGATTTGAGGCTCCCCGACAGCAGTGGAGCGGAGACGTTCCTCTCTCTGCGCGACCGGGCCGCGGGCGTCCCGGTGGTGATTCTCAGCGCCGCGGACGACGAAGCCCAGGCCCTCCAGTTGATCCAGGAGGGCGCCGAGAACTATCTCGTCAAAAGCAGTTGCGACCGCCATTTGCTCAGCCGGGCCCTCCGCTTCGCCGTGGTGAAACACTCGCAAGCCGTCCGCGCCGCCAGGGAGGCTTCCGGACCACGGGCTACCTTGGTTGGCGTGATGGGCTCTAAAGGCGGCGCCGGAGCCACTACCGTGGCCTGCAATCTGGCCGCCGAGTTGCACCGGCAGACCGAGGGCCAAGTGCTTTTGGTGGATCTGGACCTGAACGGCGGTCTGGCCGTCTTCCTCTCCTGCCTGGAGCCCAAGCACACGCTGGACTCCGCCCTGGCCAACCTCGACCGCCTGGATCGTACCTTCTGGGACGCCCTGGTCACCCTCGCGCCCAGCGGCTTCTACTTCGCCGGCGCGACCGCTCTGGCGGAGGGAGGCGGCCCGGCCTCCGGCGAGGTGTGCGACTTACTCTCCCGCGTCCGGTCCTGGTATGACTGGATGGTCCTGGATCTCGGCCGCCTCACCGCGTTCTCGGGGGGCCTGCTCGAGCTGGCCGACGAGCTGATCGTGGTCACCGGGACGGCGCTGCCCGAACTCTACCAGGCCAAGCGGACAGTGGAAGCTCTGGGACGCTTGGGAATCGGGCCGGACCGCATTCACATGGCCGTCAACGCAGCCGGCCGTAGCCAGTCCTTCACCCAAAGCGAGTTGAAAAGCGTCTTTGGCGCCGATGTCTACGCCACATTTCCGGAAGCCGGCGAAGAGATCCATGCGGCCTGCCTCAAGAAGCGCCTGCCCGACGAGTCCAGCGCGATCCGCAGGGAAACGGCCAAGGTGGCCCGCCGGATCGCCGGCCTGCCCGAGCTCAAGCCGAAAGGGATACTCGACTCCCTCTCCCATCGGTTTCGCAAGCCCGGCGAACCCATCGANNCGGCCTTCGACGCTCTCGGCCGCCAATGGCCGCTCAGGGTCCTGCTGGTAGAACGTCCCTCTACGGCCTGCGCCCGGCTGGGAGGCGGGGGCGTGGACGCCGTGATTCTTCATGCCGCTGCGCGGGACCCGGATGCCATGGGGACCATCGCCATGCTTCGCGCCGCTGCCCTGGAGATCCCCGTGCTGGCGGTTTGCGACGCCGGTGACGACGCCGGGGGCGCCGCCGCCGTGCGCGCCGGTGCGGTGGCCTACTTGCCGCTCCCCCGATGCGGCAGCGAGCTGGCCGGTCTGCTCGAGGCCATCGCCGGCAGCCGCCCGCGCTCTGTCCCGGCCTCTTCGCTCCCGCCGCCCAGCGCGCCCGGGAAAGTCCTGGCGCTGGCCGGGGCCAAAGGCGGAGTCGGAACCACCACCCTGGCCCTCAACGCCGCCTTCGTTCTGGCCCGCGACTTCCGGGTGGTTCTGGTTGAACTGCGGCCTCCGTTGGGGACCCTGTGCCATCATTTCAAGACCCGGCGCTCCATGCGCAACCTCTCGAACCTGCTGGGCGGCGATCCAGCGGCCATCGGCCTTCCCAAAGTCGAGGCCTGTCTGTGGACCTGCGCCGGCCTCCCCGGCCTGCGGGTTCTATTTGGTCCGCAGAGCGCCGATCCGCCCTATGAGCTTTCTCCGGAGCACACCCGCGCCGTTATCGACGCCTTGGCGCAACTCGCCGATTACGTGGTCGTGGATCTGCCTGGCTGGCTCTCCGCGGCCAATCGCGCCGCGGTTCAACGCGCCGACCTGCTGGCCCTGGCTCTGGATCGCGACCCCCTATCGCTGGCCTCCGCCAAAGCGCTGCTGGAAGCCTACGAGCATTGGAACGCCACTCCCCAGTTGGCCGGCGCGGTCGTCGTAAACCGCTTGGCGTTCGCGGTGCCGGTCGAGTTGGAGGAGGCCGAATCGCAACTCGGTATCCCCCTATTCGGCGCGATCCCCGCCGACCCGGAGCTTTGTATCGCCGCCCGCCAGGCGCACACGCCGCTGGTCGAGTTCGACCCGGAAAGCATCCTGGCCGGCAGCATCCGTCAATTCGTGTCGCACCTGCGAATCGGCGCCGCGCCGATCCACCCCCCGACCCCGCGCACTCCGTAAGACCACCTAACGTAGTGCGGCATGCAGATCGACGGTTATTCGCAACCGCGTGGCGCGGGCTTCAGCCTGCCCTGTCGACACTCGTGCCGACACCTGAACGCGTTCATCGGCGGCGAGGATTGGATCTGCTATTTCCCGACAGGCCCTAAGACCACGCAACCGGGCTGCGGCCGCGCTCAGCCGCCCGGCTCGATCTCCACCGCGCTCACGTACTCTTCCATCTGGAGCAGCGCATTCCGCATGTGCTCCAGGTCGCTTCCGGCGGCGGCGGCCTCCAGTTCGCGCGCCGTTTCGGTCAGAGGGGGAAACCCGTAGCCCAGGCCCGTGCCCTTGATGTCGTGCGCCAGTTCGCGCACCCGGCGGTATTCCCCGGCCTCCACCAACTCGCGTAACGCCGGCAGGCCTTCCTGGCGCTTGGCCAGGTATCGCCGCGAGAGGTCTTCGAGCCCCTCGGGAGCCGTGGCGACGATCCGTGTGGCGGTTCGCTCCCCGCTGAAACGCGAGAGCGCGGCCAGCAGGGCGGCCCGCTGAATCGGCTTGCTCAAGTGCGCATTGCATCCGGCTTCCAGGCTCTTGTCCACCTCGCTCTGCAGCGCGTGGGCCGTGAGGGCCAGAACCGGCAGGGGTCTCCTGCGATTCTCCGATTCCCAGCTCCGGATGGCGCGTGTGGCCGCGTGGCCGTCCAGCACCGGCATCTGGATGTCCATGAGAACCAGGTCGTACCCGCCGGCCTGGACCTTGGCTACCGCCTCCGCGCCGTCCGAGGCGACCTCGACGCTGTATTCCGAACCCTTGAGAAAGGCCTGGATCAGAAAAACATTGTCGGCCGAGTCGTCGGCCAGCAGGATCCGGCGCGGGGGGCCCGGCGCGGCATCCAGGGCGGCTTTCGGAGCCGGCTCCGCCTGAACGGCCTCCGCCGGCAGCGTGCGGATCACGGATAGGATCTCTCCCTTGCGCAGCGGTTTGGTGAAGTACAACCCTACTCCGATTTCCCGGTACCGGCTCCGTTCCTCGTCCCCGCCCTCCGAGGAAAGCACGGCGAAGGTGACGCCGGTAAAACCGCGCCGGCGGGCCTCGCGGATGAAATCGGCGCCGCTCATGAAGGGCATTCGAGAATCCACCAGGGCCAGCGTGACCGGGCGCCCCCCGCTCTCGGCGGCCTCCAGCTTCGCCAGGCCTTCTTCGCCGCTGGCCGCTTCGGCGGCGTCATCCACGTACGGAGCCAGGGTCTGGCGGAGGATCATCCGGTTCGCGTCGCTGTCGTCCACGATCAGCACTTGCGCGTGGTATCCCAGGGGAGCCTCCGGAACCTGCTCCGCCGGGATGCCGAAGGGGATGGTGAACGAGAATGTGCTGCCGCGCCCGGGCTCGCTTTCCACCCACATGCGCCCTCCCATCCGCTCCACCAGCCCCCGGCTGATGGTGAGGCCCAGCCCGGTGCCGCCGTACTTGCGCGTGGTCGAGGAGTCGGCTTGAGTGAACGGCTCGAAAATCAGGGCTTGCTTATCCGCCGGAATGCCGATTCCCGTGTCGGCTACCGAAAAGGTCAGTGTGCCGGGAGCGCCCCCAGGACTCTGCTGGACTCGCAGCGCCACCGAACCCTTCTCGGTGAACTTCATGGCATTTCCCAACAGGTTGACGAGCACCTGGTGCAGCCGGTTGGGGNNCAGTTGCAGCCCGCGTCCTTTGGCCCTCGGCAGCAAGATGGCGAGCACCGTGTCCAGCACCGCGCCCAATTCGAAACTCACGTGTTCGACGCTCAGCCGTCTGGCCTCCACCGCCGACAGGTCGAGGATATCGTCGATCACCCGCATCAGGGTCTCCCCGGCTTTTCGCAACACGCGCGTGTACTCCCGCTCTTGATCCGGCAGCTTCGACTCCCAGAGCAGGTCGGCCAGGCCCACGATGACGTTGATCGGCGAGCGGATTTCGTGGCTCATCGTGGCCAGGANNTATCCAGCAGGATGCCGCTCATACCGATCACGGCGTTCATGGGGGTGCGGATCTCGTGGCTCATCGTGGCCAGGAACTCGCTCTTGGCCAGGCTGGCTTCCTCCGCCCGCCGCGCCTGTTCCAGGGCCTCGGCCGTGCGCTCGCGAATCTTGCTTTCCAATTCGGCCTCGGCCTGTTTCTGGTCTTCGATGTCCGTGCACGCGCCTACCCACTGGATGATCCCTCCGTCCTCGTCGCGCAGGGCGGTGGCCCGCACCAGGTGCCAGCGGTATTCGCCGTCGGCGCGCCGGACCCTGGTCTCTATCTGGTAGGGAGCGCCGGTTTTCACACAGTTCCGCCACAGGGCGGACGAGTCCTGGCGATCTTCGGGATGAATCACCGGCGCCCACCCCGGGCTCAGCGCCGGATCGAGCGGCTGGCCGGCGTAGTCCAGCCAGCGGCGGTTGCCGTAGTCGGCTCGGCCGTCCGGAGTGGCGCTAAACACCATCTGGGACATCGAATCGGCCAGAAACCGGTATTGGTCCCGGCTTCGCCGCAGCCACTCGTCGGCGCGCTTCCGCTCGGTGATGTCGGAAACTACCGCCACCACAAAGGTCGGGTTTCCCGCGGCGTCGTGCAGCAGCGAGGACCGGACAATCACCCAGATGATGGTGCCGTCTTTCCGGATGTATCGTTTTTCCCTCGAATAGCTCGGGATCTGGCCCTCGATCAGCGCCCGCGCGTTCGGTTGTTCCCAGGCGAAGTCGTCGGGATGCGTGATCTGCTGCACGGTGCGCCCGACGAATTCCTGGGCGCTATATCCCAACATCCGGCACAGCTCCTCGTTGACCAGCAGAAAGTGGCCTTCCATGTCCAGGTGGGCAATCCCCACCGGAGCGTGCTGCATGGTGGATCTGAACAGTTCTTCGCTTTCCCGCAGGGCGTTCAGAGCGGAGACGCGCTCGCTGACGTCGAGGCCCAGGGAGAGGGCGGAGAGCAGCTTGCCGTCGGCGTCCAGAAGTTGGGAATGCCGCCATTCGATCTCCACGATTCTGCCGTCTTTGGTGTGGCTCCGCGTCGTCGCGGGCGGGCTGGCCGAACCGGGCTCCGGGGTGAGTACGGGCCGCTCCGGCTGGGCCCACGGGCAATCCGCGGCGCTGCGGCCCACGATTTCTCCCGCGGTCCACCCAAATAGCCGCTCGGCTTCCGGATTCCACCGCGTGATGGTCTGGTCCGGGGCGAACTCCACCACCGCCAGCGGCGAGTTCGTCAGGTAGGCTTCCAGCCGCCGTGAGAGTTCCAGCGTCCGCCGCTCCGCCCGCCTTTGGGCCGTCACGTCCCGCACGATCAGAACGCCGCCGGCGGCCGCGCCGGCCTCCACGATCGGCGAGTGGCTACACACCACCTCGAGGCGAGTTCCGTCCTTTCGCGACATGCTCGCTTCGTAAGGCGGTTCCGTAATCGGGGAGTTGGGAACTTTCTCCTGGATACTGGTGAGCCGGGGGCACACCTCGCCTCGTCCACACGAGCAGCCCACCAGGTCGCGCAGGGCCTTGCCCCTCATCTCCTTCAAACTCCACCCAAAGGTCCTCTCCGCCGCCGGATTCCCAAAGGTGATGCGGTTCTCCGCGTCGAGCAGGAACAGAGGTTCGGCCGCATGGGTCGCAATGGTCCTGGCCATCAGATCTTCCGGGCATTCCGGAAGGGCGCCCGCATCCGCCGCGCTCTCGTCGTCTGCCTGCATGTTGAACTCCCCCCTCCCACTGCATATCGGCCCGCTGGCCGAGTACTGGGATGATTCGTGGCGCAAAGGCGGTCCTGCCGATAAGACCGTTAAGGAGATAGTTCGGGTTTTCCCGCGGCGAGCGCCGCGGCCCTACCGCCCGTGATAAATGTCGTGCAGCCGCAGCAGGCCCAGCGCCCGGCCGCTCGCCGCATCGACCACCGGCAGCACGCTAATCTGCGACGGGCGGTCTTCCATCCGCCGCAACGCTTCGTGCAGCCGCGCTTCCGGCGCGATGGTCACCGGCGTGGCCGTCATAATATCGGCCGCGCGCAGCGGGCGGATGTCGTCGTGCATCCGCAGCGCCCGCCGCAGATCGCCGTCCGTCACGATGCCCAGCAGGCGCCCACTATCGTCCACCACGCACGCCGCCCCCAGCGGACGCTCGCTCATCGCGATCACCACCTGCTGCACCGCATCCCCCGGCCCCGCCCAGGCGATCTGGTCCCCGCTGTGCATCGCTTCCCGGACGGTCAGGGCCAAATTCTGTCCAAGCTGCCCGGCCGGGTGGTACATCGCAAACTCCTCCGCCGTGAACCCACGCGCCCGCATCACCGTCACCGCCAGCGCATCGCCGATCGCCATCGCCACCGCCGCGCTCGAAGTCGGCGCCAGGTTGTGCGCGTCCGCCTCCGCCCGTACCGAGCCGTCCAGCAGGATGTCCACCTCGGCGGCCAGCGGCGAGTCGGGATTGCCCAGAATCCCGATCAGCGGGCTCCGGAAATCGCGCAGCACCCGCACCAGCCGCAGCAACTCCGCCGTGGTCCCGCTTTTCGAAATCATGATGGTCGGGTCCTCCGGCGCGTACACCCCCAAGTCCCCGTGCACGGCCTCCGCCGGATGCAGAAACACCGCCGGCGTCCCGGTGCTCGAAAACGTCGCCACGATCTTCTCGGCGACGCGGCCCGACTTGCCGATCCCCGTCACCACGATCTTCCCGCTGTGGCCCACAATGACGCCCACCGCGCGCGTGAACTGGGAATCCAGCCGCCGCGCCGCAATGGAGATGGCCTCCGCCTCGGCCTCCATCGCGCCGCGTCCGGTCGAAAGCCACTCGGGATCGCTAGACTGCATTCTCCTAAGATACCCGCACTCGCAGTCCGTTTGTAGGCGCCCGGCAGCGCCCGAAATCTGCATTGACGGGAAAAGCATCGCAACCCGCGCGTCACACCGGCCATGGAAGCGGGAATCGCAGACCACGTTCGGATCCGTGGCAAGTGCAGGCGCGGCGGAGCTGGGTTCCTGGCAAGTACATGAAACTACAGATCGATAGTTTATCTTGATCGGGTTTTGCGTCCCGTAGTATACTAATAGTGCAGTTGAGAGGGCCGCAAGTAGCGGTTCGCTGGGCGCAAGCCCACTCGGCTGCCTTTTTTTTGCAATGCACTTGCTCTACCTCGACGACTCGGGCTCCGCCCCGAACCAAGCCGAGCGTTGTTTCGTTCTCGGCGGATTGTCCATCTTCGAAGCGCAGGCCGACTGGTTTACGCGGGAATTGGACAAGCTTGCCACCACCATCGACTCGACAAGTCCATGGTCCATTGAGTTTCACGCCTCCGAGATATTTTCTCGGCGCAGAGCCCCCTGGAATAGAATGAGCAAGCAGGAAGCCCAAGGCGTGCTCAAGGCTGTCTTGCAGATCATTGCTGGAAGCTATGATACCGCCAGGGTCTTTGCCTGTGCTGTTGAGAAATCATCCCTGCAAGCCGGCGTGGACCCGGTAGAATTGGCGTTCGAGGATCTTTGCAGCCGATTCGACATGTACCTGTCCACTTTGCGAGCCCAAGGCGATCGGCAGCGCGGCCTTCTCATTCTCGACAAGACCACCAGGGAGAGTTCTCTGCAAAGGCTCGCGGCCGATTTTAGGAGATTGGGAACTCAATGGGGCAGCGCCATTCACAATATCGCGGACATCCCGTTCTTCGTGGACTCGCGGGCCTCCCGGTTGACCCAATGCGCGGACGCCATCGCCTACGCTGTGTTCCGTCGATTCAACTCCGGCGATACCCAGTATTTTGACCTCATCGCGGGGCGGCTTTATGCCAGCGAAGACGGCGTCATCCATGGCCTGAGCCACAAGACTCAGGCATCAATCGCACTCCATTGCATGTGCCCCGCCTGTCTCAGTAGACGGCTTGCGCGCACCTGACCATTTCCCTCCATCCAAGAGCCTGCCATATCAACGCACCTCCCAGATACCTTTGGTCACCGTCGCCACCGCCGATCTATTCCCCATCCCCTCCGCCGCTCGCGCGCCCCAGCCCGCCGTCGGTTACCATGGAATCGGTGCTCAACTGGGTCGTAGTTGGAATCGGCGACATCGCCACCAAACGCGTCATCCCGGCCATCCTGGCCGAGCCGCGGAGCCGCCTTTGGGGCGTGGTCTCGCGCGATCCCGCCAAAGCTGCGCCCTATACCGAGCGCGTCTGGACCAGCCTTGAGGAGGCTCTCCGCGATCCCGCCGTCGAGGCCGTCTACGTGGCCGCGCCGGTGTTCCTGCACGCGCCCCTAGCCACCGCCGCCCTGCGCGCGGGCCGGCACGTGCTCTGCGAGAAGCCCATGGCCATGAACTACCCCCAGGCCCTTGATATGGTCGCGACGGGCCAGCAAGCCGGCCNNCGGGCTCTGCTTGCCGCGGGCGCGATCGGCCGTCCGGTGCTCGCCGAGATCAACTGCCACGGCTGGTTCACCGCCCAGGGCGGAGCGCGGAACTGGCTGCTGGACCCGCTCCAAGCCGGCGCCGGCCCCCTCTACGACATCGCCTCGCATCGCGTCGACGTCCTGAATTTCCTCTTCGGC
>PMEV01000116.1:0-7897 GCA_003154855.1 Bryobacterales bacterium
ACAACGGCGACGGCACGTTCACCGAGGTCTCCAAGCAGGCCGGCCTGGACGACAAACGCTGGGCCCTGTCGGCCGCCTGGTTCGACTACAACAACGACGGCTACCTGGACGCCTTCGTCGGCAACTACCTGCTCTACGACGACGGCAAATTCCGCGACTTCTACCCGGCCGCCGGCTATCCGGGGCCACTGAGCTACAGCGGCCAGGCCAATGCGCTTTTTCGCAACAACGGCGACGGCACTTTCACGGATGCGACCAAGGAGGCCGGCGTATACAAACCCGACGGCCGCGCCATGAGCGTCACGGTGGCCGACTTCCGCAACATTGGCCGGCTGGACATCTTCGTCGCCGACGACGCCATGGAGAACTATTTCTTCGAGAACACCGGGCACGGCTCCTTCGTCGAGAAAGCGGTCGACTACGGCCTGGCTTACGGAGAGAACGGGCAGGGCGTCTCGTCCATGGGGCCGGTGGTGGGCGACGTGAATCGCGACGGGCTGCTGGACATTTTCATTCCCAACCTGAACTACTGCATCCTGTTCCAGCAGGCGCTGGTCAACGGCCGCCGGACCTTCTTCGACCGCACCGCCATCACCGGGCTTTCCCAGGCGCTCGGCCAGTACGCGGGCTGGGGAGCGGTCATGTTCGACTACGATAACGACGGCTGGCTGGACCTGTTCATCGCCCACGGCGACGCCCACCATGAGTACGTCGAGGAAGCCAGCCTCATGCGCAACAAGGGCGACGGAACCTTCGAGGACGTCTCGGACCGCTCGGGGCAGTACTTCAAGGAGAAGTACGTGGGACGGGGCGTCACCTGGGCCGACATCGATAACGACGGCGACATCGATCTGCTGGTCGTGAATCTGAACGATTCCCCCAAGCTGCTGCGCAACGACGGCGGCAACCGCAACAACTGGATCACCGTGGACGCCAAGCTGAGATTCCCGAACGGACAGCGCGACGCCATCGGGGCGCGGGTCACCGTAACCACCGGGGCGTTGAAGCAGATCGAAGACCTGATGCCGACGCGCGGCTACCTGTCNNAAGGTGAAAGCGAACCAGTTCCTCAGGCTGGTGCACGAGGCGAAAGCCACTAAGGTCAAGCCATGATACGCAAGGGCACGCTTCTGGTTTTGGCGCTCGCGGCCGCATGGGCAGCGCCCAAAAAGCCGGTCTACGTAGGGGTGCGCGAGTGCGCCGCCTGCCACGGCGGAATGCGCATCGGCAACCAGTACAGCCAATGGCTGCACTCCAAGCACAGCCAGGCCTACGCCGCGCTCGCCAGGCCCGAATCGCGCGAGATCGCCAAGATCAGCGGGCTACTGCGCCAGGAGCCGCAACAGGCGCCCATCTGCCTGGGCTGCCACGCCACCGCCGCGCACACCGAGGATTGGGAGCGCGATCCCGATTTCCGCTTCCAGGACGGCGTGCAGTGCGAGGCTTGTCACGGACCGGGTAGCGAGTACATGGCCGAGAGCGTGATGCGCGACCCGGAGGCGGCCATGAAGGCCGGCCTGCGCATGCCCGGCGAGCAGGAGTGCCGCAATTGCCACATCGAGAAAGGCTCCCACACGGCCGTCCTGCACTCGCCGCAGTACGACTTCAAGAAGGCCCTGGAGACCATCCGGCATCCGCTGGCGAAGGACCCCCATCCGGCGCCCGTCGCCTCCGTTGTGCCGCGCGACGAGAAGGCGAAAGGGCCGAGATTCGCCGGTTCGGCGGCCTGCGGCCAGTGCCACCGGGGCCCCCGGATGGGCTACCAGTATAGCCTGTGGCAGATGAGCCCGCACGCCCGCGCCTGGGCCACCTTAGCCACGCCGCAAGGATTGGAACAGGCCCGGAAGAAGGGCGTCGCCGACCCGCAGAGCGACCCGGCCTGCCTCAAATGCCACGCCCCCGCGGCGGTTCCGGGCCGCCTGGCCTCGGCCCGCATCGAAGAGGGAATAGGCTGCGAAGCCTGCCATGGGCCGGGAAGCGAGTACATGATCGAGGCCATCATGCTGGATACGCGCGGCGCCGCGCAGGCCGGCCTCAAGAAGGTCGCGCGCGAGACCTGCGTCGCCTGCCATGACCCCAAGACCTTCAACTACGACGAGGCCGTGAAGAAGATCGCGCACCCCACCCGGCCCGCCGTCGCGAGCGCGCCCGAGCCCCGCTACAAGACTCCGCTCCGGTTGGCCATACGGCCCGGCGGCGCCGAGCTGTGGGTCACTTGCGAGGCCGCCGATTCGGTCATCGTCATCGATTTGGCCACCCGGCGGAAGGCCGGCGAGATCGCCGTGGGCGGCAATCCCACCGGCGTCGCGTTTTCTCCCGACGGCCGGCGCGCCTTCGTCACCAACCGTCTCGACAACACGGTTTCGGTCATCGACGCCACGGCCCGCGCGGTTCTGAAGACCATGCCCACCGGCACCGAGCCGCACGGCGTTATCACGGACCGGCAAGGCAAGCTGCTCTACGTGGTGAACACTTCTTCGGACGACATCTCGGTCTTCGACACCGCCTCGCTCGAGCCGGTCAAAACGCTGGCGGCCAGCCGGGGACCATGGTCGGTCGCGCTTTCACCCGACGGGGAGAGCATCCTGGTGACCAACATGCTCTCCCGCTTTGCGCCGCTCCGCAGGCCCTACGTCTCCGAAGTCACGCAAATCGAGGCCGGGCAGGGCACGGTGGATCGCCGCGTGGTAGTGCCGGACGCCAACCTGATCATGGGGGTCGCCTGGCACCCCAGCGGGCGATTTGCCCTGGCGACCATGAACCGCACCAAGAATCTGGTCCCCATGACGCGCCTGCTGCAGGGTTGGACCATCACCAACGGCCTGGCGGTCGTCTGGCGCGACGGCGGCGTCGATCAGGTGCTGCTGGATGAGCCGGACATGGGCTTCTCCGACGCCGCCGACGTCGCCTGCACCCCCGATGGACGCTACGCCCTGGTCACCAGCTCGGGAACGGACCGCGTCGCGGTGGTGGACGTCGCCGCGCTCACCGGCCTGCTCGAGCGCTCCTCGAACTACGAGCGCGAGCACTTGCTGCCGAATCACATGGGCAAGCCGACGGAGTTCATCCCGAAGTTCCTTCCGGCCGGACGCAGCCCGCGCGGCGTGGTGGTGGCGCCCGACGGCAAGCTGGCCTACGTGGCCAATGCGCTCGACGACACCATCGGCGTCATCGACCTGGCCCGGCTCGCGAACGACGGCGTCATCGATCTCGGCGGGCCGAAGGTCATCACCAGGAACCGCTTCGGGGAGCGGGTGTTCAACAGCGCCAGGATCACCTTTCACCGGCAACACTCCTGCCACTCCTNNCGCCAATGCGGCCCGCGCCTGGCGGTCTTCTTCACGCGGCTCACGCCCTTCAATCCACAGGAACTGGACGCGCTCGACTACTACATCACCAGCATTCCGCGGCCGCCCAACCGCTTCCGCGCCCTCAATGCCCCGCTCACTCCGGCCCAGCGGCGCGGCAAAGCGGTCTACGAGCGCACCACCACCAACGACGGCCGCCAGCTCGCCGTCCTGGACCGCTGCATCTCCTGCCACCCGCCCCCCTACTTCACCGACCGCAAGGTCCACGACGTGGGAACGCAGCAGCCCAACGACCGCACCGGGAAGTTCGATGTGCCGCACTTGAACAACATTTACGATTCCGCGCCGTACCTGCATAATGGCATGGCCTCCACGCTGGAGGAGATCTGGACCGTCTACAACCCCTACGACCGGCACGGCGTTTCCAACGATATGACCAAGGATCAGCTCAACGACCTGATCGAGTATTTGAAAACACTTTAGGGAGGACGGAATGAGACTCGCATCGACGCTCATGCTCGCCGCGGCGGCAACCGGGATTCTGGTCGCCGCCGGGCCGCCCGAGAAACTGCCTTACGTCTACACGCACTGGAAGCAGTTCACGACAGCGGATGGCCTGCCGAACGATCACATCTTCTCGGTGAAGGCGGATGGTCCGCGCGTCTGGATCGGCACCGAGAACGGGCTGGCGATGCTCGACAAGCGCACCGGCAAGATCCAGACCTGGACCGAGAAGGACGGCCTGCCCTGGCGCGTGGTGGCCGGCATCGCCGTGCAGCCCAAAACCGGCGACGTCTGGCTGGCCCTGTTCGGCGGCGGACTGGCACGGCTCAGCGGAGGCCGCTTCGACCACTGGACCCAGTTGAACAGCGGACTGGTCAACGACGTGGTCTACGCCGTCGCCATCGAGAACGACAACGTGTGGGCCGCCACCACCGCCGGCGCCAGCCGCTACAACACGGTCACCGGCGAGTGGACCATCTTCACCGAGAAGAACAGCCCGATGGAGGAGATTTGGAATTACGGCGTGAACTACGCCGATGGCAAAGTCCACCTCGCCGTCTGGGGCAGCGGCATCCTGGAGTACGACGTCGCCACCGGCCACTGGAAGGAGTACCTGGACCCGGACAAGGAAATGGAGATCGATCTGTACCGCGACGACGGTCTGGTCCACGTGATCACTACGGGGGTCAGCTACGTGGACCACGTGATGTGGGTCTCGACCTACTTCGGGGCATCGCGCTACGACGGCCGTCACTGGCGCGGCTACTACAACCAGGATTCGGGCGTTCCCAGCGACTTCATGAATAACATCAAGGCGCGCAGCGGCAACGAGGCCTGGTTCTGCACGGACAAGGGCCTGGGCGCGGTCATGGACTTCCCATCCAACACTTGGGTGGCTTACACCCGCGATCCCAAGAAGAACACCGGCGTCGCGGTGGTCAGCCGCGACAAGCAGGTGCTCGAAACCGTGGATACGGGCCTCAATGTGCCGCACAACTTCATCATTTCGGCCGACGTGGATGGCAACGACGTCTGGATCGGCACCGCCAAGGGCCTGGCCTGGGGCATCGGCACGGATTACTATCCAGGCTTGCGGGAACAAGCCGTCGCGACTTCCGGAGGTGTCCAATGAGATGGCCTTTCGCCTTGCTCGCCGCTTGCGTGCTTTTCGCCCAACAGCCGCCCCCGGCGGACCCGCCCGAAGTCAAAGCCCTCATCGATCCCGATACGGCCGAGGTCCTGCGCCGCATCAACGCCGTAAGCCCTTACGAAGTCCCCGACCTCCGCCTCAAGCGGGACCAGAACTTCGCCAACACGCCCGTGGACATCGAGCCTTACGGCGCCATTAAGCCGTATAAGGAGTTCTTCCTGGTTCAGATGGAGTACAACGGTCCGGGCCGCACGATCCCCGAACCGGGCCCCGACCTGAAGACGGTCAAAATCGGCTTCATCGGGCCGATCATGTCCACCGTTTCGGTGGCCACCGGCGGCAAGAGCCACGAGGAAGCCCTCGGCATCAAGATGCTGCAAGGCGCGCGGCTGGCGCTCGAGCAGGCCAACGCGCGCGGCGGCTACCTGCGCCGCAAGATCCCCTTCGAGCTGGTAACGGTCAACGACAACGGCCTGTGGGGCGCCTCCGGCAACGAGATCGTCAACATGGCCTACAAGGACCAGGTCTGGTCCATCTTGGGCACCATCGACGGCGCCAATTCCCACATCGCCATTCGCGTCGCGCTCAAGGCCGAGGTCGTGATGCTGAACACCGGTGACACCGACCCCACCTTCATCGAGACCAACATCCCCTGGGTGATGCGCGTCATCGGCGACGACCGCCAGCAGGGCTACCTGCTGATGGACTACGTCATCCGCAAAATGAACTACCAGCGCATCGGCATCATCCGCAGCAGCAACCGCTATGGGCGTTTTGGTGTGCGCGAGGTGATCGATAGTGCGCGCCGTCTGCAACACCCCGTCATCCTCGAGATGGCGTACAAGGTTGGCTCCCAGGATTTCTCGCTGCAACTCGAGCGGCTCAAGCAGGCCAACCTGGATTGCGTCATCCACTGGGGCGACGCGAAAGAGAGCGCGCTGGTCCTCAACCAGATGCGCAAGATGGGCATGAACCAGCCCTATTTCGCCAGCGACCGCACCGTCTCCGGCGAGTTCCTCGAAACGGCGGGAAAGAACGCCGAAGGCGTCGTCTGCGGCTATCCCTGGAACCCCGACCGCAAGGACCCCAAGCTCGACGAGTTCCGCGCGGCCTTCCGTCAGCGCTTCGGGCAGGAAGCCGAAACCTACGCTTCGCACGGCTACGACGGCATGAACCTGCTGATCTGGGCCACACAGGTGGCCGGCCTGAACCGCGCCAAGATCCGCGACGTGCTGGCTTACCGCACCAAGCCCTGGCCCGGCGTCACCGGCGACATTCCGTTCAACGCCGCCCTCGACGACCTCGGCGAAGTCTTTCTCGCCCGCCGCGAGAACGGCGCCTGGAAGTATTACTCGCGCCAGGACCTGAACATTCCGCGCGGCTATATTCCCGCGCGAGACCGCGTGGACCGCTCCACCGGCCTGATTGTGCCTAAGCCCTGATGCCTGGCTGGATCGGATTGGCGCTCGCGCTGGCCCTCCTCGCGCAGGACCAGCCCTACGCCGATCCCAGCCGGCATGCCAGGACCTACGAAGGACCCGGCCGCGAGGAACCCGATCCCACCGATCTTCGCGAGGTCCTGATCGGCTACTTCGGCCCGGCCGATCCGTCCCACCCGGTGGGCGGCATGCTCTGGCAGGGCGCCTCGCTGGCCATCGAGGATGCTAACCGCGCCGGAGGCTATCGCGGCCTGCCGTTTCGCCTGCTGCCCGAGTGGTCGGAGAACCCCTGGCAGGGTGGCCCGGCGCAACTGGTGCACGCGGTGTATGCCGACCGCGTTTGGGCCATCGTCGGCGGCATCGACGGCGCCACCACGCACCTGGCCGAGCAGGTGGTGGCCAAAGCCAACCTCCCGCTGGTCAATCCGGCGGGCACCGACCACGGCATACACGCCGCCAATGTCCCCTGGATCTTCTCCGTTCCGCCCGGCGACAACTTGCAGGCCCCGGTCCTAAACGAAGCCATTCGGCGCGCCGGCCTGCCCTACGCTGTCTTCTCCTCGACCGACCACGATTCCCGCGCATTCCTCGACGAACTGAAGCTCGCGCCCGCCATGCACGTCGAGTTCGAAGCCGGCGCGCTGCACTCCGCGGCGCTGGCCGAGCGCCTGGCAGGCGTGAAAGCCGTGGTGGTCGTGGCCGACGCTCTGGACACCGCGCGAGTGACGGAAGCCATCCGCGCAACCGGTTTCAAAGGCCCCGTCTTTTCCCGGGCCATGCTCCAACTCGCCGAAATCGCCCCCGCCTTCCGAACCCGCTTCGTCAGCCGATTCGAGCACCCACCGGACGCCGCCGCCGCNNAACACGCGGACCGTGCGCCCAGCTACTCCACCTTCTTCCCTGTAAACTCCTGCCCGTTCTGCCAGCCCTTGAAGGCCGTCACCTTACCAGTGGCGTCCTTCTCGAAGACCACCTTCACCGGGCCCTCGACAATGTAGAACTCGGTTTCGGTGGCCGGAACGAGCTCAACGGCCGGTTGCTCGCCAACCTGGGCCATCAATTGGTTCCCGTCCCGTCGCACCTTGATGACCGGGCCAAACATTAATTGGTAAGCGCCCACGTAGGAATCCAGGATCTTCGGATCGATGGCGCGATCGGCCCTGGGAGCAGGCAGCACAACGCTCTTGGCTCTGGCTTCGGCGTTGCCCGCGACCACCAGCCCATCCTCGACCTGCCAGTTCCGATTGAACCAGCCGCCGGCCACCCACATCTCGGTGGGCGACGCGCGCCGGTTGCCCCCCGCCACGTGCCCGTCTTCGATGGAGAAATCGAATTCCGCGTTGCGCAGGCGGTCCGGGTTCCAGAAGTACATGCCACCGGCGGAGGTCGCCGCCACCTCCAGCACGTAGCGCTGCGCGTTGAGCGGGTTCGGATAGATCATTTGCACCCGGGCATCGGACACTGCAAACGACCGGCCGCCGATCTTCACGTGGTCC
>PMEV01000116.1:8009-8767 GCA_003154855.1 Bryobacterales bacterium
CCCAGCGGCCCGGCCACCTTCGCGTTCTTCTCGATCGCCCCTTCGCGATACTCCGCCGCGCGCAGCTTGAGCCGGCCGCCCTCGGACCGAATGCTTCGCGCCTCGCCGTTCCAGACCACCTTCACATCCTTGGCGGGATCGATCAGCGCCGCGCCCGGCGACAAAGTGAGCGCCAGCACGTTCTGGGTATCCACGCGGATCGTGTTGGGGGCGGCCACCTCGGCATCCACCACCATAAATTCCTTCGGGCTGGCCGCCTGATCCACCTGGGCCCAATACGCCGAGGCGTTCTGGAGTTCCGCCGAGCGGATTCGCACCCGGCCGGGATTCGCTTCCCGCCGGTGCTCGAGGAACCACTCCAGAATCCGCTCCCAGTCGTTCAGGTCTTCGTGCCCGTAGCCGGGCTGCTCGATGTAGCGTACGTTGTATCCCCAGCGCTGGAGCAGCCGCACTCCGTAGCGCGAGTACTCCACGTTCACGCTGTGGTCCACGTCCCCGTGATGCACCAGGATGGGCATGTGCAGCAGGCTCTCCGCCATCGACCAGGAACTTCCCTTGTCGGCGATGAAACGGTCGACAGGGGTAAGCTTCGCTAACTCGTCTTCCGAGAGCTGCGAGTGGTAGTCCAATCCGCCGAAAATCGGCGCGATCGCGGCAAACAGCTCCGGATGCCGCGTCGCGACGTTCCAGGTGCCCCAACCGCCCATCGAGTCGCCCATCAGATAGACGCGATCCGGGTCGACGCTGAGGCGCTCCAT
>PMEV01000147.1:0-2043 GCA_003154855.1 Bryobacterales bacterium
TCTGGTGCAGCATGACGTGGTTCAGCACGCTGCCCAGCGAATAGTTGGTATCGCCGTGCGTGGCGGCATCCTCGACCGCCTCGCTAATGGCGATGCCCAGGCTGCCCGGCGAATCCGGATGCGCCGCCAGAACCGCCCTTCCCGACTGTGTGTGCGGGCTGGGGCTGGCGAAGACCTCCCCGCCCCAAACGTTCATCATCATGCGGCGGTAGGGCTTCTGATCGTAGCTGACCCGCACCATGTAGACCGTGCACTCGAGGCCGAACATGCTCGCGGCCAGCGACAGGGCGCTGCCCCACTGCCCCGCGCCAGTCTCCGTGGCCAGCCGCTTGACGCCCGCCTGCTTGTTGTAATAGGCCTGCGCGACCGCCGTGTTCGGCTTGTGGCTGCCCGCCGGGCTCACGCCCTCGTACTTGTAGTAAATCCGCGCCGGGGTTTGGAGCGCTTTTTCGAGGCGGCGCGCGCGATACAGCGGCGTCGGCCGCCACAGCTTGTAGATGTCCCGCACCTCGCCCGGAATCTCGATCTCGGGCAGGGGAGAGAACTCCTGCTCGATGAGCGCCATGGGGAAGATCGGCTGCAAATCCGCGGGCCCGATGGGCTGGCGCGTGGCCGGGTTGAGTGGTGGATCGAGCGGCTCCTTTAAATAGGGCAGGACGTTGACCCAGGACGCCGGGATCTGGCTGTCTGGAAGCACATACTTCAGGGTGTGGGACACGGGTTTCTCCTTGAGATGAACCGTCTATTGTAACTCGGCGAGGGCCTGCCGGGTTATCCTTCGAAGATGCGGACCCGTTCGCAACCCGGTACCGGGCGCCTGGCGTTCCTGGTGGCTGCCGGCATTTTGCTCAGCCGCCTGGTCGGGCTGGTCCGCCAGCGCGTCTTCTCGCACTACTTCGGCCAGGTCTCGGACGCCGCCGACGCTTTCAACGCCGCTTTCCGGATTCCCAACTTTTTGCAAAACCTGTTTGGCGAGGGAGTGCTCTCGGCGTCGTTCATCCCGGTCTACGCCGGCCTGCTGGCGCGCGAGGACGACGAAGAGGCGGGCCATGTGGCGGGCGCCGTGGCCTCGATTCTGGCGCTGGTCGCCTCGGTGCTGGTCGCGGCCGGGGTGCTGGCGACGCCCTACCTGATCGACGGCATTGCGCCGGGCTTCAGCGGCGCCAAGCGCGAACTCACGATTCGCCTGGTGCGCATCCTGTTCCCCGGAGCGGGGCTGCTGGTACTTTCGGCGTGGTGCCTGGGCATCCTCAACAGCCACCGCCGGTTCTTCCTTTCCTACACCGCGCCGGTGATCTGGAACCTGGCCATGATCGGGACGCTGTTGGGCTTCGGCGGGCGGGTGGGCCAGTTTCCGTTAGCGATGGCCCTGGCCTGGGGATCGGTGCTGGGCAGTGCGCTGCAATTCGCCGTGCAGCTTCCCTGGGTATTCCGTTTGGTCCGGCGCTTGCGACCTTCGCTCAGCCTGCGCTCGGCGGGCGTCCGCACGGTGCTGCGCAGCTTCGTGCCGGTCTTCATCAGCCGCGGCGTGGTGCAGATCAGCGCGTACGTGGATACGCTGCTGGCCAGCCTGCTGCCCACCGGCGCCGTGGCCGCGCTCTCCAACGCGCAACTTCTCTATACGCTGCCCGTGAGCCTGTTCGGGATGTCCGTCTCGGCGGCGGAGTTGCCCGCCATGTCGGGCGCCGTGGCCAGCCACACGGACGTGGCCGGCGATCTTCGCGCACGGCTGAATGCGGGCTTGCGCCGCATCGCGTTCTTCATCGTGCCCGCCGCCATGGCGTTCCTCGCGCTGGGCGACGTTATCGCCGCGGCGCTCTTCCAGACCGGCCTGTTCCGCCACGCCGACGCGATCTACGTCTGGGGGATACTGGCCGGCTCGACGGTGGGCCTGCTGGCCACCACGCTGGGCCGCCTNNGAGTGGCCCTGACCAGCGGCCTGGGCTACTTCTGCGCCCTCCCGCTGCCCCGCATCCTGGGCATCGAGCAGCGCTGGGGAGTGGCGGGACTCACCGCCTCGGCCGGAATCGCCGGCTGGGTCGA
>PMEV01000147.1:2078-6255 GCA_003154855.1 Bryobacterales bacterium
CGCCGCGCTGATTCTCACGCCGTACGCGGCCGTGTACTTCGCCGCCGCCGCGCTATTGAAGATCGAAGAAGTGCGCGGGGCGCTGGCGCGGTTGAGGAGGTAGGGGGCGGGTTCCAAGTAGAGCACGAGACTGGCAGGTGGTGGCGCGTTTAGGTGCCAGAGGCCGACTTGTCAGTCCTAATCCTCACAGGGAGTCTAGGTGCTGCCGCCAGCGATGCCAAAGTCGGAGTAGAATTGGCGATCATGACAGACGATCAGGTCCGAAGTGCTGTCGCGGCTGCGATCGAATCGGTGAGAGGGGAACGCCCGGTACTCCAATTCGAATCTGTTCACGAGCGATCAACCGCCCACCGCCTCGCGGTGCAGTTCGAACCGCACTTCGAGACATGGAATGTGGATTGTGAATATGACCGCGACGGGCAGCTTCAGAAAACGCTAGAGGGGATCGCGCGATGCAACTCGCGGAAGGCGACGGACGAGATCCTGCCAGACATCATCATTCACCATCGCCAGGGTCAAGGGCGAGACCACAACCTTCTGGTTGTCGAACTCAAGAAGCACACGGAAGAGGACGATTGCGATACGCGGAAGCTCGAACTCCTTACTGCTCCCGATGGGCACTACCAATACCAGATCGGGCTATACATCAACATTGAAGGTGGCAGATTCGATTGCGCCTGGTACAAAGACGGCTCACGATTGAGGTGACTAGCCGACTCGGCGGTACTTATCTGGGGCAACTTCCCGGAGCGCCGTTGTGAGGGCTTTGAGGCTGGGTAGTTCGACAGCTCGAGTGTTCGGTCGTGTGGACTGCCAGATCGGAGGATGTCCGGTACTGAACAGGGGTGCTGGGATAGGGCGGTCTGGCCGCTGTTGCCCCCGCCGTGGCCACCTCAGCGGCGCGAACGGCTCAACTGCGTTCGGCGGCGGTCCCGCGCAGAATCTCCGGCAGAGTGCCCCCTCCCTCAAGCATGTGCCGAGCGGCAGCGACGTCGTGAAGGAATTCTGATGCGGTAACCTCTAGATACCGCCAGCCGCTGAACGCCTGCGAATCGTCCTCTCTCGCACTCTCCTCGGTCTTCACTTGGTATCTCCCGGCGGACTCCTTCTCCCCGATTGCCCAGGCTGCGATCGTAAAGCACTGCCAAACGTTCTTTGACAGGTGGTCAGCATCTGTCGCCAGTCTCAAAAGGCCGCTGAAAAGGTCACGAGGAACGCACCCGGTTGCACCCCATTCAGCCATGCCATAGTTGAAGACATCAGACATATCGGCTGTGGATGGATCGGGTCGCGATCGGAAGAGCTTCATGGCATCTGCGAACCTTTGCTGTCCTATCAGACACAGCGCTAGGTTCGTCGGCGGGCTTGGTGGCGGGCCTGGAACTGGCTCCTGATTCTCGTCCCACAAAGATCGAATCAATCGTTCCGCCACCGGCAATGCATCTCGTCTTACAAGGAGGGTTTCACACAGGGACAACTGTTCTCCCCGTTGAAGTCTCTTAAATGCGGCGGCATCCTTGATCCCCTCGAGCGAATCGACATCGAGCTGGAGCCACAGACGCGCCGCCCGGCTCAGGTCAAAGTAGTTAGCGGTGGAGTGGTTGATCGCCTCCTGGATCATCGGTATGACAGCCTGCGCATTGCCTTCTTCCAAAAGCCGTTGAGCGCCGTCGAGCAGGGCTTCGGCGCTCCGGAAACCAAGCGCCTCGGCTTGAGATCGGAGGGCAAGGGCTTCCTCCTCTCGACCCATTCGCCTGACCACGCGCGACAGCGCGAATAGAATCTCCCCATCGTCCGCATGAAGCGTCCGAATCTTCCGTAGCCTCCGCTCAACCGATTGTTCTCCTTGGAGCCTGTATCCAACCCCGCTCTCCCAGCCGTGAATGTGCCGCAGTGCGACATCGCGGTCATCGAGATTGCTCTGGGTGATCGCTCGCGTGAGGTCCCGGTATTCCTTAGCCAGTCTGCTGCGGGGCCTCTTGAGCGTAAAGATCGCGTTCTCAAGCAGCGAGAGACTCTCGTATCGATGGAGAATGCAGTGAGGCTCACGGAACCCAAGGCGCCTCTCAGCCTCCTTTAGGCGGCGAGCGAGGATGCTTTGCTCGTCATCCAATTGAGGAATGTTCGATGGTACGAAGAGGAGTTCAATCTCCCTTCTTGAGGGGGAGCTGCTTTCATTTCGGATATCTCTAACTACGATCTCGAGTCCTCGTAGGTTATCCTCGGTCGGCAGGAAGCATAGAACCACGGCGTCAGGAAGTTGACGGGTGCAGATGCCGCCAACATCCGTGTGGCCGGTGCGTGAGTCAACTAGCACGTAATCGGGCTGCAGTTGCATCTGCCATTGCGCTTTGAGGTCCTCGAACAGCAGAAAGCCGTCGTGCAGAGCATACAACTTCTGCCAGTCGATGCCGCTGAGCCTTGCGCTATAGGTGGCGTCCCGTATCCCAGATGGCATGACCCAGAGTTTGCCATTCATGTTCGGAAGCGGCTCACAACGGCAAGCGTAGTCGGCCGCAACCGGCGCGGCACCGGAGTTTAAGTACTCGGTAACAAACTCGACGATTCCCGGAGTAGCGGCCTTCGGCCTCAGGGGCCTGAAGACGTCAAGGCCAGGCGCTTCCAGGTCAAAGTCGACGAGTAGAACGCTCTTGCCATGTTGGGCAAGTTGTGCGGCGACGTTGACCAGAGCGAGAGTCCGACCCACTCCGCCTTTGAACGAGTAGAAAGTGATCACGTACATAGCTACGGCCTACTGGTACACGGGCGGAGCAGAAAGCGCCGCTGCTGCGTCAGCCGCACGTCGGTGACGCTGATGCAACGAAACTGCTGCTGAGCCTGCGGTTCGCCACTGCCTGGGTTCATTTCGGCTCTGCGAGTCCTGAGCCGCACGAGGTTCTCCGGAAAGTCAAGTAGAAACAGATAATTGTCAAGCGCTCTGGTCTGAATTGCGGCACCGTTCTCCCATCGAGACTGAGAAGCCTCTCCGACTCCGGTGATCTGATTGAATTGCGCTTGCGTCAGTCCGTAGCGCTCACGAAGCCCTTGAATCTCCTGGGGTGTCATCACACCTAAGTGTCGACAGACGGTGTTGTGGCGTATGGTTTGTCCTACGTCGTCTATGAATTGGTTCCCACAGGCGTCGCATATACGTAATGGCAATTGGCACCGCAGTTCGATTGCCTCTGCGCCCAAGCCATAGTGGAAGCGGTGGTCAACCCACTCAGTTCGGACTCGCGCACTCTCGCACTGAGGACACTCAAGCTTCTCAATGTCTTCATGCGCTTCTGGTTGAGAAAACCTGGAACGATCCGCCAATCGATGCATATTACACTCCCGCCCGCGTGCTGTTATGGAAGCTCCTACCCTTGATCTTGTCTTTGTACAAACGAACCTTGACGTGAATCCGTGGGTGCCCAGCGGCACCCTCCAGGTCCAGTTCGTACCCTATGTGGCCGGCAGGCTTTCGGAGGCAAACCTGGGTCACGTCGCAGCCCTTATCTAACTGTTCCGCAATGTAGTGCCACGCAGTGATGTCGGTGAATGGTATGCCGCATTCCGGGTGCAACACCTGCGTCGGGTTCCAAACGGTCGGTTCCTCTGAGTCAAATTCGACGAATCTCGATTTTCTATCTCGCGCCCGGCGGGCCAACTCTGCCCTCAACTCCGCTGAGACTCCTGTCGACTCCGGTGCTTCCATGTCACGCCTTCAGCCTGTCACATCAAATGATATGGTATCTTAAGTTGACGTTGATTGTCAAGCCACTTGACACATCAGTTGATATGAGATTGGGATGACCTCGCTCCTACCGGCGCCCGGGCCGAGGGGATGGTCGGCGGGGGCCCGCTGATTCCAGCCGCGACCGTCGCTTCTTAGGCCGGAGCGGGCGGGGGCTTCGCAGTGCTCGAGCAGGAGGAGGTGGAGGAGCCAATCCCGGACCAGCATCCTGAAGGGTACCCGGGGGCAGGTGGTCGCCGTGGAAGTGCCGCGACCGGATCAGGGCCGGTGATCGCCGGCGGACAGTCGCCCAGCGTTCGGAGACCATGCTCGGCTGCTTACTGCCACATTGCCGTCTCGCGTCCGTTCCGCTGGAGGTAGTCACCCAGGCCTGCCCTCTAGTCCGGATCTGGGAACTTCGGCCCGATAAGGAACGACAAACGCGTGTGTCACCACCGA
>PMEV01000094.1 GCA_003154855.1 Bryobacterales bacterium
GTAGTTGCGGGAAACCGTGGACTCGGCCGACATGGGCGGCATGTTCTCGAGACGCTTGAGTTCGGCGAGGGCCTTCTCCTGGGCGTCCTTGGTCATGCCGGCGGATTCGATTTTCTTCTTGAGCTCGTCGATCTCGCTCTTCTCGCCGCGGCCCAGCTCCTTNNGGGGTCGAAGATTTCGAGCAGCTCCTGCTTTTCCTCGATGGTGAGCTGAAGGTTGGCGCCCACGGTGTCGGCCAACTTGCCGGGATCCTCGACCCGGATGGCGGCGATCATGGTCTCGTAGTTGAGGTTCTGGCTGAGCTTGATGTACTGCTCGAAGAGCCCGCTGACCCGGGCGACCAGGGCCTCGAGTTGCGGGCCGGGCTCGACCTTGAAATGGTAGGTCCGCACCACGGCGCGCAAGAAACCGGCATCTTCGGCGACCGAGACGATCTTGCCGCGCTCGATGCCTTCCACCAGCACCTTGATGTTGCCATCCGGCTGCTTCAGGCTCTGGACGATGTTCACGATGGCGCCCACGCTGTAGATTTCCTCGGGGCGCGGCTCGTCGACCGAGGCGTCATGCTGGGTGGCGAGGAAGATCTTCTTGTCGCCGGCGAGGGCTTCCTCGAGGGCGCGCACACTGGAATCGCGGCCCACCACGAAGGGGGTCATCATGTGGGGAAAGATGACCACGTCGCGGACGGGCATCATGGGCAATCGTCTTGTATCGGTCTTGTCCTTAGAGGTCAGCATCTTAATTCATCGCGGGGCGGCGCGCCAGCCGCAAACACAAACGATTCCCAAAGACCCAGTTCGGCCCCCGAAAGCCGAAGCGGAGTGCAAACCGGCAGCGAAACCCGCCCTACCCAGCCTTCTCCAGCAGCGAGACGTTGATTTTCTGGGCCATCACCATCTCCTTGGTGACCGCAAACTCCCGCACTTTCTTGTAGGAGGGGAGATAGTACATCAGGTCCAACATCAAGTCTTCCAGGATCATGCGCAGGCCTCGGGCCCCCACCTTACGCTCCATCGCCAGCGTCGCGATGGCTTCCAGCGCATCATCGCTGAACTTCAGTCTAACATTTTCGAACTCGAAGAGTCTCTGATACTGACGCACAATGGCGTTCTTGGGTTTGGTGAGGATCTGTATCAGAGCGTCCTTGTCAAGGTCCGCCAGCAGGCCGACCACCGGCAGGCGGCCAATGAACTCGGGGATGAAGCCAAAGCGGATGAGGTCGACGGGTTGCAGCTTCTCGAGCAGGTCCAGATCGCGGCGGCCGGGCAGGACCGGCCTGGCGACACCATCCGGGGTACGGTCTTCGGCGGTCAGGAAGCCGATGGCCTTCTTGCCGGTGCGGCGGCCAATGACCTTTTCGAGCCCGACGAAAGCGCCACCACAGATGAACAGGATGTTGGTGGTGTCCACGGGCGTGAATTCCTGGTGCGGATGCTTGCGCCCGCCCTGGGGAGGCACGTTGGCTACCGTTCCTTCGAGAATCTTGAGCAGGGCCTGCTGAACACCTTCGCCCGAAACGTCCCGGGTGATGGAGGGGTTTTCATCCTTGCGGCTGATTTTGTCGATCTCGTCGATGTAAATGATGCCCTGTTGGGCGCGCTGCACGTCCCAGTCGGCATTTTGGAGCAGGCGCAAGATGATGTTCTCTACATCTTCTCCGACGTAGCCGGCCTCGGTGAGAGTGGTGGCGTCCACGATGGCGAAGGGAACGTCGAGGATGCGGGCCAGGGTTTGAGCCAGGAGCGTCTTGCCGGAACCAGTGGGGCCGATGAGCAGGATATTGGACTTTGCCACCTCGACCTCGCCACCGCGCTGCTTGTTCATGTGGATGCGCTTGTAGTGGTTGTAAACGGCTACCGCCAAGCGCTTCTTAGTGGATTCCTGGCCGATCACGTACTGGTCCAGGTACTCCTTTAATTCCAGAGGCTTAGGCAGTTTGTGGGGGGCGGCGTAAGGGGAGTCGTGGCGATCGTCTTCGAGGATAGAATTGCAGACGGCAATGCACTCGTCACAGATGTACGCTCGAGGATAATCGCTGGGGGAAGAAATCAGCTTCCCGACGACATCCTGGCTCTTGTGACAGAAGGAACAGCGCAGAGGTTCGTCGGAACCCACACGCTTCATTGGGCTGCTCCCGCGCGATTCGATTTCTGGACCAACCGCATATATACCGGGATCTGCTCCTATTATCGCCGGAAGCGAGCGCCACGGCAATGAGTAAGTTTGCGCAACGGGGGAGTCGAGTACTGCCCAGTACGAGGAGAACGAAGGGCGGGCCTGGGGAGGCGGGCGTGGGGCGAAGGCGTCGCAGATTGGCCCGCTGCGTGCTTCGGCGCTGCCGCGGGGCAGGGCGCCTCCGGCGGAGGGGCGGGCAGCGGAGAGCGGGGATCAGGGGGGAAATTGGGTTTGGGTTGTCAATTCTTGGTTGGCCGGGGGCTTGGAGGAGTCGTAGAGCAGTGGCTCGTGAGTTCGGGCCGGTTTGAGGGCGGTGTCGCGGCGGCGCTCGATTTCGCGGGCGCTTTCCACGCGGCAGATGGAGAGGCTGGTCTCGACTCGAAGGGAGCGGTCGTGCGGACTCGCGGAGCGCTTAGATGACATGAGAAAGCCTACATGGGGGGGTGCTTTGCGAAAAGCACCTACCAGAGGTCATGCGCGGGTCTGGCGGATCTTAGAACGCGGGAAGTGATTGAGAAGGCGGGAGATCGAGTTGGGGAGCGGCGGGTATTACAAGAAAGTGCATGGGCTTGTGCGGGAGGCGCGCGGAGTTCGTGATACATTCGGAAAGGCACACCATGCCGACCCGGCTGGGCGAGGCTGGTGTAGCGGCGTGGGATGGCGGGAAGTTTGAAGCGCTTGGGCCCTTAGCTCAGCGGTTAGAGCAGCGGACTCATAATCCGTTGGTCGTAGGTTCAAATCCTACAGGGCCCACCAGTCAAAGGCTGGCGCTGGCGCCGGCGTTCGCCTACTTGAGGCGCTTGGCTACGAACTCCTCGGTGGCGAAGTCGCCCACCTTGCGGACGAACTTGATCTCGTCGCCGGCGACTTTGCCGGTGTATTCGATGCGGATGTCCTGCTCCTCGAACTTCAGCATCTCGACGAACGAGATCTCATCCCCGCTCACCTTGCCTTCCGTAATGGCGGTCTCGCCTCTCTCGTTGATGGCCTTGCCGGTGAGCTTGGCGCCGTCGGCGTGAAGGTCGTAGGTATACTTCTGGACGCCGATGGCGGTATCGAACTCGGCCGTCCACTTCCCCGTAACGTCGGCGGCGAAAGCGGCGAACAGGAACGCCAGCGTGAGAGCTGTCAGAGAAAGGAATCTGCGGTAAATCATAAGTGGTCTCCTTCGAGGCATGGAATGCTATCCATCTTCTAGCTTGGCCTCCTTGGGCGCGATGCCCAGGGCCTTCATTTTGCGGTAGAGGTTGCTGCGCTCGAGGCCCAGCAGTTCCGCGGCGCGGCTGACGTTGNNGCGGGCGGTTGGGCGGCGCCGCGACGGGTGAGATTCAGCGGGATGTGGCGGGCATCGACGCGGACCTGCGGGTTCATGATGACGATGCGCTCCATGAGGTTGCGGAGCTCGCGCACGTTACCGGGCCAATAGTAGCCGGCCAGCACGTGGTAGGCTTCCGGCGTCAACTCCTTGGACTTGCGGCCGTAGGCGGTGGTGAATTCGCGGAGGAAATAGTCGGCCAGCAGCGGGATGTCCTCGCGCCGGTCGCGCAGCGGCGGCACATGGAAGGGAATGACGTTGAGGCGGTAGAAGAGGTCCTCGCGGAAGTTGCCGCGCTCGATCTCCTCGTCCAGGTGCTTGTTAGTGGCGGCGATGACGCGCACGTCCACCTGGATGAACTGGGAGGCGCCCACCGGTTCGAAGCGCTGCTCTTCGAGGGAGCGCAGCACCTTGGCCTGGGTCTTGAGGCTCATGTCGCC
>PMEV01000107.1:0-26848 GCA_003154855.1 Bryobacterales bacterium
GGCCAGCAGCAGCGCGTCGCCCTGGCACGGGCGCTGGTCAACGAGCCGGAAGTGATTCTGGCGGACGAGCCGACGGGCAATCTGCACTCGGAAGCGGGCCGGGACATCATGGAGCGCTTCAAGAAGCTGAACAGCGAAGGGACCACCATCGTGCAGGTCACCCATTCGGAGACCAACGCGGCCTACAGCGACCGGATTATCCGCCTGATGGACGGCTGGATCGTGAAGAGCTGAATGGAACACGCGAAGCCCAGAATCCTGATTGCCGACGACCAGCCGGACGTGCTGACGGCGCTGCGGCTGCTGCTCAAAGGCGAGGGGTTCCAGATCGAATCGGCCACTTCGCCGGCGGGCGTTCTGGGGGCGGTGGAGAACCGCGATTTCGACGCGGTGCTGATGGACCTGAACTACGCTCGGGATACCACGTCGGGGCGGGAAGGGCTGGACCTGCTGTGCCGCTTGCAGAGCCTGGACAGCACCCTGCCGGTAGTTGTGATGACGGCCTGGGGCAGCGTGGAGCTGGCGGTGGAGGCGATGCGCCGCGGGGCGCGCGATTTCGTGCAGAAGCCCTGGGAGAACGCGCGGCTGCTGACCATCCTGCGCACGCAGATTGAGCTGGGCGAGGCGCTGCGGCGGGGGCAGCGGCTGGAGGCGGAGAACCGGCTGCTGCGGGCCGAAGGGCGGCCTACGCTGATCGCGGAAGCGCCCTCGATGCGGCCGGTGCTGGAGCTGATCGAGCGCATCGGACCGTCGGACGCCAACGTGATGATCACGGGGGAGAACGGCACCGGAAAGGGAGTGGTGGCGCAGGCGCTGCACGCGGTATCGGGCCGGTCGGCGAAGCCGCTGATCACGGTGAATACCGGGGGCCTGCCGGAGGGCATCTTCGAAAGCGAGTTGTTCGGCCACGTGAAGGGAGCGTTTACCGACGCGCGCGCCGACCGCGTGGGGCGATTCGAGCTGGCCGACGGNNGGCACGCTGTTTCTGGACGAAATCGCCAACATCACGCCGGCCCAGCAGGCGAAGCTGCTGCGGGTGCTGGAGACCGGCGAGTTCGAGCGAGTGGGCTCGTCGAAGACGCACCGCGTGGATGTGCGGATCTTCTCGGCCACCAACTCGAACCTGGGGACCGAGGTGGCGGAGGGCCGATTCCGCGAAGATCTGCTGTTCCGGCTGAACACCATCGAGATCCGGCTGCCGGCGTTGCGGGAGCGGCGCGAGGACATCCCGCCGCTGGCCATGCACTTCCTGCGGCAGTACGCGCAGAGGTATCGCAAGCAGATGACGGGATTCGAGAGTTCCGCCATGCAGGTGATTCTGGACCACCCGTGGCCGGGCAACGTGCGCGAGCTGGACCACGCCGTCGAGAGGGCGGTGCTGATGGCGCAGGCCAGCACCGTGAAAGCGAGCGACCTGGCGCTGCGCACGGGCCGGGAGGGCGCGCCGCGGCTGGAAGAGATGAGCCTGGAAGAGGTGGAATCGTTCCTGATCAGGAAGGCGCTGGCGCGCTACCAGGGGAACGTGAGCCAGGCGGCAAGCGTGCTGGGGCTGAGCCGCAGCGCGCTGTACCGGCGAATCCAGCGCTACGGACTCTGACGCCCTTATGCGGCTAGCCAAGCTTCGCCCGTTGCGCCACGAGCACCGCATCCTGCTGCTGGTGATTCTGGCTGCGTTGCCGGCGGCGGTGGTGGCGCTGGTGGTGCTGTGGAGCGGCGACTTTACGCCCAAAGTGCAGTGGACGCTCACGGCGGCGATCGCGCTCGGCTGGTGGGGGTTCGCGCTGGCGGCGCAGGAGCGGGTGCAGCGTCCGCTACAAACCTTGTCGAACCTGCTGGCCGCGTTGCGCGAGGGCGATTATTCCATTCGCGCGCGCGGGGCCAGAAGAGACGACGCGCTGGGCGAACTGATCATCGAGGTGAATGCGCTGGGAAAGACCCTGCGCCAACAGCGGCTGGGCGCGGTGGAGGCCACTGCCCTGCTGCATACCGTGATGTCCGAGATCGACGTCGCCATCTTCACCTTCGACGGCGAGCAGCGCCTGGGCCTCACCAATCGCGCCGGCGAAAGGCTGCTGGCCCAGCCCGCGGAGCGCCTGCTGGGCCGCGGGGCCGCGGAGTTGGGCTTGGCCGAGTGCCTGGAAGGGGAGACCCCGCGGACGGTGCAGATGGTTTTTCCGGGAGGGATCGGCCGGTGGGGCGTCACCCGCAGCATCATTCGCGAGGAGGGGCGGCCACACCAGTTGCTGGTGCTCTCCGACCTCAGCCGGGCCCTCCGCGAGGAGGAACGCCAGGCCTGGCAGCGGCTGCTGCGCGTGCTGGGCCATGAGTTGAACAATTCGCTGGCGCCGATCCGCTCGATTGCCGGGAGCCTGGAGAGCCTGGTCACGCGCACGCCGCTTCCCGAAGACTGGCAGGAGGACGCGCAACGAGGGCTGGCCGTCATCAGATCGCGCGCCGAAACGCTGACCCGCTTCATGGAGGCTTATTCCCGCCTGGCGCGGCTGCCGCAGCCCAAAATGCAGCCGGTGGACCTGGGGGCCTGCGTGCGGCGGGTGCTGAGCCTGGAGACCAGGATACCCATCGGCCTCCAGCCGGGGCCCGAACTGGTCATTCAGGCCGACGGCGATCAGCTCGAGCAGTTGCTCATCAACCTGTTGCGGAACGCGGTGGACGCGGCATTGGAAACCCACGGAGGGGTGGCGGTTCGGTGGCGGCAGACGCCGGCGTACGTGGAGGTGGTGGTGGAGGACGAAGGGCCGGGCCTTTCGAGCACCGCCAACCTTTTCGTGCCGTTTTTCACGACCAAGCCGGGCGGCTCGGGCATCGGCCTGGTATTGAGCCGGCAAATCGCCGAAGCCCACGGGGGCACGTTGCTGCTCCAGAACCGCGCGACGGGGCGCGGTTGCGAGGCGCTGCTGCGGCTGCCGCTGTGAGCGGGGGGGGCGAAAAGTCGAAGCCTGCGACGATCCGTAACTCGCAGCGTTTTGATGTGAAGGGTGAAGGTAAGAGAACTGATCCGCTTGCTGGAATCTGACGGCTGGCGGCTGAGGGCAACGAGAGGGAGCCACCGTCAGTTCCGGCATCCGCAGAAGGGGATGGTGGTCACAGTTCCCGGCCAACTCGGCAAGGATGTGCCGGTGGGTACCCTGAAAGCGATTCTTCGGTGCGCCGGGTTGGAGAGGAAAGAGGAGGATTGATGACGTATACGGTCATTTACGAGAAAGGGCCCACGTCTTGGGGGGCGTACGTTCCCGATCTTCCTGGCGTCATCTCGGTTGGCGATTCCAGAGACGAGGTCGAGCGCCTCATCCAGGAAGCCATTTGGTTCCATCTGGATGGCCTGCGTGAGGAGGGTCTGGCGATCCCCACGCCTTCGAGCTTCGCAGGGGCGATCGAGGTCGATCCAGCCGCCTGAGAGGCCCAGGACGGCAGGTCCGTGGTCAGCATGTTCTGGAGGGGCTGCCGTTCCGGTTCCCGAGAACCGGCGTTGGGTCGAACCGACGCCGAGCGAGATGCCGTCCGCGCATTCGGGCCGGTGACCGGTTCCGACAGCTAGGTGTCTCATGTGACATAATTATGTCATAGTAGTGAGAACCACGGTAGACATCCCGGAACCGCTGCACGACAGGCTGCGGGACAGGGCGGAGCGGTCGGGGGCATCGATCCGGTCGCTGATTGTGCGGGCCATCGAGCAGGCCTATAGCGAGCCCAAGAAGGGCGAATGTGTGAGCGGGCCTCCGATTGCGGGCCAGGGCAAACTGGGGCCGGCCTTCCCTGGGGACGAGAACCCTCATGACCTCGTTTTTTCCTGACCTGAACGTGTGGCTGGCCCTGTCGGTGGGCGGCCACGTGCACAGCGCGGAAGCCTGGAGCTGGCTGAACCTGCTGCCGTGGGGATCGAAGCTCATCTTTTCGCGCTATACGCAGATCGGCTTACTGCGCCTGCTCTCGAATCAGGCTGTGATGGGCGAAGAGACGCTGACGCTGCGCAAGGCCTGGGGCGTCTACGACCGGTGGCTGGCAGACCCGCGCGTGGAGTTCTATCCGGAACCGCGCGGCCTGGACGCCGGATTCCGGCAGGCGACGGCGGCCTTCGCGGGCAAGGCTGCATCGAAGATGGTGGGAGACTGCTATTTGCTCGCGTATGCCAGGCACAGCCAGGCCGTGCTGGTCACCTTCGACCGGGCGCTCGACCGTCTGGCGCGCAAAGAGGGCTGCGCCGCCGTCATTCCGGAGTGAGGCGACTTAGCTAAGGCTCGCGGATCAGAGCAGGCGATCGAGCACCAGCGTCTGGAAAGCCTCCACTCGCTCGAAGACCGGATCGTTAGTCACCATAGCCGTGGCCTGCGCGCGGAGGGCGGTGGCGGCTTGTAGCGAGTCGGGGGTCCGCAAGCGGTATTGAGCGCGGATTCGGGCGGCGATGTCCGCAACCTCGAGGTCCGGGGCGATCCAGTCGAGATTGGGATACCGGGCGAGCAGCGCGTAGAACTCATCGACCCGCGGCGCTCCGGGTTCCCGGTAGGGCTGAACCAGCAACTCCGTCATGGTGATGGTGGAAGTTACCGCTCCATGGTCCGGCCGTTCCAGCCATTCGAAGATTGGATCGGTGAGGACGGCATAGCGGGGATGGTTCTCCAATTGATCGATGAAGACGCTGGTATCGAGCGCGATGTGGCGATGTCGGCGAAGAAAGGCGCGCAGCCGGGTCAGTCCCAACTTTTGCGTTCCTTTTGCAGGTAGCCGCCGGGGTATACGCCGGCGCCCAATCCACGAATCGCCGCATGGTGCCGTTCGGGTTTCTGAAGCACGATGACCCGGTCGCCCCGCACAACCACAAGCAGCTTGTCGCCGGCCTTCACGCGCAAGGCTTCCCGAGCTTCGCGCGGGATCACGATCTGGTTTTTCGAGGAGAGGGTCGCCTGGGACATCACTTTACATTCTAGCAGAACGTAAAGTAAGGCGAGCGCGCTGCGTTACGCGGTGGCGGTGGTTACCAGGTGCTGGAGGCCGAGGTCGGCGATCTCGCGCTCGCGGATGAGGTACTTCTGCACCTTGCCGTTGGCGGTGATGGGGAAGGAATCGACGAAGCGGATGTGCTGGGGGATCTTGAAGTAGGCGATCTGGCCGCGGCAGAAATCGCGGATTTCCTTGACGTCGGCGGTTTGGCCGTGCTTGAGGCGAATCCAGGCGGCTACGATTTCGCCGAGGCGCTCGTCGGGGAGGCCGACCACGTAGACGTCGGCGATCTTGGGATGGCGGTGGAGGAACTCTTCCACCTCGCGCGGGTAAACCTTTTCGCCGCCGCGGCTGATCATGTCCTTGGCGCGGCCGGTGATGCGGAAGCGGGAATCCTCGCGCATGGTGGCCAAGTCGCCGGTATGCAGCCAGCCCTCGGAATCGATGACTTGGGCGGTGGCGCGCGGGTCGTCGTCGTAGCCTTTCATGACCAGGTAGCCGCGGGTACACAGCTCGCCCTGCTCGCCGGCGGGCAGGGTGGCGCCGGTGGCCGGATCGACGATCTTCACCTCGGTGGAGGGAAGCGGCCGGCCGACGGTGGCGACGCGGACGTCCAGGTCGTCGTCGGTAGCCGACATGGTGATGACTGGGGAACTCTCGGTCTGGCCGTAACAGATGGTCAGCTCGCGGCAGTGCATCTCGCTGACCACGCGCTTCATCAGCTCGATGGGGCAGGGCGCTCCGGCCATCACGCCGGTGCGCAGCGAGCGCAGGTCGAAGCGCGGGAACTCGGGGTGATCGAACTCGGCGATGAACATGGTCGGCACGCCGTAGAGGGCCGTACAGCGCTCGGCTTCGACAGCCTCGAGGGTGGCCAGCGGATCGAACTGGGCGGAGGGCAGAACCAGCGTGGCGCTGGAGGTCATGGCCGCCATCACGCCGATGACGCAGCCGAAGCAGTGGTAGAGCGGCACGGGAGCGCAGATGCGATCGTGCTCGGTGGCCCGTAGGCGCTTGCCGATGACGTTGCCGTTGTTGACCAGGTTGCGGTGGGTCAAGAGCACGCCCTTGGGAAAGCCGGTGGTGCCGGAGGTGTACTGGATGTTGACGACGTCGTCCGGAGTGGCGGCGACGAGGGGCGGATCAATGCCCGCGTCCAACATGCGCTGCCAGGATTCGTCGCCGAGCAGGACAACTTCCGAGAGCGGAAGGTCCCGGCCGCGGCGGGCCTCTTCGAGGACTTCGAGGTAGTTCACGCGGGCGTCCCGCTCGTGGAGGAAGAGCGCCTTCATGAGGGAACGGCGCAGGACGAAACCCAGGTCGTGGGAGCGGTAGGCGGGATTACAATTTACAAGGATGGCGCCGATGCGGGCCACGGCGGCCTGCAGGTAGACCCACTCGACGCAATTGGCGCTCCACATGCCGATGCGGTCGCCGGGGCGGATGCCGAGGCCCCACAAACCGCGCGCGGTACGCTCGACGGCGGCCTGCAAGTCCCGCCAAGTCAGGCGGATGCCCTGATGCCGGCTGACCAGCGCGTCGCCGTCGGGGCGCCTGGCGGCCGCGTCGTCGAGCACTTCACCGATGGTCTTTTCGAGGATCGGGAATTCGGGTCCGCGCGCATAGCTGAGCATATTGGCCAAACTCAACACTGTAGCACCACGGGCTGGGCTTGCGTATTCGGCGATCTGGGAAAGGGGGCGGCAGGGCAGGGGTGCGGGCCGAGCGCGATGCAGAGTGCCAGGCGGGGCAGCGGCTGGTGGGCTTTCCGGGCGTTGGTCCGGCCGACCCGTGGGTCGAGGGGTTCGCTAAACGCTACGCAAAGCATTTCCGGCCATTCTACGACTACGGGACCGTAGCTACAGAGAACCGATTGAGTAAGTGTAGTGGAAGGCCCTTAGGGCTTTGCGGACGCCGGCTGCCAGAGCTCAATCTTATTCCCATCCAGGTCATAGATCCAGGCAAAGCGACCATAGGATTCATTCATTCGTTTGGCGTCAATCTTTACTCCCTCTTGTTTTAAGCGGTCGAGCAAAGCATCCAGATCGTCCACGATGTAGTTGACCATGAACGGTTGCGTGGCTGGGACATAGTCAGTGGAGGCGGGAAAAATAGTCCAAACCGTAACGTGTTCCTTTTGAGGGTCATCGTGTTCGCGCCACGGAAGCATCACGCCTCCGCCTTTGTCGGCGAGTCCAAGATGCTCCGAATACCATTCGCGCATCCGATCGCGATTAGCGGATTTGAAGAAAACACCGCCGATTCCAAGGATGCGCCCGCGCTGCTCCATTTTGACAGGCGGCTTCGACTTTTCAGGTTGCGGAGATTGCACTTTCTGTCCTCCTTTTAAGCCGGCCGAGATGAGCAACAGCGAGCCGAGCGCAACTGTGCTCCAGGGTATTCCTTGCATGTGTGGATTGTACCAGTTTCGATTCGAATGGAGAAAACGACGGTTCGCTCAAGGTTCGCCGCGATTCACCCTTATCTAGATCGCGCATGAGGTTTCGAACTGGCTTGGCATCGCCCGTAGAGAACCAGGCTTGCGGGATCGCAAAGTATCCCAGATTGCGTGTTCATCGGCACGAGGCGCGGATGACTCCTGCAAAACGCCGTAGTGTCTACCGGCCGCGTGGCGATCATGCGGCGTGCCACTCAGACGGATCACTACTACTACCTCCTTGCCTTGCGTGTACTGCGATCTGGGGAAACGCGGAGTGAGGACGGCGGTGCGGGTGGAGTGCTATGCGGGGTACAAGGCGGGGCAGCGGCCGGTCCGCTTTTCGCTCGGCGAGAGGGAATACCGGGTGGAGGAGGCCGTCGACCAGTGGTACAGCCCCGAGGCCACGTGGTTTCGCGTGCGCGCCGAGGACGGCAACCTGTACGTGCTGCGGCACGCCGAGGATCCGCAGGAGGAGCTGTGGACGTTGGAGGCTTTCCGGCGGTCTTGACATTCGGCTGTGACTAGTATATATATTGATTCGTATACATGAAAACGCCAAGTCCGGAGAACTTTCTTCCGCTGAAGCCGCATTGGTTTCACGTGCTGCTATCGCTGGCGGACGATGAGCAGCACGGCTACGGGATCATGCAGGAGGTGCTGGAGCGCACGGGCGGCAAGGTGCGGTTGTGGCCGGCGACGCTGTATGGCACGCTCAGGCGGCTGATGGAGGAGGACCTGATCGCGGAATCCGACCAGCGGCCGGCGCCGGAGCTGGATGACGCGCGGCGGCGCTATTACCGGCTGACGACGCTGGGGCGGCGCGTGCTGGCGGCGGAAAGCGCGCGATTGGAGGACCTGGTTCGGGTCATTCACTCGAAGCGCGGCCTGGCGGCGCGGAAGGTGGAAGCGTGAATCGCACCCAGAAGCGGCCGGTCGAGATCGGCCTGAGGCTGTACCGCGCGCTGGCGCGTGCGTTTCCGCAGGAATTCCGGATCGCGTACGGCGATGAGCTGGTGCAGGCGGGCGAAGACGCCATCGAGCCGGTGTGGCGGCGGCATGGCGTGCCGGGATTGGTGCGGTTGCTCGCCGATATCGCCTGGCGGGTTCCCGCCGAGCACCTGGCCGAACTGCGGCAGGACCTACGCTACGGGCTGCGGACGCTACGCGCCTCGCCGGGCTTCACGGCGGTGGCGGTGCTCTCGCTGAGTCTGGGCATCTGCATTGTCACGTCGGCCTTCAGCGAGCTGAACGGAATGGTTTTCCGTAACCTGCCTGGAGTACCGAAGCCCGAAGAGCTGGTCGCGTTGCAGCCGCCGGCATCGTATCCCAACTACCAGCGGTACCGCGAGCGGAGCGACCTGTTCTCATCCACGTTCGCGTATCTGGCGCCGGTTCCGTTCGGCGTTTCGCTGGGCGGACGCACCGAGCGGACTTGGGGGCACCTGGTCACACCGTCGTACTTCCCTACGCTGGGGATACGGCCGGCGCTGGGCCGGGTGTTTGGCCAGGAACAAGAGAAGCCCGGCGGCGCGCCGAACGTGGTGGTCAGCTACCGGTTCTGGCAGAACCATCTGGGCGGGCTCCCGGCGGCGATTGGGGCGACGCTGCGCGTCAATGGACAGCCTTGCACGGTGATCGGGGTCGGCCCGAAGGGTTTTCAAGGCGCATCGCCAACGCTCTTCGGTGCGGACTTGTGGCTGCCGGTGACGGTGGGGGGGCGCGTGGCTGTGGAACTGGCGGACAACGCGCTGGAGCGGCCCAATCTGACGATGTTCCAGGTGGTGGGGCGGCTGAGGCCGGGCGTCACCGAGGCACACGCGGCATCCGAGCTGGACGCGCTGGCGCGGCGGCTGGAGCGGGAACGCGGCGACGTCAACAGAGACCGGAAAGGCCCACGCGTACTGCTCCTGCAAGGGGGCAAATTGATCCCGCTGGCGAAACAGGACCTGCCGTTCGTGACGACGTTCCTGGCCGTGCTGAGCGGAATGGTGCTGCTGATCGCGTGCTCGAACGTGGCGAACATGATGCTGGCGCGGGCGGCGGACCGGCGCAAGGAGATCGCCGTTCGCCTGGCGCTGGGCGCCAGCCGTGCCCGGCTCATGCGCCAATTGCTGACGGAGAGCATGCTGGTAGCGGCGGCCGCCGGGGTGCTGGGGTTCCTGGGGTCCGTGTGGCTGATGCATGGGGCCTCCCAGGTCAGGATGCCGACCCCCATGCCAATCCAATACGACCTGGCGCCCGACGGGCGGGTTTTGTTACTCACGCTGGTGGTAACCCTGTTCACCGGGCTGGCCTTCGGCCTGATCCCCGCGTTCCGGGCCACGCGGGCGGATCTGACTCCCGTGCTGAAGGAAGGCGGTGCGGTGAGGTTCTTCAAGTACCGGCGCTTGAGCCTGCGCAATCTGCTGGTAGTACAGCAGGTGGCGGGATCGCTGGCGCTTCTGCTGATTACCGCCTCGCTGGTGCTGGGCATAACGGATCTGATGGGAACGGAAGTTGGGTTCAACACCACCAGGCTGTACTTGATCTCACTGGACCCGGTTCGCGATGGATACTCCGACGAGCGTGCCACGGCATTCTTCCACAAGCTGCTGGACCGGGTGAAGACGCTACCGGCGGTAACCGCCGCTAGCCTTACCGACACAGTACCGGCCGCGATGAGCGGCAATGGCTGGGTACCGTTTACTACCTCCGACCAGGGAAAGCAGGCCGTCCATGGCGCCCAGAAGTGGGTGGTCGGGAAGGATTACTTCGAGACGCTGGGCATTCCGATCCTGCTCGGACGCGGCTTCCGGCGGGAGGACGAGGCGAACGAGGCGCGGGCGGTCATTGTCAACGAGAGGCTGGTACGCGAGTGCTGGAAAGGAGAGGACCCGGTGGGCCGGCGAGTCGATCTGGGCAGCTACCAGGCCTCCCCAACCGCGGGAGTGTTCCTCGCCTCGTTCGACTTTCGGCTGGGCCTGGTGGGGAGAGGGCGGCAAGTATTCGAAATCGTAGGAGTGGCGAAGGATGCCAGGTCGGACCTGGTATCGTGGGGGACACCGCCGATGATGTACTTCCCGCTGCGCCCGGCCGACTTCGCCCTGCCCTCCTTGGAAGGGGTAACGCTGATGGTGCGGGCGGCGCCGGGTGTGGATGCTCTGAGCGCGGTGCGGCGCGAGATATCGGCACTGGACGCCAATCTCACGCCCTTCAACGCCCGGAGCGCGGAGGAGCAAATCGGCCGGGAGGCGTTTGTAATCCGGATGGGCGAGTGGACCTACGGTATGATCGGGGTGTTCGGGTTGATTCTGGCGTCGGTTGGACTGGCGGGTGTGACGGCGTATGCGGTGGCACAGCGCGGCCGGGAGATTGGGATACGGATCGCGCTTGGCGCCCAGAAGGCCGCGGTGCTGCGGCTGGTCATGAAAGAAGGAGCGGAGTTGGTAACGGCGGGCACGATCATCGGTCTGGCAGCCGCCTGGGCCGGGGCGCGCGCGCTCGCGGCGATGGAGTCCACGGCGGCCAAGTCTCTCCATGCGGTCTCCTCGGGCGCGATGCCGATGCTGCTGGTGGCCGCTCCGCTGCTGCTGGCCGGGCTGGCCCTGCTGGCCTGCTATGTACCGGCGCGCCGTTCGCTGCGCGTGGATCCGGTGGTGGCGCTGCGCCAGGAGTAGGCGAGTGACCCTTACTCGCCTCTGGATCGATCAGGCTCGGTCTCCGACACGGCGCGCTACACCGATGGTGTGAGCCGAATGATCCGCAAACGAAAGTACGACGCTCACTTCCTCCACCGCGGGAAATGGTGGGTTGCCTGGACCGAAGATGTTCCAGGAGCAGTCACGCAGGGCAGAACGCTGGAAGAGGCCCGAGAGAACCTCAAAGACGCGATTGCGCTGATGCTCGATCCCGTCGAAGCCGCCGCGCCCTAATCCAAGCTGGCGATGGCGTCGATTTCGACGCGCACGTCGCGGGGCAGGCGGGATATTTCGACGGTCGCGCGGGCGGGTGGGTTCTCGGGGAAATAGCGGGCGTAGACTTCGTTCATGGCTGGGAACTCGGCCATATCCTTCAGGTAGACGGTGGTCTTGAGGACCCGGGCGAGCGAAGAGCCGCAGGCCTCCAGAACGGCTTTGAGGTTCTCGAGCACCCTTTCGGTCTGGACCGCGATGCCACCCTCGACGATCTGGCCGGTGGCGGGATCGAGCGGAATCTGACCGCTTAGAAACGCGAGGTTATTCCCGGTGACGGCTTGGGAATAGGGCCCGATGGCTTGGGGCGCTTGCGATGTGGCGACGATNNAACGGTGTGCGAGAGGAAGAACTTGCCGGTCGCGTTGAGGCGCTCGAGGAGGGCCTGGTTCTCCTGGTCGCTGCCCTTAAGGCGAAAACAGACCGTGGACAGGGGCGCGGGCGCGACGCGCTCGAAGCGCGGATCGGTGTCCACCAGGGCGGCGAACTCCTGCGCCCAGCGCACGTGCGAGCGCAGCATCTCGATCAGGCCCTGGCGGCCGAAGTAGCGCAGGACGAACCACAGCTTCAGCGAGCGGAAGCGCCGGCCCAGGGGAACGCCGTAATCCATCAGGTTCACGGCGCGCGGGTCGCGGGCGGTGCGCAGATACTCAGGCACGAGCGAGAAGGTGCGCCGCAGGATTTCCGGGCGCCGGGTGAAGAAGGCGCTCAAATCCATGGTGGTGAATAGCCACTTGTGGGCGTTGACGACGAGCGAATCCGCGCGCTCGATGCCCGCGAAGAGGGGCCGCAATTCGGGCACGATGCAGGCCGCGCCGCCGTAAGCGGCATCCACGTGCAGCCACAGGTTGTGCCGGGCGGCAATGTCGGCGATGGCTGGGACGGGATCGATGCTGGTGGTGGAGGTGGTGCCCACGGTGGCCACCACGCAGATGGGTTTGAGGCCCGCGGCGAGGTCCTGCTGGATGGCCGCCTCGAGGGCGTCCGGGCGCATACGGAATTCGGCGTCGCTGGGGACGATCCGGACGTTCCGGCGTCCAATGCCCAGCGCGATGGAATCCTTCGAGATGGAGGAGTGCGCCTGGTCGGAGGCGTAGACCACCAGGTCGCGCCGGGTGCCGTTCTCGCGGGTCTCGGGATCGGCCATCTCGCGCGCCGCCGCGATGGCGTGCAGGCTGCTCACCGAGGCGGTGTCGAAGATCACGCCGAAGAACTCGTCGGGCAGGCCCATCCACTGGCGCAGCCATCCCAGGCTCACCTGCTCGAGCTCGGTGGAAGCCGGCGAAGTCTTCCAGTGGATGGCGTTGGTGTTNNAAGTAGGCCATGAAGCGGGGATGGTTCCACAGCGTGGCGGCGGGGACGATCAGCTTGCGGAAGTCCTCGAGGATGACGTCGAAGCTCTCGCCTTGCTCCGGCCCGGAGGGGGGCAGGGCGTCGATCAGTTCGCCGGGCTTGATTTTCGGCAGAACCGGATAGTCTCGGGTGTTCTCGAGGAAGTCGGCGACCCAGTCCACCACTTCGTGGCCGGTACGCCGGAAATCGTCAACATACTCGCTCATCGGGACAGAACAGCTCCAGCGCTCTCAGTTCTAAGGATACGACATTGGCCCTCGGACTCGTCCATCCCCTACAGGTTCGTCTGACCGGCTACGGCAATCAAGCGACGCACTTCCCGGCAGAGCTTGTCGAAGGAATCCGCCCGGCGCGCGGCAGCCATGTCGAATCTTGCCGTCAACGCCGCCTGGTCGAGGGTTTCGCGGTACTTGCGGCCGGTGACCATCCGATCACTCAGCCACTCCTTTGCGCCACGAACGGCTTCCGGGTCGGGCGGTCCTGCCAACTCCTCACTCAGGCCTCGGACCCCCCGGAGCGACTCAGCGGCGGCCAGGAACCATGCCTCGAACTCGCGCTTCGGGAGCACCACCGATATGGGAAGGTGACCCACCGTATGTCGTGCCCGCGCCAGCAATTCCGCTGCGAGGGTTGCCGGGCAATCATCGTCGCTGTCCAGGACAATGAGGACGGCGCCGCCACCACCGGCATTGAGCGCGGCGAGCCGCGTCGCGCGCTCCAGTTCCCCGGGTCTGAGGAGCTTGCTCCTCGAAATCCGGATGGGATGGTGGACGCGCAGAGCGATTGTCGGATCCACGGCTTCCGCAATGCGGCGGATGAGAATGGGAAGAGCCTCCATTTCGCCGTGCCCTTCGACCACACAGCCGAGATCGATCTCCATGTCATTCATCCACAAAGAGGCGAAGCTGCCTGGGGTTCGCAATCGCTTTGGGATCCGGTCTCAGTTGACTAAGCCTCAGCAGCTCCCCCGGCGTATACAGACGCTCGCGCAGAGTGGTACGGGCCGCCTCGTCCAGGGGCGCGATTTGCGTGGCGCCCTCTTGGGCGTCAACGGCAAGGATCGACTCCATGGAGACCCGCTGGTTATCGAGCAGGTCGCCGCTGTGACTGGTCACGATGACCTGCGTGTGCTCGCTGGCATCGTGCAAACTGTCGAGGAGGACTCCGGCCGCGGCCGGGTGCAGCGCTACTTCTGGCTCCTCAATTCCAACCAGCGGGACCCGAGGGGCGCCGTCGTTCGCCGACTGGAACAGGGAGACAAGCACGCCAAGCGCCCGCAATGTGCCGTCTGACATGTTCGCGGCCAGGAATCGCCAGGGATCTTTCGATCCCGCGATCCGCTGCCGGAATTCGAGCGTATCCTTGGGGCCCATCCTTCTGGCATCCACCCCGTGTACGCCCGGCACGACCTTGGCGAGATACTCCTCGATCCGTCGCTTGATGGCTGGGTTATGCCGGCTGAGTTGGGACAGCACGCTCGCTAGGTTACTGCCATCCCGTGCCAGCAACTCCCCGGCATCCGGGGATTGCAGGTCGCGGATGCGATCCGGATTGAGGTTGTAGAAGCCCATGTGCGAAAGCGCGTCGTAGACCGGCCGGAATTCAGGATATCCGGATAGATTCACGAGGTACAGGCGGTCGGGGGAGGCCGGTGGAGGATTCGGCGCGCTCGTGACGACCCTGCCCGCCTGCACTTGGAACGCGGAGGACAGTGTAGGTCCGGTGACGCACTCTTCTTTTTGAACCTCATACCCGCCCTGCGGCCGGGCGCCGATGCGAAAAGCGTACCAGCCCACGGAACCGCTGGGCAGGACGAACTCCAGACGCAGGCCGAAGTTGTTCGGGTGGCCGCTGGATCTCCGGCGGACCTCACTGATCCCTCCCCGGTCGCGCAGAGCGTGTTCTAGCGAGTAGCGCAGAGCGTCGGCGACAAACCGCAATGCGTCGAGAAAGTTGCTCTTCCCCGAACCGTTCGGCCCCACCAGGAACATGAGCGGCCCAAGTTCTACGTTGCAAGCCGCGATGCTCTTGTAGTTCTTGAGAACCACTCTCGTGATGAACCGTGAGTCTTCCATTGCCGGGACTTCCGCCCTTAAGCTTATCTAAGTTTAAGCTGGAAGGATGAGGGCTGGTCTCACATTTCGCTTTCCCAAGAAGGCCGAGCCATACGCCGAGGCGTTGCGGCGGGCCGGCGTGGAGCCGGTACTGATTTCGCCAGAGGCGCCTAGGCCGCTCGCCGGTCTGGACGGGCTGGTGATTTCGGGGGGCAGCGACATCGACCCGGCGCGCTACGGCGAGGCGCCTCACCCGACCACCAACGACGTGGACCGGGAGCGCGACGCCATGGAGGCGGCGCTGATTGAGCAGGCGTTCGAGACGGATCTGCCGCTACTGGCGATCTGCAGGGGCCTGCAACTGGTCAACGTGGTGCGCGGCGGCACGCTGATCCAGCACCTCGAGAACACCGAAACGCACCGAGTGAAGAACGTCGCGGAGGTGCATCGGATCGAGGTGATCCCGGGCACCAGGCTGGCCGCGATCATGGGAACGGACTCCCAGATGGTGAATTCGCGCCACCATCAGGCGGTGGGGCGGGTGGGCGCGGGGCTGCGCGTCTCGGCGACCGCGCCGGACGGCGTCGTCGAGGCGCTGGAGGATCCGCTTAAGCGCTTCGCCATCGCCGTCCAATGGCATCCCGAAGAACGAATCGATATCGGCGCGCACGACCGGGCGCTGTTCGAAGCCTTCGCCGCGGCGCTTGGGTAGCTCCAACTTAAAGTTGCCGGCTGATTCCACCGATAGGTTGGCAGGCGCTACTTGCTTTTGTGAACGGTAGCGGGTGCCCGAGCAGGAGAGATGGAATCATGAATTTTAGTTCCGCCATACAGGCTCATTCGAACTGGAAACTGCGGCTCTACGCAGCTTGCCATGGCTCGTCAAACGACGCAATCGATATGCACACACTGGCGCAGGACAATGCTTGCGAGCTGGGAAAGTGGCTGTATGGAACCGGCCAAAAATACGCATCGGAGGCGCAGTTCGGCGAGTTGAAGACCGCGCACGCCGCGTTTCATCGGTCGGCCGCCTCGATTGCCAAAATGATCGAGGGCGGAAAGCGGACTGAAGCGGAAGCCCTGCTGAGCTCACCCGAGTCGGAATACTGCAAGCTCTCTGTCAGCGTGGTGGGATTCCTCATGGGCTTCAAAGCGCGNNAAGCGGGCTGGGACGCTATTTCGGGATCACCGGCAGCAGCAGGTAGGACGGGTACCGCAGGCTGTGGTAAATGGTCTGGTTCGCGGAGACGTAGTTGGTCTCGGTCTCGTTGTGGCCGCCGGTGTTCAGGTTGCGGGAGAACATGGGGAACGTGGCGGAGGCAACCTCGACCCGCAGGCGGTGGCCGGTCGGGAGCGTGATGCCGGTCTGCCATAGGTCGAGCTGATACTCATAGACCCGGCCCTTTTTTAGCAGCTCGGGGTTCTGGGTGGAGCGGCGGAAGCGGGCGCGGAGTCTTCCGGCGACGAGGCCGAACAGTTTGCCATCCTGATCCACGTCGAAGAGGCTGACGAACCAGTCGGTATCGCGGGCCGACGAGGACGCGTAGAGCACCGCGGAGACCGGGCCGGCGAAGGTGAACGGCTCTTTGAACGGCTCGCTGACATAGACCAGGATGTCGCGGCGGGCGTCGGTGACCTTGTTGTGGAAGGCCTCGCTCTCCTTTTTCTTGTCCTCGGCCTCGCGGACCTGTTTATCCTGCTCGGCGGTCGACTCCTGGAAGTCCGGGTTGGGCGTGGGATCGCCGGGATCGTAGACGTAGCGATCGACGGGCGCGTTGGCGGGCGGGAGCGCGGTGGTCAGGCGGCCGTCGCCTTTGGTCGTGTTGGCGTTGCCGCCGCTTGCCAGGTACCACTTCTCGAAGCGCGTCTCGGGCAGCGGGTACACATCCCCGTGCAGCCACTTGTTGGAGCCCATGGTGAAGATGGCGACCAGCGGCTCCTTCATGATCCCGTTGTCGATTCCCTTGAGCCAGTAATCGAACCAGCGCAGGTAGTCGCGCTGGAGGTCGAGGATGGCCTGCGGCCCGAAATCGTGTTCGCCAATGCGCCGCATGGCGGTGTCGGTATGTCCCCAGGGGCCCAGCACGAGCTTCTGGTTGGGATGTCCGGATTCCTTCATACGCAGGTAGTTGAGCTTGCTGCCAATGCCATCGCCATCGAACCAGCCGGATTGGTGAAACACCGGGATGTTGACGTCCTTCAGGCGGTCGAGGAAGTTGGCCTGGTCCCAGTAGTCGTCGTTTACCGGGTGCTGGATCCACTTGCGCCAGTAGGGGTTCTCCTTGCCCAGGACGGCCTTGTCGAGATCGATTACCGGGAGCGGGCGGAGCAGTTGCATGTATTTCTTCTCGCCGATGTTGCGGATGGTAACTCCCGAGATGTCGGCGGTGGCGTTGCTCTCCAGGATATCCGCCCACCAGATGGCGCCGAAAATGAAGAACACGCCGTGCTCGTAGGGGATGTTGTAGAACGGATCGGGCGGCGCCACGTTGGGGATGATGGTGACCAGGTGCGGCGGGCGCAGGCTGGCCGCCCACCACTGCACCCATCCGACGTAAGACCCGCCAATCATTCCAACCTTTCCCGAGGACCAGGGCTGCGCGGCCAGCCACTCGATGGTGTCGTAGCCGTCTTTGGGCTCGTTGATGAAAGGCTCCCAGACGCCCGGAGAACCGAAGCGGCCGCGGCAGTCCTGGACGGCGTAGGCATAGCCGCGCCGCGCATAGAAGCGCCCCTGTACCTCGAGCATCTCCTTCTTGTACGGCGTGCGCACCAGAATCACCGGGACCGGGCCGGGGGTCTGCGGCAGGTAGAGGTCGGTGGAGAGCTTCAGGCCNNGCGGAGAGCAGGGGATCCGATTCGGCGGACTTGCCGAGTGCTTCGTAGCCCTCGCGGACGTAGAAGGCGTGCTGGGCGGGTACGTCGGCGAAGTACACCTTCCCGGCGGAATCCACCCAGATCGTGGCGTCCACCCCCGGCAGGGAGTAAACGTAGCGCTCGAACTGGAGGTCCTTGCCGGCCAGGCTGCGCTCGATCTGGTCCTTGAACTCGAGCGAAGCCTCCATGGCGATGCCCGGCAGGATCACCAGGGGGAAGGTCTGCTTGCCCCCTTTGGCCTTGTCGTACAAGACGATCGCCTGGCTGATGAGCACCGGTCCGAGGTTTTCCCAAAGGCGGGCGCCGGGCTTGATGTCGATGATCTCGGTCTTATCCTTGATGGTCCGCCGGGCCTTGGCGCCGTCGCGGACCAGGGTGGCCGTTCCGGCCGGGCCCTTCTGGACGATGGTGGTCCAGAGGCCGTCTTTGCCGACCGCGATGTTGGTGGTGGTGGTAACGCTCTGACCGGCCATGGAGAGGGTGCTCTTGATCTCCAGGGAGCCGTCCGCCTGCCACTTGCAGTCCGAAGTGGCGAGGCGCGTTTCGTTCTGGTAGAGCAGGAACGTGCCTTCGTCTTTGACTCCGGCCAGGGAGGCCGGCTGCGCCAGCGCGGTAGCTGCGGCGGCGGCCATCAGGACACTAAGAATCGCAAGTCTCATCAGTCTTGTCCTCGTTCGGTGGGTATGGCAATATTGTCCGCCGGGTTCACGGCAAGAATCAACCTGTCAGCGCGCATCCGCCTGACCGTCGGGCAGGAAGATTTCTTCGATGCGCCTGGAAAACAGCTTCGCGATCCCGAAGGCGAGCGGCAGGCTGGGATCGTACTTGCCGGTCTCGACGGCGTTGACGGTCTGGCGGGAGACACCGAGGCGCGTGGCCAGGTCCGCTTGCGACCAGTTGTTTTCGGCGCGCAGGACTCGCAAGGTGTTCCTCATCGGTACCTCCGGTTCGCATTGAGGTAGCCGAACAGGAGCAGGCCGACTAGCAGGAACAACACGTAATAGGGCTGGAGCTCGCCGACGAAGCCCGCGATGCGGAAGACGGGATAAACCATGACGGCCAGGAAGACGCCCAGGCAGGCGGTGGCGGCGGCTTCCAGGTGGATGCGCAACTGCAACTCGTCCAGGCGGACGAAGTCGCCCAGCAGACGGAAGGTGTAGGCGACGCCGCAGACCAGGGGCACGGCGACCACGAGGATGCGGATGGGGAGGCTGGGCTTCAGCAAGGCGATCAGGAGTATGCCTGCCGAGGTGGTCAACGCCGTGGCCAGGAGCCAGAGGGTCTGGGCGAGCGTCGCTTTCGAGCAGGAGAAGGTGGCGTTTGTGTCATGTTCCATAATCATAATGTAAAGCAGGCTATACTCTTTGTCAAGCACTATTTACACGAGATGCTTGGCAAGGGAGAGAATCGAGCCGGACCGCAGGGTAACGGGCGGGCCAGGGTGGTCCGCGCTACCCTAAGAGACGGATGGAGCCGGATCTGGCACCTGTGATCTCCCCGCCGCCCGAGCCGAGGTGGAAGGCGGTGGCTCGCGCTTTGCGGCCCACGCTGAACTACTGGATGGAGACCGAGGTGCATGTCTACAGCTTCTCGATCGCCGCCAACGTGCTGCTGTCGCTGTTCCCGTTTCTCATCGTGATTCTGTCGGTGTGCCGCAACGTGCTGGGCTGGCAGGGAGCGCTGGACGCGGTGGGCTTCGTTCTGGACGATTACTTCCCCGGCGAGCTGGGCAAGCACGGGACGATGGTGGGCTTCCTGCGCGACAACCTGCTGGCGGCGGTGGGCTCGCGCGGATCCCTACAGGTGCTTTCGCTGTTGCTGCTTCTATTCACCGCCAATGGCATCTTCGAGCCGATGGAGATCGCGCTGAACCGGGTTTGGGGCATCCCCAAGAACCGCAGTTTTGTCAGGAACCAGGTAGTGAGCCTGGGGCTGATCTTCACTTGCGGCAGTCTGTCGCTGCTCTCCACGGTGCTGACCGGGATGAATCTGAGGCACCTCGGAACGGCCTCGCTGCTGGCGCGAACCGCGGAAGAGGTGCTTTACAAAATGGCGGCCCTGCCGGTCTCGATCCTGATGCTGTTTCTGATCTTCTGGCTGCTTCCGAACGCGCACATCCCCTGGCGATCGGTGCTGCCGCAGGCCATCCTGGTAGGCGTCGCACTGGAGGCGCTGAAGTACATCAACCTGCTCACCTGGTCGCTGTTGAGCAGGAAGCTGAAGGCGGAGTACGGTCCGTTCTCCTACTCGATCGCGATCATTCTGTGGAGCTTCCTGGGAGCGATGGTGATCTTGGCCGGGGCGGAATGGGCGGCGCGGCGCGCGCGGCAGCAGACCGAAGCCCCGGCTGGGATGGCGTAGCTTATACTGTAGGTTTCGGATTCCAAGAGGACTGATTTCATGGCCAGATCTTCCGACCCAACCAGGCGCGATGTGCTCAAAACCGCGGGCGCCGTCGCCGCGGCGGGGGCCATCGCGCGCGTGACTGCGCCCACTATCCAGAGAGTGAAGGCGGCCAGCGACCAGGTCTCCTACGGCTTGATTGGAACCGGGAGCCGGGGCCAGTACCTGCTCACGCACCTCAGCAAGATCGATGCGGGCCGCTGCCTGGCGGTTTGCGACATCTACGAGCCGAACCTGCGGAAAGGCGCGGCGGCGATCGGCGGCAACCCGAAGACGTATCTCGATTACCGGGAGCTGCTGGGGAGGCGGGATATCGACGCGGTGCTGATCGCCACGCCGCTGTACGAGCATTTCCGCATCACGCGGGACGCCTTGCTGGCCGGCAAGCACGTTTTCTGCGAGAAGAGCCTGGTGTTCAAGGCCGAGGAGATCCACGCGCTACGGAAGCTGGCCGGAGAGCGTCCCAAGCAGATTCTGCAAGTGGGACTCCAGCGGCGCTACAGCCAGTTCTACCAGACCGTGAAGCAGATGGTCGACAAAGGGCTGCTGGGCAAGGTGACGCACGTCAACGCGCAGTGGAACCGCAATCCGGGCTGGGTCATGAAGCCGGACCCGGTGCGCCAGAAAGAGCTGAACTGGCGGCTATTCCGGCAGTATTCCGGGGGCGCGGCGGCGGAACTGGCCTCGCACCAGGTGGATGTGGCGGACTGGATGTTCGGCTCCCGCCCGGAGTTCGTGAGCGGCGTGGGCGGCCTGGATTTCACCAAGGATGGCCGGGACGTTTTCGACAACATACAGCTCATCCTGAAGTATCCGAAGGGCCAGAAGATGATGTACCAGGCCATCAGCACGAACCGGCACCTGAGCCTGTTCGGCGGGGCGCGCACGGAATTCGGCGAGGTGATCATGGGCACCGAGGGCACGGTGGAGATCACGGTCGGGAAGGACAACGAGCCGCCCATCGCGCTGTGGTTCGTGGAACCGAGCCCGGCCCAGCCCACACCCGCCGGCGGCAAGAAGGAGAAGGCAACCATCGCCAACGCCACCTTGACGGCGGCCGCGGCGGGCTCGCGGGGCCTGCCCATCATGCTGTCGCGCGAACTGGTCACGGGCCAGGATTCGTTCCTGAAGCGCGAGATGAAATTCGCCCGGCTGTGGATGTACCGCAAGGGCATCATGATGCCGCGCGAGGACGAGAACCCGGTGGATACCCAGCTCGAGGCGTTTCTGGACGCCACACGCACCGGCAAGAAGCCGCTCGCCGATCTCGAACTGGGCCTGGCGGATTCCACCATGGTGATTCTCTCGAACCTGGCCATGGACGAAGGCCGGCGCGTCTACTTCAACGAGATCGAGAAGATGGGCGTATAGCCCGGGCTGGTCGCGCTACATCTCCGGCGCGCCGCGGTAGGTCAGATCCTTGAAGCTGAACACCGCCGAGCGGTAGTGGCTGCCGATGCCGGGCACATATAAGTTGAAGACGAGGCTCTTGCCATCCGTGACCGCCGGGCGCGGGAACACCAGCCGCAGGATGCGGTCGGACGGGGTGGGCGGGAAATGGCCCGTCATCAGGTATTTCTTCTGGCCGACCTTGAGGACGCACTCGTCTTCCAGGTGCTTGACCTCGGCCGGATCGTCGAGTGCCTTGGGATCGGGCAGCACGACCGCCAGGATAATCTGCCGGCCCTGGTTCTCGCGCAGGAAATCGCGGTACTCATCGGCGTCGGGATCGTCGTCAACCGGCGGCTGCCTGCGGGCGAGTTCGAGCTCGGCCTCCCGCAGCGGGCGGGCGGAGGCCAGNNTCCCAGAAGGGCGCATGGCCCGAGAGCGCGAGGAGGAGCGCGAGCGCGGCGGTCAGGGGGTTTCGGATCTGCTCGGGCTGGATACCAAGGGGCACGAAATCATTTTAGACTGGAATCGACGGGCTTGGCCCGTTCAGAAAGAGGGGAAAATGGCACACTGGTTACCAAAAGACTACCACTCCGTCACGCTGGGCTTGACGGTGCGGGACGCAGCCAAGGCAATCGAGTTTTACAAGCAGGCGTTTGGCGCCAAGGAGCTATCTCGCATGGCTGGGCCGGGGGGCAAGATCGCCCATGCGGAGTTACAGATCGGCGACTCGCGCATCATGTTGGGGGACGAGTTTCCGGGGGGCGCGCGCTCGCCGATGTCTCTGGGCGGAACCACCTTTAGCCTGTACGTGTACTTGCCCGACGTGGATTCCGCGTACAAGCAGGCGGTGGCCGCCGGGGCGAAGGCCGACATGGCGCCGGTGGATTCGTTCTGGGGCGATCGGTACGCCAAGGTGACCGATCCGTTCGGCCACTTCTGGGGGCTGGCCACGCACATCAAAGACGTTACGGCCGAGGAGATGGAGAAGGGCGCCCAGGCCATGTGGTCGCAGATGAAGACGAAGGAGCAGCACGGGTAGTCTGTCGCGCGGGGTGGATACAATGGTGTGACAGACCTTGCTCCACCCCATACACATCCTGGGCGGCGGACTTGCGGGCTGCGAGGCCGCCTGGCAGGCAGCGCGCGCCGGCGGCCGGGCGATTCTCTACGAGATGCGCCCGGCGCACTTGACACCCGCTCACAAAACGGGCTGGCTCGGGGAATTGGTGTGCAGCAACTCGCTGAAGACCGAGCAGGAAGGCTCGGCCCCCTGGCTGCTCAAGCAGGAGTTGCGCCGGCTGGATTCGCTGCTGCTGCGTGTGGCCGCGGAAGCGCGGGTGCCGGGCGGCCACGCGCTGACCGTGGATCGCGAGGTCTTCGCGGAGCGGGTCACGGCTGCGATAGAGGCTGAGCCCGCCATCGAGATCCGGCGCGAGGAAGCGACGACCATTCCCGAGGGGATCGTGGTGATAGCCACGGGTCCACTGACGAGCGACGCTCTGGCGGGGGAGATCGCGCGGCTCACGGGGGCGACGAGCCTGTTCTTCTACGACGCGATCAGCCCGATTGTGGAGGCTGATTCGGTGGACCTGGGCGTGGCCTTCCGGGCCTCGCGCTACGGCAAATCACTCGATGCGACGGCGGACTATCTGAATTGCCCGTTCGACAAGGAGCAGTACGAGCGATTCGTGGACGCATTGCTGGCCGCGGAGAGCGCCAGCGCGCACATCGCGGGCGACGTTCCGTATTTCGAGGCCTGTCTGCCCATTGAAGAACTGGCGCGGCGCGGGCGCGAAACGCTGCGCTTCGGGCCTATGAAGCCCATGGGGTTGAGCGACCCGAGGACCGGGCGCCGTCCCTACGCTGTGGTCCAGTTGCGCCAGGAGAACCTGCGAGCCGAGAGCTACAACCTGGTCGGCTTTCAGAACCACATGCGGTTCAGCGAGCAGGCGCGGGTGCTGCGCATGATCCCGGGGCTGGAGGGCGCCGAATTCGTCCGCTTCGGCCAGGTACACCGCAACACCTACATCAATGCGCCCGCGTTGCTAAACGCGGCGCTGCAACTGAGGAAACGGGAGGCGTGCCTCTTCGCGGGGCAGATTTCGGGAGTGGAAGGCTACGTCGAGTCGATCGCCACCGGGTTGATCGCCGGGCGGAACGCCGCCGCGCTGGCNNGAGACGCGCCACCGCCTCCGCCACGACCGGCGCGCGCGGCATGGCGAAGTGTGCCGGCGGGCGCTGGCGGCGCTGGAATCTCAACTGGCCTGAAGGCAGCGCACCGTGTCGCGGCCGATGAGCAGCTCCTCGTTGGTTGGAATCACCCAGACGCCGGTGGCGGCGCCGGCGGGGGAGATCTCGGCTTCCACCCCCCGGGCGGAAGCGTTGCGCGCGGGGTCGATGCGGATGCCCAGGGCGTCGAGCGATTCGCAAGCCTGGGCGCGGATGGCGGGCGCGTTCTCGCCGATACCCGCGGTGAAGATGACGGCGTCCGCCCCGTTGAGCGCGGCGAAGTAGGCCCCAATGTACTTGCGGATGCGATAGCAGAAGACGTCAATCGCCAGGCGCGCTCGCGGGTCGCCCTGGCCGGCGCTCTCGATCAGCGTCCGCATGAGATTCGAGACGCCCGAAATCCCAGCCAGGCCGCTGGAACGGTTGAGGAGAGCGTCCATCTGACCGGCGTTCAGCCCCTCCCTCTGCATGAGGTAGAGGGCCGCTCCCGGGTCGGTGTCGCCGGCGCGGGTGCCCATCAGCAGGCCCTCCAGCGGCGTGAGTCCCATGCTGGTGTCGATGGAACGGCCCCGGTCGATGGCGCACATCGAGCAGCCGTTGCCCAGGTGGCAGGTGACGAGCTTGAACTCCTCCGAGGGGCGACCCTGGATCTGGGCGAAGCGCAGCGCGACGTAGCGGTGCGAGGTGCCGTGGAAGCCGTAGCGCCGCACCTTGTAACGCGCGCAAACCTCGTACGGCAGCCCGTAGGTGTAGGCGGCGGGCGGAAGCGTCTGGTGGAACGCGGTGTCGAAGACGGCCACGTGCACGGCGGCGGGCATCCTACGGCGGCAGGCTTCGTAGGCGCTCAGGTTGATCGGGTTGTGCAATGGCGCCAGCACGGCGCATTCCCGAATTCGTTCGACCACCGATGCATCCATGCACACAGGCTGGCTGAAGTACTCGCCTCCGTGCACGATTCGATGGCCGACGGCCTGAATCTCTTCGAGTTTGCCGACCGGACCATCCGTCAGTCGCCGGAGCGCGATGCCAACCGCCTCGGTGTGATCGGCGACGGCTTCGCCGATGCAGTCGACGATGCCGCGGGCCAGCGTCCGATCCTGGTTGGCAGCCATCAGCTCGAGGCTGGTCTCGAACAACTGGTACTTCAGGGTCGAGCTGCCACTATTGAGAACCAGGACCTTCATTGGCCGTTGGCACATTGCAGGGCGGTGATCACAGCGACGCTGTAGACTTCGTCGGGTGAGCAGGCGCGGGAGAGATCGTTGGCCGGCTTGGCGAGGCCTTGCAGCAGCGGGCCGATGGCCACGGCGCCCGCCATCCACTCGGTGAGCTTGTAGCCGATGTTGCCCGAGGCGAGATTGGGGAAGATCAGCGTGTTGGCATGGCCGGGGACGCGCGAGTCGGGCGATTTCGCGCGGCCCACGGCCTCCACCAAGGCGGCGTCGGCCTGCAACTCGCCGTCCACTTCCAGGTGCGGCGCCCGCGCGCGCACCAGCTTGAACGCCTCGACCACCTTGGTTACCTCCGGGTGCCGCGCGCTGCCTTTGGTCGANNGCGGTGGGGTCGACCACGACCGCGCAATCGGCCATGAGCAGCAGGCCGCGGTGCCCATGAGACCGGTCCGGCAAAGCGATGACGAAGAAGCCGGAGACGGTGTGGATGCCAGGAGCGGGGCCGATCGATTGGAGCGCGGCGCGCACGGTGTGGGCCGAGGTGGTCGAGGCGCCCCCAACGGTGCCATCGGCGTCTCCGGCAGCCACCATGAGCGGGGCGAAGTAGAGTGGGCGCCGAGCCGTCCGGACCGCCTCAGCCTCGGTGAGGCCCCGCCCGCTCCGCCGCTCGGAATAGAGCGCGGCGTACTTCGCGGTATTCGGCGAGGCCTCCGGGTCGATGAATTGGAGGCCGCTCGAAACGCCGGACGGGCGTTTGCCGACCAGGATCGGCTCGACCAGTCCCTCGCGCGCCAGCCGCTCGGCGGCCGCCACAATGCGCGCATCGCCGCCTTCCGGAAACACAATGCGCTTCTTGGGCTGCTGCCGGCGCACCCGCTCGACATGTCCGGCTAGAAACTCGACCGCCGATTCCGGAATTGCCACAGACTTCATATTGTAGCGGTTACTGGCGCGGCCGCTTCCATCCAGGTATGCCTGTCGCCAGCCACAGCAGCGCGGCCAGCGCCGCCACCCAGCTTGCCACGCGCGCCNNCCCAATCCGTCGCGGACGAGCGGCTGTGGCGCGCCGTTCGCCTGGGCGTGCCAGCCGGGATGATAGTTGATCTGTACCGAGACCACCTGCCCGGGCCGCAACATGGTGTGAATGCGCCCCGACGAGAGGCTGTCCCACCGGATTTCGGCAGGCGGCAGGGAGGCGTCCTCGAGAGCGGCAACAAACGGCCGGATCGGCTCCACGTCCAGTCCGTGGAGAGGAGCGCGCTGCACCACGGCAGAGGCGGGAATCACGTGCGCCAGCGAATCCGTTCTCTGGGGGACCTGGTAGATGGTGTCGTCGCCCTCGCGCCACAAGACGGGCAGCAGTCCTTCGAACATCCTGGGGTTCGCGACCGCCTTGTAGAACTCCCTGCCGTGCGGACCCGAGACGTTGATGGCATGCACGCCGAAAGCCTGGAGCCACAGCGTCGCGAATTCGCCGCCCCGGTTGCCGGCGTCCGCGCTGTAAGTGATGTAGACCGCGATGAGCTGCATCCGATTCAGTGCGAACGGGTCGTGGCCGCCGCTGAGTTGTGGGGAATCGACGAAGGCGTTCAGCCACAGGGAGCAGCTCCCGGTGGCCATCACGCGCCGGCCGTGGAAGTGCTCGTCGAACCAGTGGGCCGTCTGGTACTCGAAGATCTGCGCGACATCGGCCGGTTGGATCAGCGTCCGGGCGAAACGCCGGTAGAGAATGGTCTGGCGCGCCGCCAGGCACACGAGCAGCAGCGCCGCCAGCACCCGGGCCGGGCGCGGCCAGCGGTCCGCCAGCGGTTGAAACGCGAACGCGGCGGCCCAGCAGATCGCCATTTCCATGTCGAGCTGGTAGCGATGCGGCTGAGGAACGACGTTCCAGTTGGCGAACGCTCCCAGTATGGGGATGGCGCTCGCGAGGACCGCGAAGAACACGAAGAAACGCAGGTGAGCCGGCTGTTTCGAGCGCCGGGCCCAGAGCCACAACAGGGCGAACAGAGCCGCCTCGACCGA
>PMEV01000107.1:26871-32669 GCA_003154855.1 Bryobacterales bacterium
ACACCAACGACAGGACGCCTATGGCCAGGGTGACGGTTCCAAAGGAGTTGGTCAGAGCCACGGCAGCCATGGATAGGGCCGCTGCCAGGCACCAGATCGGCCGCCGGCCGCGCAACGCCAGATGCACGCACAGCAGCGCCAGCGGCACCAGGGTCAGCGCGGCGATGTGCGGGCTTTCACCCCAATACACCAGCGCATGCAGGCGCCCCGCGTTCCAAGCGCTCCCGAGGTCCTGGCGGACCGGCGAAGAGAGGAGCGCGGCCGGAGACACCAGGGAATAGGCCAGCGCCGCCCAGAAGCTGTAGCCGGGTTTGCGCGAGATCCCCCAGGCCATCAGGAACATGGTCACCGGCCCCAGGCAGTACAGTAGCGCGGTAACCATATGATAGGATCGTGCCGCCGACCAGCCCGTCAGCTTCGCCTCCGTCGCGACAGTGGCCGGCAGCAGCGGATAGTAGGAGTTCTGGAAGGGCATGCCCGCATTCCAAAACGGCCACCAGCCGCGCTGCCCCGGGTACTCCGCCCGGAGGCGGCTCTGAGCGATGAAGTTTCCTTCGATGGAGTGGGAGCTGCGCGTATACTCGCAGCCGAACAGCTTCAGGGAAATGTAAGCATTTAGCCCCAACAGAACGAGGGCCAACCCGGCTCCAACGACAGCTTTTCGTTCCGCCAACTCACGCCATGCCATGGTCATCCGCGCTGCGCTCTCACTATAGCCGAGAACGAAGCTATGCCGCCCGGAGGCGCCCGCCGCCGGGAGAGGCGGCAGGACAGCGTTGCAACTTAAGGTGCGAAAGATCCCGGCGAGATCCCACTATAGCCGAAGGGGGAAAAATGCCCGATCCGCTGCTGGCGCCATTAGCGGGCTTGGCCGCGGGTCTCGTGCTCGGAAGATTCTTCGTCTTCGGCGCGCGGGAACTGCTGTGGGCCATCGGCCTGCTCGTCGTTCTGACGCTGTTTGCCTTGTGGAAGAGCACCCGCCGCGTGGCCATGCTGGCGTGCCTGACGGCGCTCTTGTTAGCCGGCGTGCTGCTGGCGGTGACGCACCGTCCCGGGCCGCCGCCGGAACTGGACACCACCCCGCGCGAAGTGGTGATCCTGAGCGGCTGCGTGGTCAATCCGCCGGTCTTCTCGGAGGACCGCGCGCAGTTCCTGCTGGAGCTGGGTCCCGGGGCACGGGCGCAGGTCAACCTGGCCCTGAAGCCCGGGCAACAGCCGCCCGACCTGCGCTACGGGCAGAAGGTAGAGATCGAGGCGCGCCCGCGCCGCATACGGAACTTCCGCAACCCCGGCTCCTTCGACTACGCCGGCTATATGGCTCGCCGGAACATCTACTGGACGGCATCGGCCCGCGCGGGCGCGCCCGTGAAGGTGCTGCCGGGCGGATGCGGCACGGCTTTCGGGCACGCCATTTTCGGCTTGCGCGTGGCGGCGCTCGAACGGCTCGAGCGGCTGTACCACGGCGACGCTTACAAGACCACGATGATGCAGGCGGTGCTGATCGGCGAATCGTCGAACATGGAAAAGGTCTGGACCGACGATTTCCGCCGCACGGGCACCTACCATGCGCTGGTCATCTCCGGGTTGCATGTCGCCGTGCTAGCGGGCTTCTTCCTGTTCCTGCTGCGCCTATGCTTCATCCCGGAGCCGGCCGCCCTGCTGGCCACTTCGCTCTCGGCCTGGCTCTATGCGCTGGTATCGGGATGGAATGCCCCGGCGATCCGAGCGGCAGCCGGGTTCACGCTCTTCGCCGTGGCGCGCTGGCTCTTTCGCCGGCCCCGGATTCTCAACCTGCTGGCGGCCACGGCGCTGGGTTTCCTGGTGTGCGATCCGGAACAGATGTTCGAGGCCAGCTTCCAGCTCTCGTTCCTGTCGGTAGCGATCATCGGGGCGCTCGCCATCCCGCTGATCGAACGCACGTCGGGACCGCTGACGAAAGGCCTGGCCGGCCTCGCCGAGCACGACAGGGACCCGCCGCTCGAACCACGCACGGCTCACTTCCGCGTGGAACTGCGCCTGCTCGCCGAGACCTTCTGGCTGTGGACCCGCATCCCGCAACGGCTGTGGCTGAGGGCCATGGGCATCGCGCTGCGAGCCGTCTTCTGGTCTTACGACATGGCCGTGCTCTCGGTCAGCATGCAGCTCGGCCTGGCCTTGCCGATGGCGGTCTACTTCCACCGCATCTCGTTGACCGGCCTTTCCGCGAATGTTCTCATCGTGCCTCCCATGGCGGCGCTGGTGCCGGTGGGTTTCATCGCCATCTTCACAAACTTGAGGGCGCCTGCCATCCTGGCCGGCTGGTTGCTGTCTTTCTCCCGCTGGGCGGCTCAGGTGCACGCGCGCTGGGAGCCGGATTGGCGCATTCCCGATCCGCCGCTGTGGCTGGCCATCGGCCTGACCGCCGCGTTGCTCGCGATGGCTGTGTTGCGCCGCCGCCGTGTGGCATTCGTCTGCGCACTGTGCGCCTGGGTGGGGTTGCTGCTGCTGGTGGTGGTGCATCCGTTCGCCCCGCAGGTCGTGCACGGAGCACTGGAACTGACGGCCATCGACGTGGGGCAAGGGGACAGCCTGTTCGTGGCGTTTCCGGATGGCAAAGAACTGGTGCTGGATGGCGGCGGCATTCCTTCGTTCGGGCGGCGCCAGCACACGCGGCTGGACATCGGGGAGGACGTCGTCTCGCCGTACTTGTGGAGCCGCTCGATCCGGCGCGTGGACGTGGTCGCGCTCTCGCACGCGCACGCGGACCACATCGGCGGGCTCACGGCCGTCATAGAGAACTTTCGTCCCAAAGAGCTTTGGATCGGAGCGATGGGGGACAGTCCGGAGTGGCTGCGGTTGCGCGAAGTGGCTCTTCAGCACGGTGTGAAGATCGTCCCGCTGCTGGCTGGCCAGGCGTTTCGCTACGGCGGCGCGGAGGTGGAGGTGCTGGCGCCGTTCCCGGACTATGTGGCGACCGAGCTGGCGCACAACAACGACTCGCTGGCCTTGCGCCTCAGTTTCGGCCGGCATTCGTTCCTGCTGACCGGGGACATCGAGCGGCCGGTGGAGCGAAAGATGCTAGCCGAAGGCTCGCTGAAGAAGACGGATGTGCTGAAGGTAGCCCATCACGGCAGCAAGACTTCGANNTTCGAGAACGCCTTCCACCATCCCAGCCCGGAGGTGCTCAAGCGGCTGGAGGAACACCACGTTTCGGTAATGCGAACGGACCTCCAGGGCCTGCTCACGATCCGCAGCGACGGCCGGCGCTTTCAGGTCGAGACCATGCGCTGGTCGGAGCCGAGCGGCCTATACTCCGCTTTCTGAGGCGCCGCTCTCCGCTTCGGACTCCCGTTCGCCCTCATCCGCCGCCGCCGGCCCCGCCTCCTCGGCCTCGGTGATCGCGCGGCGGGCCTCCTCGAGGCGGTTTTTTGGAACCTTCACCTCGAAAGGCAGGCTCGGAAACATGGATCCGCCGACCACCAGGAACGGGATGTCCTGACCCTCGAGAATGCTGCAAATCCCGGCCGCCAGCAGCTCCGCATCCGCGGAGTCCGAGGCGAAGACGGGCACCATATCGAGGCCTTGGGAAGGGTCGGGCGATTCCGCTATAGGCACGGCGGGCTGGGTATCGATTAACTTTTGGGCATCGGCTTGCTGCAGGGTGGGCACCCGGACCTCGAAAGCGCCCGGCGGCACTCCCTCGGTGGCGCTATCGACGATCACGGCGGAGAACCCGGCGTCGAGCAGCAGGTCCTGCATCTCCTCGGCCTTTTCCAGGGCATCCGGATCGGCGGATCGAAAAACGGGAACGCGTTCGCTATCCTCAGGCATGGTTCCAGCATAAAACAGGTTGCAGTGGTCTTTCAGGGGCTACAATAGAGATGAGGGGACCCTATATGCGAACAATCGAGAAGGTACTGTGGTTTGTGGCCGGTGCGTCCATCGGGGCGGGCGTTGCCCTGCTCTATGCGCCGAAATCGGGCAAGGACGCGCGGAAGCTCATCTGCAAGACGGCGAATGAGACCAAAGATTCGCTGGTGGAGACCGGCGGCCGCATCAGGGACACGGTGACCGAGGCCGGCGAGAGAGTCCGGGCCACCGGACGGGACGCTTACCGGAAGGGCGCCGAGGTGGCCTCGGGAGCCGCGGCAGTGCTCAACCGCGTCCGGGTGTAATCTGGGGGGAAATGCAGACACTGCCTGCTTTCCTCAACGAACCCTGCACAGACTTTTCACGGTCGGAGAACCGCGCAGCCATGGAGCGCGCCTGTGCCCAGGTGCGCTCGCAATTCGGCCGCGAGTACGAACTATCGATCGGCGGCGAGAGAGTACGCTGCGAACGGAAGATTGAGTCGCGGGACCCTTCGCGGCCGCGCGAGATCGTGGGCGTCCACCAGAGCGCGACACCGGAGCTGGCGCGCCAGGCGGTGGAGGCCGAGTTTTCGTTCTTCCCCGAGTGGAGCCGCGTGCCGGTCGCCGAGCGCGTGGCAGCACTGCTCCGCGCCGCCGGCATCCTGCGCCGCCGCAAGCTGGAATTCGACGCCTGGCTGGTCTACGAGGCTGGCAAGACCTGGATTGAGGCCGAGGCGGACGTCTCGGAGGGGATCGATTTCTGCGAGTACTACGCGCGCGAGATGCTGCGCCTGGACGGCCCCCAGCCGGTGGTCCAACTGCCGGGCGAGAGGGACGAACTGGTGTATCTGCCGCTGGGCGTGGGGGTGGTTATTCCGCCGTGGAATTTCCCGCTGGCCATCCTGGTGGGCATGACGGTGGCGGCGCTGGTGGCCGGCAACACGGTGGTTCTGAAGCCCTCGAGCGACACTCCTACCATTGGGGCGAAATTCGCCGAGGTGCTGCGCGAGGCGGGCTTCCCGGAGTGCAGCTTCTGCCTGCTCACGGGCAGCGGTTCGGTGGTAGGCGACGTCCTGGTTCAGCATCCTAAGACGCGATTCATCTCGTTCACCGGCTCGAAGGAGGTCGGCCTGCGGATCAACGAGCTGGCGGCCAAGCCGCAGCCGGGCCAGATCTGGATTAAGCGCGTGGTGGCGGAGATGGGCGGCAAGGATCCCATCGTGGTGGACCGGGAAGCCGATCTGGACCGCGCGGTGGACGGCGTGCTGGCCTCCGCCTTCGGGTACCAGGGACAGAAGTGCTCGGCCTGCTCGCGGGCCATCGTGGACGAGGCGGTCTACGACGAATTCCTGCTGCGCCTCGCGAGGAAGGTGGAGGCCATACGGGTCGGCCCGGCCGACAGCCCGGACAACTACATGGGGCCGGTGATCAACGAGGGCGCCCGCCGCTCCATCCTGAAGTACATCGAGATCGGCAAACAGGAGGGGCGCCTGGTGGCGGGCGGCGGAGCGGCCGAAGGCGACGGCTACTTCATACGCCCCACTGTGATCGCCGACATCCCGCCCGAAGCCAGGATCTTTCAGGAGGAAGTTTTCGGCCCGGTGCTGGCGGTGACCAAGGCCCGGGATTTCGACGATGCGCTGAAACTGGCCAACCGCTCCGAGTACGGCCTCACCGGGGCGGTCTATACTAGCAACCGGGAAAAGATCGAGCAGGCGAAGGCGCGCTTCTTCACCGGCAATCTCTATTTCAACCGAAAGTGTACCGGCGCGATGGTGGGCGCGCACCCGTTCGGCGGGTTCAACATGTCGGGCACCGATTCCAAGGCGGGCGGCCCGGACTACATGCTGCTGTTCCTGCAAGCCAAGTCCATCGCGGAGAAGCTGTAGAGCGGCGAAGGAAACTGGCCGGGTCGGGAGACCCGGCGCGGTCCTGGAGGACCGCCCTACACCGGCGGTAGAGTCGAGG
>PMEV01000425.1 GCA_003154855.1 Bryobacterales bacterium
CCGTGCTGTTCATGCTGGCGGCAGCATCCGGCTACGCACAGACGACCAGAGAGATGCGAATTACGGTTCCGTTCCAGTTCGGCATCCACGACGAAGTCATGCCAGCCGGCGATTACCTGGTTAGCCAGGTCAACACTAACGGCGTCACCGTGTTCTCCCTTCGGAGCGCCGAAGACCGGAGTAGCTTCTACTTCCTGGGGAATGCCGTCTTCAGGAGTGATATGCCGGGGCCGTCCTGCGCGGTCTTCCACCGTTATGGGACCAGCTACTTTCTGGCTGACGTCTCGTGGGGAGGGAGATTCGCCTCGGGGGTGGATGTGCCCGAGTCCAAGACCGAACGGGAGCTGGCCAACACGGCCAGCCTGAGCCGTCCCGACCAAGTAGTCCTGCTGGCTTCCCGCTGACCGGTGGATCTAGGGGCAGGCGCAACCGCCTGCCCCTACGCTTTCGGATGCGCCTTGTCGTACACTCCCATCAGATCGGTGAGCGACACCTGCGTGTATTTCTGGGTTGTGGAGAGCCGTGCATGGCCAAGCAGCTCCTGAATGGCCCGCAGATCCGCCCCATCACTCAACAGGTGGGTCGCAAAAGCGTGCCGGAAACTGTGGGGATGCAGGCTGGGATCGCCCCCCACCAGCGTAGCGTACAGCTTGACGATTCCCCGCGCGCCCCGGTCGGAGAGGCGCCGCCCGCGGTGGTTCAGGAACACCGCGGTCTCCTCTGGCCGGGCCGGCCGCTCCGTCAGATAGCGCTCGAGGGCCCCAGCCGCTTTCGATCCGTACGGCACCTGGCGCTCCTTCTTCCCTTTGCCGCGAACCAGCAGCCACCGCCCCGCCAGGTCGAGATCCGCCACATTCAACCCCACCAACTCGCCGATGCGCAGGCCGCACCCGTAGAGCGTCTCGAAAATGGCCAGGTCGCGGGCCGGATGAGGGCGTTCGAGCTTGCCTGCCGCAATCTGGTCGAGCAGCATGTTGGCCTGCTCCGCCGTCATCACCCGTGGCAGCAGTTTCGGCGCCTTCGGCGTGCGGATGAGGCGGGCCACGTTCACATCCGCCAAGCCCTGCCGGATCAGGAAGCGGAAGAAGGAGCGAAGCGCGGCCACCTTCCGCCGCATGGATACGGCTTTCAGCTTCCGGCGATAGAGTTCGCCCAGCCACTCACGCAACGCCAGCCTGTCGAGCTCGCGAATCCCTGGCGGCTCGTCACCGGGCGGCGAGAAGTACTCCATGAACTGGCTGAGGTCGCTGGCATAGCAGCGCACTGTGTGCCCGGAGACATTCTCCCGCTTCAGCTCTTCGAGAAACAGGCTAATTTGGCGCTCGATTTCGCTCACGTACCTATCTGGTGCCCGGGGTGGGACTTGAACCCACACGGGGGTTGCCCCCCAAAGGATTTTAAGTCCTTTGCGTCTGCCAGTTTCGCCACCCGGGCGCGTTGTTCCGCAACACCATTATAAGGATGCCGCGCTGCTCCCGTGCGAAAAACTGCTGGCAAAGCTTCCCGGGCGGGACCACGCTGAGGCATTCTGAAGGTCTGGCCGTGCCGCGGTCAGATCGAGAGGCTGGAGCGGGAGACGGGATTCGAACCCGCGACATCAACCTTGGCAAGGTTGCACTCTACCAACTGAGTTACTCCCGCTTAGAGTCCCATTGTCCCTCGACCGCTTCACTAGTGTCAAACGCTAGCGCTGCTGGCGCGAATGGTGGTGCGCGGGAGCCGGCCTGGCGACTGGTGACGCCCGTCCCTTCGCTGAAGACGGCCTGCCGCGCGGTAGCGCCAAGGCAGCGGCAGGACGCCTGGGCCTACAGGGTCGCGGAGACTCCTGAAGCTCCAGTAGGGCTCGCGCGGGCCACGGTGGAAAAAACAGGGGGGGGAGTACCCAGGACTCACAATACCTCCCAAAAATGATTTGGCTGAGTTGTCCTAAACAACTGATTAGTAAGGTAGTTTTCTATTGAGAAGTTCTTGACCCTGTCTTCAAGATCTGTGCTAGACTTGCGTACCAGCAAGGCAAGTGGGACCCGGCCTGCTGGCGACCAGGGTTGGTTCTCACCAAGAGTATAACCCGGAAACTTAGAAGTTTTTCCACAGCCTGTGGAAAAAGTGTGGATAATGAGTGCTTTAGCTTCAATTGACCCTCGAACTATGAACGTGTGGGAATTGATCAAGAAGCGGATTGCCTCTAAGCTGAGTAGCGAGAGCTTCCAAAACTGGTTCGTTCAGACCAGCCTGCGTGAGTTTGAGTACGACACGGTGTGGGTGTTGGTTCCCAACGAAGCTGCCAAGAACTACATCGAGCAGCAGTACTTGGAGTTGATCCAGTCCATCATCCGGGAGTTGTCGCTGCCGGTCCGGCACGTGATCTATGAGACGGCCGCCACGCAAGGCGGCAACAAGGTACTACCGGGGGACCTTCCCGGCATCGAGCCTGAGGCTCTTTTTCAGGCGCCTGCCGCGCACCTGAACCCCAGATTCACGTTCGACAGTTTTGTCGTTGGGTCGTGCAATCAATTTGCCCACGCCGCCGCACAAGCGGTCGCTTCCAAGCCCTCGCAGCGCTACAATCCGCTGTTCATCTACGGTGGTGTCGGCATGGGCAAGACCCACCTGATGCATGCGATCGGCCGCTCGCTGCTGAACAACTACGCCAGCATGCGCATCGTTTACACATCCAGCGAGCGATTCATGAACGAGATGATCACCAGCATTCGCATGCAACGCATGCCGCTGTTTCACCGGCATTACCGGTCGGCGGATGTTCTGCTGGTGGATGACATCCAGGTTCTAGGCAGGAAGGAAGGCACCCAGGACGAGTTCTTCTATACCTTCAATGAGCTTTACGAGCATCAGAAGCAGATTGTGATCTCCAGCGACAAGCCTCCTAAAGAGATCCCTGGTCTCTTGGATCGCCTTCGCTCCCGCTTCGAATGGGGCCTCATGGTTGACATCCAGGCCCCGGACCTGGAGACCAAAATGGCCATCCTGGACAAGAAGACTGAGGAGGAGGGTATAAGGCTTCCCGAAGACGTCCGAGTCTTTCTGGCTACCAAGACCAAGTCCAACGTGCGCGAGCTTGAGGGTGCGCTGGTGAGGCTTATCGCTTACTCTTCCATGGCTGGAACACCGATCACTCTGACGATGGCTCAGCAAGTGCTCAAGAACATTGTTCACAACGGTGAGCGCAGGGTATCCATTGACATGATCATCCGGGCTGTGGCGGCGAAGTACGACCTTCAGCCTGCCCAACTCAAACTGAAGTGCAACCGGCGGGAGATCGCCCGGCCACGTCAGATCGCCATGTACCTGGCCAAGGAACTCACTTCAGCTTCCCTCCCCGAGATCGGGCGGGCGTTTGGAGGCAAGCATCACACCACCGTGCTCCACTCGATCCATCGCGTCCAGGAACTGTGCCAATCGGATGCCGATCTTAACAGGGTTATCCATAGCATAAGTGATTCATTAGGTTGAGGATAGTGAGATTTCCACAATCCCCATCGCAGACCTCCTGTGGACACCTGTGCAAGAATCGTCCCAACCCCAACCTTGCACTGAACCAAGGGTCTTTTTCAACATCTGTCCAGACACGGAAGGCTTCGGCTTTTGTATACTTTAGAGAGAAACCAACATTTCAACAGCCCCTACGACTGCTGTTCTTATATTTGGTATTTTAGAGAACGGTTCATAGAGAGTCTTGAGCGGGAGCGGAGACCATGGAATTCACCGTTAGCAAAACCGATCTGGTACGAGAGCTGAATCTGTCTCAAGGGGTCGTCGAGAAGAAGACGACTATTCCGATTCTGTCAAACGTCCTCATAGAGGCGGCTGGTGAACATGTACAACTGACCGCCACCGACCTGGAGTTGGGTATCCGGTGCTCATGCCCGGCGCGCGTGTCCAAGGAGGGATCTGGCACTATCCCAGTGCGGCGGCTCCTGGACTACACGCGTCTGCTACCTGACGTGGACATCAACATCAAGGTGCTCGAGAATCACTGGGTCAGTCTGCAATGTGGACGGTCGCGGACCAGGATGGCCGGCATCTCCCGGGAGAGCTTCCCTCAGTTGCCCGAGATGCCTCCAGCCTTGGCCGAGATCCCTATAACAACACTGGCCTCCATGATCGGCAAGACGATCTTCGCCATCTCCTCCGAGGATTCCCGGTTTACACTGAATGGAGCGCTGCTGTACTTGAAGAGCCAGGGCATGCTGATGGTCTCGACGGACGGGCACCGCCTGGCTTACGTCGAGAGCGCTACCGAGATCTCCGGAGTGGCTGCTCCCTACCGCGCTTTGCTGCCTAGAAAGGCCATGGGCGAGATCCTGAAGCTCGCGCAAGAGGTCCAGGCAGACGCTGTGGTGAAGTTCTCGGGAGATGAGAACCACCTTTTCTTCCAGCTTGGAGACCGCCTGCTGATCAGCCGCAAGCTGACTGGAACGTTTCCCGATTATGAGAGAGTCCTACCCAAGGAGCAGCATCGTTCGGTCACCTTGAGCAAGGATGAGGTGAGAGCTGCGATTGAGCGCGTCGCGCAGTTCGCGGATGAGCGCTCGCGCGCCATTCGGCTTCAGTTCGCTCCTGGGGAGGTGAAGGTTTTCTCCTCGATTTCAGAGACTGGAGAGAGCGAGGAGAGCATTCCCGCCGAGTATGACGACGTCACCGTAGAGATCGGCTTCAACGCTCAGTACCTGCTCGAGTTCCTGCGAGCGGTCTCCGAGGAACAAGTCACCTTCTCCTTCAAGGATCCACACAGCGCCGCGGAAGTTCGGCCAGCGGGGACTCCCGAGGGCTACCAGTATCGATACGTTGTGATGCCCATGAGGATATAGCGCCCGGCTCGCTCCCGCCACTGGTTAGCGATTCTTCGACACCACGGCGCGGAGTGTAGGTCGCGAGAGCGTGAACTAGCCGGATGAGGTCTTATGGCAACCAAGGATTCTGAACTGCCCGGCAACGGGGTCTACGATTCGACGAGTATCAAGGTGCTGGAGGGCCTGGAAGCGGTACGTCTGCGCCCCGCCATGTACATCGGCTCGACCGGAGAGTCGGGTCTGCACCATTTGGTCTATGAGGTTGTAGACAACTCCGTCGATGAAGCGTTAGCCGGGTATTGCACCGAGATCTCCGTCACCATCCGCAGCGACAACTCGGTGACGGTGATCGACAACGGGCGTGGAATCCCGGTGGACATGCATCACGAGGAAGGTGTCTCGGCCGCCGAAGTGGTAATGACGAAACTCCACGCCGGCGGCAAGTTCGACACCAAGAGCTACAAGGTATCTGGCGGCCTGCATGGCGTGGGTGTGAGTTGCGTGAATGCGCTCTCGGAGCGCCTGGATCTGGAGATCTGGCGCGACGGTTTCACCTGGGAGCAGGAGTACGAACGCGGCATCCCCAAAGCTCCGCTCAAACGCACCGGAAAAGCCGGCAAGAAGCAGGGCACCAAGGTAACCTTCAAGCCCGACACGACCATCCTGGATGTCACCGAGTTCAACTTCGACATCCTCTCCCAGCGGCTGCGCGAGCTGGCTTTCCTCAATAAGGGCCTGCGTATCACCCTGGCGGACGAGCGGGTGGACCCTCCCAAGTCGCACGAGTTCTTTTACAGCGGCGGCATCGTCGAGTTCATCAAGCACCTGAACCGCGGCAAGACCGTCCTGCACGATAAGCCGATCGCGATGGAGGGAGCGCGCGACCTGCCGGGCGGCGGCCAGCTCACCCTGGAGGTCGCCTTCCAGTATAACGACGGCTACAGCGAATCCATATTCAGCTTTGCCAACAACATCAATACCGTGGACGGTGGTGCGCACCTGACCGGCTTCCGCAGCGCCCTCACGCGCACCATCAATACTTACGGCCAGCAGGCCGGCCTCTTCAAGGACGTCAAGGAGAACCTGACCGGCGACGACGTGCGCGAGGGTCTCACCGCGGTGGTCAGCGTCAAGCTGCCGCAGCCCCAATTCGAGGGGCAGACCAAGGGCAAGCTCAATAGCGACATCGGCGGCTACGTGGTGCAGTTTGTCAACGAGAAGCTGAGCGAATATTTCGACAAGAACCCAGCCATCATGAAGCGCGTCGTCTCCAAGGCCATCGACGCCTCCCGGGCGCGCGAGGCGGCCCGCAAGGCCCGCGACCTCACCCGGCGCAAGGGCGCGCTCGATTCCGGTGGCCTGCCCGGCAAGCTGGCCGATTGCCAGGAGAAGGATCCGCTGCGCTGCGAGCTGTTCCTGGTAGAGGGAGAATCCGCCGGCGGCACCGCCAAGATGGGACGCGACCGGCGCTACCAGGCCATCCTGCCGCTCAAGGGCAAGATCCTCAACGTCGAGAAGGCGCGCACCGACAAGATGCTCAGCCACGAGGAAATCCGCTGCATGATCACCGCGCTGGGCACGGGCATCCGGGAGGATTTCGATATCGCCAAGCTGCGCTACGGCAAGATCATCATCATGACCGACGC
>PMEV01000223.1 GCA_003154855.1 Bryobacterales bacterium
GGAGGGGCCGGCGGAGGGGAAGCCGCCCGATGCCTACGACCTGGCGCTCGAGGCCGCCCGATCGGGCCGCGCGCAGGAGGCCATCGAGATTATGGCTAACGAAGCGGCGCAGGAAAGCTCCGGGCGCGGTCGCTTCCGCCGCCGCGTGCAGTTGGCGCAGATCTGCCTGGGGGCCGGGCGGGCCGAACTGGCGGCGCCCATCCTGCAGGATCTGTCCGGGGAAATCGAGCGGCGCAACCTGGAGGCTTGGGAACAGGCGGATATGCTCTCCCATCCCCTGGCCCTGTTGCTGCGGTGCCTGGCCAAGCTGGACGCCAGTGCGGAGGAGCGGCAGAAGCTGTACGCCCGCATCTGCCGTCTGGATCCCCTACAGGCGCTCTCGATCAAAAAGTAGCCTATGGCACGCTATGAGCCGGATCCCAATGTCACGCTTTCCGTTCTGGACCGGCTGGTGGACCTGGATCCCTACAACCGCTCCGACCCGCCGCTGAGCCGCGCGAATTCGTTGCGCCAGTTGAAGGCCAGCCTGCGCCGGGACCTGGAATGGCTGCTCAACACGCGCCGGAGGCCGGACGCCATAACCGAGGGTTCCACCGAGTTGAGCCGCTCGCTGTTCAACTATGGGTTGCCGGATCTCAGCTCGCTGGGGGTGCACTCGGTCCACGACCAGAACCGGCTGTTGTGGATGCTGGAGACGGCGGTGACGTATTTCGAGCCGCGCCTGATGGGAGTGCGCGTGACGCTGGAGCCGGTGCCGGGCACGGCGCGCATGTTGCGTTTTCAGATTCAGGGCATGCTCAAGATGGATCCCGCGCCCGAGCGGGTGTCCTTCGACACGGTGCTGGAGCTGACCAAGGGGGAGTACGCCATCAAGGGAGAGTGAGATGGCCCGCGGCGGGGCCGCCGGCGGGCGGCGGTTGGCGGTAAACGGTTTTTCATGCGCGACGAGCTGCTGGATTATTACGAACGCGAGCTGACGTTCCTGCGCCAGATGGGGGCGGAGTTCGCAGAGAAGTACCCCAAGATCGCCGCGCGCCTGCAAATCGAGCAGGACCGTTGCGAAGACCCGCACGTCGAGCGCATGATCGAGGCCTTCGCGTTCCTGGCCGGCCGCGTCCACCTCAAGATCGACGATGAGTTCCCCGAGATCACCGAGGCGCTGCTGGGGATTCTCTACCCGCACTACGTCCGGCCCATCCCGCCCATGTCGATCGTGGAATTCCACCTGGACCCGGAGCAGGGCAAGCTCACCACCGGGTTCAAGGTGCCGCGCGGGTCGCTGTTGTACTCGCGGCCGGTGGAAGGAGTGCCCTGCCGGTTCCGGACCTGCTACGAAACCACGCTGTGGCCGCTGAAGGTGGTGGAGGCGCAGTGGAGGAGCCCCGACCGCTTGCAGCCTCCCATCAAGGCGGCCGACGCCGTGGCCGCGCTGCGCGTCGAGCTGCGCTGCCAGCCGGAGGTCGCTTTCGACAAGCTGGCCATGGGCGCCTGGCGCTTCTACCTGAACGGGGAATCCAACCTGGTCCACGCCTTATACGAGCTGTTGGCCAACAACTGCGTGCAGATCCTGGCCCGCGACCCGGCGCGTCCGCAACGGGTGACGGCGTTGCCCCCCGAGGGCATCCGCCCCTGCGGGTTCACCTCCGAGGAGTCCATGCTGCCCTACTCGCGGCGCTCTTTCGAGGGCTACCGTCTGCTGCAGGAGTATTTCGCGTTCCCCGAGAAGTTCTTCTTCCTCGAGCTGAGCGGCCTCGAGCGGCTCGCCGGCGCCGGTTTCCAGGACCGCGCCGAGCTGATCTTCCTGATCTCGAAATTCGAGCGCGACGACCGGCAGCAGATGCTCGAAGCGGGCGTTTCGGCCAAGACCATCCGGCCCGACTGCGCGCCCGTCGTCAACCTGTTCAATCACACCGCCGAGCCGATTCTGATCGACCAGTTGCGTTACGAATATCCGGTGGTGCCGGACGTGCGCCGGCGCCATGCCTACGAGATTTTCTCGATCGAGAAGGTGGTGAGCACCAGCCCGCAGAGCCAGGAGGTGACCGAGTTCGAGCCGTTCTACAGCTACCGTCACGCCACGCTGCGCGACAAGAAGCAGACNNCACGCCAACGTCGAGACCCTCACCGTGCGCTGCCTGTGCACCAGCCGCGATTTGCCTTCCCGCCTGCCCTTCGGAAGCGAGCTGGGAGACTTCGAGCTGGAGGGCATGCCGGCCATCAAGCGCATCATCACCTTGAAGAAGCCGACCCCCACCCTGCGCGCGCCGGTGGGCCGGGGCGCGCTGTGGCGGCTGATCTCCCAGCTCTCGCTGAACTATCTCTCGCTGGTGAGCGAGGGCAAGCACGCTTTACAGGAAATCCTGCGGCTCTACAATTTCACCGATTCGACGTACCTGGAGAAGCAGATCCAGGGCATCTCGGAGTTGAGCAGCCGCAAGCACTTTGCGCGGGTGATCTCGGAGAACGGCATCGCGTTCGTGCGAGGCACCGAAGTCGACATCCGGTTCGACGAAGAGCAGTTCGTGGGCGGTGGCGTCTACCTGTTCGCCAGCGTGCTCGAGCACTTCCTGGGGCTGTACGTTTCCATGAACAGCTTCAGCCAGCTCATCGCCAGGACCGCCCAGCGGAAAGAGGTAATGAACAAATGGCCGCCGAGAGCGGGCGAAGCGATCTTGCTCTAGCCCACCGGGCGCTGGAGCGGCAGCTCACCGAAGAACCGTTCTGCTTCGAGTTCTTCCAAGCCGTGCGGCTGCTGGAGCGCATCACGCGCGGCCGCTCGCCGGTGGGTCTGTTCGCCAATCCGCGCGACGAAGTGGCGCGCTTCGGCGCTCACAACACGCTGATCTTCCCGGCCAGCGCCATCCAGTCCCTGGCCTGGCGCGAGCAGGGGCCCCCGCTGATGATTGTAAACTTTATGGGCCTGACCGGCCCGGTGGGCGAGCTCCCGCTCTATTACACCCAACTGGTCAGCGAACGCCTCCGCGCGCACGACCGGTCGCTGAGCGAGTTCCTGGACATTTTCAACCACCGCATCATCTCGCTGTTCTACCAGGCCTGGGAGAAGTACCGCTTCGCGATCGACTACGAGCGCGGCGGGCCGGACAAATTCGCGCACCACCTGCTGGACTTCATCGGCCTGGGGACCGAGGGCCTGGAGAACCGGCAGAAGGTGGCCGATCATTCCCTGGTCTACTACGCGGGCCTGCTGGGGCAGCATCCGCGCTCGGCGGTGGCGCTGCGCCAGTTGCTGGAGGATTACTTCGACGTCCCGGTGGCCATCCAGCAATTCGCGGGAGCCTGGTATAAGCTGACGCCCGAGATGCAGTGCTGCCTGGATCGGGAGCCTAGCGATAGCGAGCGCGTGGCGGTCGGTGCGACGGTGGGCGATGAGATCTGGGACGAGCAGACCCGGGTCCGCATTGTGCTGGGCCCGCTCCCCTTGGACCGGTATCTGGATTTCCTGCCCACCGGAACGGCTTTCGAGCCGCTCCGCGCCCTGGCCAGGTTCTTCTCCGGGGACGAGTTGGACTTCGAGGTGCAACTGGTGTTGCAGCGCCACCAGGTCCCCGCCTGCGAGTTGGGCCGGGAAGATGCCGAAGGCCCGCTCTTGGGCTGGGTGAGTTGGGCCAAGTCGGCCCCCCTCGGCCGCGACCCGGGCGATACCCTATTGGAGTTATGATGCAGCAATGAGTCGGAAAGGTCTTCTATGAGCGTTAACTTGAAATCCTTGATTGGCAAACTCAACGATCCCACGCGCAACGCGCTGGAAGCCGGAGCGGGGCTTTGCGTTTCGCGGACCAACTATGACATCGAGGTGGAACACTACCTCCTGAAGCTGCTGGACCAGACCGACGGCGATTTGGCCAAGATCCTCCGCCACTTTGGGGTGGATGCCTCGCGCCTGGCGGCCGAAGTCACCCGCAGCCTGGACAAGCTCAAGCGCGGCAATGCCCGCACGCCGGCGTTCAGCCCCACGCTGATCAATGTTCTGAAAGAGGCCTGGGCGATCGGCTCCATCGATTACGGCGCCGGACAGGTGCGCACGGGCTTCACCGTGCTGGCTCTGGCCGCCACCGACGATCTGGCCCGGCTGATGCGGGAAATCAGCCCCAAGGAGTTCGGGAAGATCCAGGTGGAAGTGCTGCGCAAGGACTTTCTGGCCATCGTAGCCGGTTCGCACGAGGACGCCGTCACCGCCACCGCCGAGGAGGCCGCCGCGCCCGCCGCCGGGGGCGCGCGCAAGGCCGCCGGCAAGACACCCAACCTGGATTCGTACACCGTCGACCTGACCGAGAAGGCCAGAACCGGCAAGCTCGACCCGGTGCTGGGGCGCGATCACGAAGTCCGCCAGATGATCGACATCCTGATGCGCCGGCGCCAGAACAACCCCATCCTCACGGGCGAGGCGGGCGTAGGCAAGAGCGCGGTGGTGGAAGGGTTCGCTCAGAGAGTGGCCAAGGGCGACGTGCCGCCGCCGCTCAAGGGCGTACTGGTCAAATCGCTGGACCTGGCGCTGTTGCAGGCGGGCGCGGGTGTGAAGGGCGAATTCGAGAACCGGCTGAAGGGGCTGATCGAGGAAGTGAAGTCCTCGCCCACGCCCATCATCCTGTTCATCGACGAGGCGCACACCATGATCGGGGCGGGGGGGCAAGCCGGCCAGAACGACGCCGGGCAGTTGCTGAAGCCGGCGCTGGCTCGCGGCGAGCTGCGCACCATCGCCGCCACCACCTGGAGCGAGTACAAGAAGTATTTCGAGAAGGATGCGGCCCTGGCGCGGCGCTTCCAGGTCGTGAAAGTGGACGAACCCTCCGAGGGCGTTTGCAGTGTGATGCTGCGCGGCACCGTGCCGGCCCTTGAGAAGCACCACAAGGTGCGCATTCTGGACGGCGCGGTGAACGCCTCGGTGAAGCTCTCGCACCGCTACCTGGCCGGGCGGCAGCTTCCCGACAAGGCGGTCAGCGTGCTCGATACCGCCTGCGCGCGGCTGGCGCTGGGCCAGAGCGCGGTTCCTCCGGTCATCGAGGACGCCACCCGGGAAGTGGAAGACCTGAACGCGCAGGAGAGAATCCTGACCGCCGAGGCGAAACTCGGCGCCGACCATGCGGAGAGGCTGGCGCAGATTGCCGAGCGTAAGGCCAAGATCGAGGCCCGGCTAGGCGAACTGCAAGCCCGCTTCGATAAGGAGATCGGCCTGGTGACGCGCATCCGCGAGCTGCGCACCCAGATCGAGACCGGTGTGGCCCCGGCCGCGCCGCAGGCGGCCTCCGGCGATGGCGCCGCGGCTGCCCAACCGGTGAGCGCATATACCAGCCCGCGGGCCGAACTCGACCAGTTGAACCTCGAACTGACCATGCTGCAGGGCGAGAACCCGCTGGTGGGAGTTTGCGTGGACGAGAACGTGGTCGGAGAAGTGATTTCCGGCTGGACGGGCATTCCGGTTGGAAAGATGGTTAAGGACGAGATCCAAAGCGTCCTGCAGCTCAACAACATTCTGAACAAGCGCGTCATCGGCCAGGACCACGCTCTGGATCTGATCACCCAGCGCATCATCACCTCCCGGGCCACCCTGGACGATCCCAACAAGCCGGTGGGCGTGTTCATGCTGGTGGGGCCCTCGGGCGTCGGCAAGACCGAGACCGCCCTGGCGCTCTCCGACCAGCTCTACGGCGGCGAGCGGAACATGATCACCATCAACATGTCGGAGTTCCAGGAGTCGCACACGGTTTCAACCCTGAAAGGTTCGCCTCCCGGATACGTGGGCTACGGCGAGGGCGGCGTGCTCACGGAAGCGGTGCGGCGGCGTCCCTACTCGGTGGTGCTGCTGGACGAGGTCGAGAAGGCCCATCCGGACGTGCTCGAGCTGTTCTACCAGGTCTTCGACAAGGGCAACATGGAAGACGGCGAGGGACGCGAAATCGACTTCAAGAACAACATCATCATTCTCACCACAAACGCTGCAACAGATACCTTTATGAAACTCTGCGCCGACCCGGAAACCATGCCTTCTCCGGAAGCGCTGGTGAAGGCGCTCAAGCCCGAGCTCAACAAGGTGTTCAAGCCGGCGTTCCTGGGCCGCATGGTGATCATCCCCTATTATCCGATCCGGGACGAGAACCTGAAGAAGATCGTGGTGCTCAAGTTGGGCAAGATCCGCAAACGCCTGATGGAGAACCACAAGATCGAACTGATCTACGGCGACGACCTGATTAGCGAAGTGGCCAGCCGCTGCACGGAAGTCGAGAGCGGCGCCCGCAACGTGGACAACATCCTCACCAACACTCTGCTGCCCGAGGTCTCGCGGCAGTTGCTGGGCTGGATGGCCGAGGGGCAGAAGGTGACCGGAATCAAGGTCGGCGTGGGCCCCGAGGGTTCGTTCGTTTACGAGACGGTATGCCCCCCGCCGCAAGAGTAACCGACCCGGTGGTGCATCCGCTGCCGCCGGTATTGACCCCCGGGCCGGGCAGCCCGAATTGTATCATCGGGTTCCTGCCCGCCTGGCGGGGGATTCCGCTGGCTGCCGCCGCGGGGATACAGGCCGCCAAGCAGGCGGCGGACGCCACTGTGCAGACAGCGGTAGCGGCCACGGCGGCGGCGGCCGGATCGCCTGGGGCTCCGGCTGCCTACGCGGCCGAGCAGGCCACTAAAGCGACCGTCCTGGCTTCGATGTCGAGTGCGATCACGGGCGCTGCGGGCGGCGCCGACATCCACCTGTGCGTCACGCCGGTGCCGGTGCCCCCACACGGGCCCGGCGTGGACGTCACCGGCAGCGCCACCGTGATGATCAACAACCTGCCGGCCGGGCGGCAGGGCGACACCATTCTCGAGGCCTTGGGGCCGCCCAACAAGATCGCCATGGGTTGCCCGACGGTCATTATTGGAGGGTAGAAAGATGCCCTGGACTGAAGAGAAGCGCTTCCTGAATTTGGACACCCCGCTGGGCGAAAGCAAGTTCCTGCTCCGCTCCTTTACCGGCACCGAAGGAATGTCGCAGCTCTTCCGCTTCCGCCTGGATATGCTCTCGGAAGACCCCGCCATCAGCTTCGACAGCATGGTCGGGCAGAACCTGAGCTTCTCCGTTCGTCTGGTGGACACGAGCCAGGCGCGGTACTTCAACGGTTACGTGAGCGATTTCCGGCAATATCCCGGAGAGGAAAGACTTACCAGATACGAGTGCGAAGTTGTCCCGTGGCTCTGGTTCCTCACTCGCGCGGCCGACTGCCGCATCTTCCAGAATATGAAGGTGCCGGACATCGTCGAGAAGGTGTTCCAGGGCTTGGGTTTCACGGATTACGAGTTCCAGTTGCGCGGCTCCTACGACCCCTGGGAGTACTGCGTCCAGTACCGGGAGACGCACTTCAACTTCGTTTCGCGCCTGCTCGAGCAGGAGGGCATCTTCTACTTCTTCAAGCACGAGAACGGCAAGCACACCATGATTCTGGGCGACTCGCCCGCGGTGTACCAGCCGTGCGCGGGACAGGAACGCGCGATGCTGGTGCGAACCGCCGGCCCGGCCGTGCTCCGGGACGAAGACGTGATCTACACATGGCGCTACGACAACGAGCTGCGCAGCGGGAAGTGCGCCCACACGGACTACAATTTCGAGACACCCAACACCCGGCTGGACGCGGAGGTGACCAGCAACATCAATCAGGGCGGCAATCAGCGCTTTGAGCTCTACGACTATCCGGGGGAATACGAAAAGCGCCAACAGGGCGACCAGTGGGTGAAGTTGCGCATCGAGGCCGAGGAGGCGCTGCACCCGGTGTGCAGCGGCGAGAGCGACTGCCGCACCTTCGTCTCGGGGTACAAGTTCGAGTTGTACGGCCACGAGCGCCGGGATCAGAACGACACCTACGTGCTGACCACGGTCGAGCACCGCGGCGAGGAGGGCGGCTTCTACTCGGGCGCCGGCTCTCAGAGCGACTCCACCTACCGCAACGCCTTCACCTGCATCAAGGCTGCGATCCCGTTCCGGCCCCCGCGCCTGGCGCACAAGCCCCTGATCCACGGCATACAAACGGCGGTGGTGGTGGGTCCCTCGGGCGAGGAAATCTACTCCGACAAGTACGGCCGGGTGAAAGTGCAGTTCTTCTGGGACCGGTTGGGCAAGCTCGACCAGAACAGCTCCTGCTGGATGCGGGTAGCCTGGCCCTGGGCCGGGAAGGGGTGGGGGTTCATCACCATCCCGCGCATTGGCCAGGAGGTGGTGGTGAGCTTCCTGGAGGGCGACCCGGACCGGCCCCTGATCACCGGCAGCGTCTACAATGCCGAGCAGACGGTGCCCTATCCGCTGCCCGACAAGCAGGTGATCAGCACCTGGCGATCGAGCAGCTCCAAGGGCGGCGGCAATTCCAACGAGCTCCGCTTCGACGATACCAAGGGCAAGGAACAGGTCTATGTCCACGCGGCCTACGACCACGACATGCTGGTGGATCACGACCGCCACGAAACCATCGTCAACGAGAGCCATCAACTGGTCAAAGGCAACCAGTTCGAGCAGTGCGAGAAGGACCGGAGCGTGCACGTCGTCGGCAACCTCAATGTCAAGGTGGACGAGACCTTCTCGCTCAGCTCCGGCAGCAACTCGCAGGAGAAGGTAAGCCAGAACTACGCCGTCGACGCAGGCACCGAGGTCCACTTGAAGGCCGGCACGAACTGGGTGGGGGAGTCGGGGGCTTCGCTCACCATCAAAGTGGGTGGCAACTTCATCAACATCAACTCGGGCGGCATCTTCATCAGCGGCAATATGGTGATGATCAACAGCGGCGGCTCGGCCGGTTCCGGCGCGGGTTCCAGCCCCACGGCCCCCCAAGACCCGGCACAAGTGCAACCGGGCGCCCCCACGCTGTTGGCCGCCGCGCCGCCGGCGCCCGCCGCGGCTGGGCCGGGCGACTTCTCCGCATCTGCCAGCATGATGGGCCAGGCCGCGAGCGATGCGCCGGCCTTCGACGACAGTCCGAGCCCGGGCGCCGACATGATGGCGCAGGCCTCGGATGACGGGACGCCGATGTGCGCGGTTTGCCCGTACTGCCAGCAGCAGGGCGATAGCTCGCAGCAGCAGACGGACTCCAGCTCTCAGGATCAGGACTCCAGCTCCCAGCAGCAAATGAGCAATAGCTCCCAGGAGCAGAACTACTGCTCCCCGGACCAGCCGGACGATGGCAGCCAGCCGCAGCCGGACGCCGGCAGCCAGACGCAGACGGACGCAAGCGCTATGCAGCAGCAGCAGCAACAGGACCAAATGCAGCAGTGGAAGATTCAGCAAGACTCCCAGACGAAGATCTTCAACACTCAACAAGACGCGGCCGCAAACAAAGCGCAGACGCAGGACAAGAGCTTCAATAAATGGGACGAGTTTATACGAGGGTAGCCCTCACCGGAACGCCCATGAGCGGGGAAACATGGACAAAATCGTCGAAGTAATAAGCCCGATCCTGTTCAAGGACGACGGAACCGCTGTGTTCGCCGTCCTGGATGGCGGGTCCATCCCCGGCCTGCTCGAGAAGCTGCACGCCGTCCCGCGTCTGGAATTCGTGTGCCTCTACGCGGGAGAGATCAAGCCGGAGTTGGCCAAGGTGGCGCCGTATCTGGTCCGGCTGGAGCCTAACTCCGAATTCGCGAAGTGGGTGCTTCGGGAGGGATGGGGCAAACACTGGGGCGTCTTCGTGGTGGCGCCAGCGGATTTCCTCGCCATGCGCCGCCATTTGCGCCGCTTCCTGATCGTTCATACGACCGACGGCAAACCGTTCTACTTCCGCTACTACGACCCGCGCGTGCTGCGGCCCTATCTCCCCACCTGCACCGCCGGGGAACTGGCGGAGTTCTTCGGCCCCATCCGAACCTGGATCGCGGAAGGGGAAGACCCCAGCGCGGTCCTGCGCTTCAATGTCGCCGCCGGCAAGCTGGTTCCGCACAAAGACGACCTGAAGCTGGGATAGCGCCCGGCGGCGGGGGCCCAGGCTTCGGCGGCCAACGGCCCTGACCGAATTCGCCCGGCGCCGGCAACCTCCTTTTTCGTGACAAATGCCGAATCAGATTCACTGAAACCCGAGCAGGGGACCAGTTGAAGTGGGGAAAGTTGGGGATATTCCTGAGAAGCTACGACACGGACCCAGGATTTACGCTTGCACTAAAGATCTGAATCGGCTATTGTTGGTCCCAACTCGGCCCCGGAAGGACGATTTCCTCGGGTGCCTGGACAGGAGGACAGCGCATGCCTGGTCGATTGGCCCTCATACAGAATCCGCGGAACGCTCGGCGCTGCGGATGCCGCGTCCGCCTTACTACCGCGGCCCTGCTGGTGTTGCTGCTGTTGAGCTCGCCGTCAACGGCCTCCGCGCAAGACTACTGCAACGCCACGATAAATCCCGGCTTCTGCGACTACTGTGCTGCGGTGGAGGTCGCGTTGTTAGCCGCCTGCGCCTTCGGCTGCGACAGAGGAGCGATCTATGAATGGTACGCCGAGTGCATGTCCGAAATGCCGCCCCCGCCACCCCTCCCGCCTACCCCTATCACTCAGACGGGCGTCTGTGAGGAAGTCCAAGGAGGGATCCGGCCGCTGGTTTCCCCCGGGAGCGCGTGCGGGATTACTTTCGTCGACCCGGTGCCGGCTCTGCTGAACGGCAACCGCCTCGTGGCGGCGACGGAAACCGCTAAACTCGCCACCCTGGGCAGGCCGGTGAAGGCGGTCGCCGCGGATAGCGCCGCCCGCGTGGTGCTGCGCATTCCGGCCAACACCGCGAACCAAAATCTCACCGTCAGCCTGCTCGAGGACAATCTGGCAGGTCGTCCCGCATCGGAGGTCGGAATGCTGTGCTCCGTGGGAGGAACGGAGAATCTGGGGACATTGCCCGTGGTGGCGCAGCAGACCGGCCAAGGTCCGATGGCGTTCGCCGTTTACTATCCCCCCGCGGATTTCGTGCGGGCCCAGCCCGGCTACTCCGGCGACAACTCCAAGGCGTCTCGCACCATCCAGTTCAGTGTGGCGTCGCAGTCGGGCAGCCTTTCCTATTCCAGTCCAATCGAGCTCCTTCGGCCCCCGATCGTGCTCGTGCACGGCTTTTGGGACTCGCAGCATCTCTGGAATTCCTTCCCGCTGTACCGGAACCTGGCCTGGAACAACAATGACGTTGTACGGTTCTCCATTGAGCGGG
>PMEV01000332.1 GCA_003154855.1 Bryobacterales bacterium
CCTGCAGGAAGGCCCGGTCGTGGGAATCGATGCTTTCGGAAGGCTGCATGGCTCGACAGAGCGGCGTTGTGCGTGCTGGCGGTGGTGGTTCCTTTAGAAGGCTACTTGAGTGGCCTTTTGGCTCCCCGCTTCCCGGTCTTCGGGTTCACGTTGCCTTTCGCCGACCAGTTATCGCGTTGCGTTTTATTCGGCGCGGTGCGCTGGTGCGCTTGAACGACCTTCCCGGTTCTCTTCTGGTAGGTCTTAACATTGACCTTCGTATGCGCCCACTTTTTGTTCTTGAAGGGATGGACGGCGGGTTTCTTGCCGAAGGTTTTTCCGACTACCGCGCGTTTTGGGGCGGCGGCGCTTGAGACGGAGAGTGAGGGGACAAGGAAAAGCGTTGCGACGATCAGGTGGTGCAGCAGGCGGCGCATCGGCAAACGTCCCTCCCAATGAGTATACCTCCAAATTGCCTTGACTGTTTTCGATGGTAGCCCGGCCGCCTGCGGCGGGGCGCGAAGATGGCATAATGGCCGGGGAGGATACATGCATCGCAAGGCTTACACTCTTCTTTGGGCGGCGCTGCTGCTGCCGGCGGCCGCACCGGGCCAATTGGTGGGGGACTTCAACCCGCCGAAGGCGAACTGCTGTCTGCCCGGTATGGCGCAGAGTCTCGTCGATCAGCTTCAGGACTGGAATCAGCTCGGCCGCTATTACGCCGATAACGAGCGGCTCAAAGGGTTGCCGGTGGAGCCGGGACGTGTGGTGTTCCTGGGCGATTCCATTACGGACGGCTGGAGGCTGGCGCAGTCCTTTCCGGGCAAGCCCTACGTGAATCGCGGCATCGGTGGGCAGACCACGCCACAAATGCTGGTGCGCATGTTTCCGGACGTGATCGATCTGAAGCCGGCCGCGATGATCCTGCTGGCGGGCACCAACGACATCTCGCACAACACCGGGCCGGAGACGGAGGCCATGGTCGAGGAGAACATCCAGGCNNGGTCTACGCCGCCAAGTCGGGCGCGGGCTTCGTGGATTACTATGCGGCGCTGGTAGACGACAAAGGCATGCTGCGGGACGGTTACTCGGAGGACGGGCTGCACCCGAACGCCAAAGGCTACGAGTTGCTGGCGCCTTTGGCCGAGGCGGCCATTGAGAAGGCGCTAGCCCGCTAAGCTTCGCCCCGGCGGCGCCGCAACAGCCAGGGTTCGATCGGTCCGGGGTCCTCGAGGATCTCGTTTTCGATTTCCTGGAACTGGGTGTCGATCACCACACGCTCGATGGAGGCGCCGAGGAATTCGTCGCCGGTTTCCGCCCGCTTCTGCTCGATGAGGGCCAGGATCGCCCCGTACAGCTCCAATCGGTTCGCTGTGTTCGCCATGTTCCGGTCCTCTACTGGATTGGACGCCAAAGTCCCGCAGGAGTTCCAGAAAAAAGAAATCTCGACCGGGAATGCGGCAGCGCTCACTCGAAGCGCAAGGCACGCATGGGATCGACGCTCGCCGCGCGGCGGGCGGGGATGGAGCTGGCAAGCGCGCCCACCGACACCACCAGCGCCATCACGGCGCCATAAGTCGCATAATCCCGGCCGCTCACGCCGAANNGCCAGCACCCCGAGCAGAACCTGGCCCGGGCGGGCTCCCAGCGCGATGCGAATTCCAATCTCGCGGGTGCGCCGGCTCACCGTGAACGAGACGACCCCGTAGATTCCAGCCACCGCCAGCAGGATCGCCACCGCCGCAAAGGCTCCGAAGAGCCAGGAGCAGGCGCGGCGGGTCCACAGCGACCTGTCCAGCAGTTCGGTCATGGTCCGCACCTCGAACATCGCCAGGCCCGGATCGACCTGGCGAATCGTTTCGCGCACCGGCCCAATCAGCCCGCGCACGTCGGCGGCGCTGCGCAAGACCATGAAGAGCGAGGAATGCGGGTTCATCGTGAAGGGCATGAAAACGCCGGGCCGCATCTCTTCGTCGAGGCCGTAGTGTCGTGTATCGCGAGCCAGGCCGGCCACCAGCATCCACGGCGTCGGCTGGCTGGAGGCGTAGCGAATCCGCTTGCCCACCGGATCCCGGCCCGGCCAGAAGAGCTTCGCGAAGCTCTCGTTCACGATCACCACCTGCGGCGCCTTGGCAGCCTGATCCCGCTCGTCCAGCCAGCGTCCCTTCAGCAGAGTCATGCCCATGGTTTCGCAGTAGCCGGGCCATGCTGTTACGGTCAGAACCACGGGGTACTGCTGGTTGGGCTTGGGCGGCGGCGCGCCTTCCGCCAAGAAGAAATTGCCTTCGTGGCCGCCCAGTGGAATATGCGAGGCGGCCGAGATCCCGGCCACGCCGGGAAGCGCCTTCAGACGGCCAACCAGCTCGCGATAGGCCGCCAGTTGCTGCTCCGCCTTGGGATACTTGACTGCCGGAAGATCGAGCTGCCAGGTCATCAGATGGTCCGGCCGGAACCCGGGATCTACGTGCAGGACTTTCCGGAAGGCCTGGATCAGCAGGCCGGAACACACCAGCAACATGCACGCCAGGGCGACCTCGCCCACCACCAGCGCACCCAGCAGGCGGTGCCGGCTTCGAGACAGCGAAGAGCGCGACGCCTCCTGGAGGCTGCCACCCGCATCCACCGCCGCGGCCTGCAGCGCCGGCGCCAGACCGAACAACATCGCCGCAGCGCCTGTCACGAGAACCGAGAACAGCGCGAAGCGGGCGTCCCACTGGAAGCTGATCCAGCGCGGAAGATCGTCGGGCATGAGCGAGACCATTCCTGCCAGAGCCGCCTTGCCGAGCAGGACGCCGAGCGCCCCGCCGAGGCCAGCAATCACCAGGCTCTCGGTCAGCAACTGCCGCACGATTCGGCCGCGCGAGGCGCCCACGGCGGCACGGATGGCGATCTCGCGCGCACGGGCTTCGCCGCGCACCATCGTCAGACCGGCGATGTTCACGCAGGCGATCAGCAGGACCACGCCCACCGCTCCAAGCAGGATGTGGGTCACGGTTCTGAAATCGCCCAGGTAGCGGTCCCGCAGCGGCATCACGGTCGGGAAAGTGAACTCGTTGACCTCCGCCTTGACGCTTTGGATCATTCCCTTGTGGACCCGCGTCAGGTCGGCTTTTCCCTGCTCCATGGAAACGCCGCGCTTGAGCCGGCCGACGCCCATCAGGTAGTAGGAGCCGCCTTGATTCGTGTCCACTGCCAGCGGCCGCCAGGCATCCGCGGTGGGCAGCACCGCTTCTCGCGGCAGAACTCCGATCACCGCGAACGGCTGCTCGTCCAGCTTCACGATTCGGCCAAGAACGTTGCGGTCGCCGTGAAACATGCTCTGCCACAGGTTGTACCCGAGCAGGACCACCTTGGCGCCGCCGGGCCGGTCCTCTTCCGGAAGGAAGTTGCGGCCGAGCGCCGGCTTCAAGCCGAGCACGTCGAGATACTCGTGGGTCACTTCGGCGGTATCGATCCGCCGCGCCAGACCCGAGCTGTCCGAGAGGTTGGCGCCGCCACTCGAGAAGAACCCCATGCCGTCGAAAGTGGAGTTCCCGCTGCGCCAGGCCCCGAAGTCCGGGTTCGAAACGCCCACCTGGGTGAGGTTCCACTTGGGGGCGGCCTCGTTCAAGTCCACCAGGCGATCGGAGCCGGGGAATGGGAGCGGACGCAGAAAGAGCCCATTGAAGACGCTGAAAATCGCGGTATTGCCGGCTACGCCCAAGGCGAGCAGCAGAATCACCGTCAGGCTGAATGCGGGATTGACCCGGAGGATGCGGCAGGCCACCCTGAGGTCGTGCCATATTCCGCCCAGCATGCCCGCTCCCCCGCTCGCGCCCACGGCCAGCCGCTCGACCTCCAGGGGCTGGCGGGCGTTGCGCAGACCCTGCGCCAGCAGATCGCCGCCTGCCAGTTCGTCGGTGACCGACCGTAAGGCCTGGTCTTCCGCGGCGCCGCCGGCCACCAGTTCGGCGTACCGGTCGCCCAGGTGCTGGGCCAGCTCTTCGACGATTTCGTCCTCGCGGGCACCCTCGAGATTCAATCCGCGTAGCCGCTCGCGGACGGCTTCCTTCCAATCAGGCATGTTCGCTCTCCGTGATCCTCTGGATGGCCTCGACAAAGGCCTGCCATCCGGATCGGCGCGCCGCCAGCACCTTCTTGCCGGCCGGGGTCAGGCGGTAATACCGCCGCC
>PMEV01000006.1 GCA_003154855.1 Bryobacterales bacterium
CGACTGGCGTCGGCAAGACCACATTGCGGATGAAGGCCGAGCAGGCATTGACCCAACAAATGCTCGCGACGCTTCAGGCAGACGCGGGGCGGCTTCCGAGTGTCAGTGTGGAAGCGGTTGCCTCGTTGACCGGCTACTTCAACTGGCGAGATCACTTCACGCGGATGCTCAGGAGAATCGACGAGCCGCTGATCGGGGAGAAAGGCCAACGCATTGGGGGTGAGCGGAACGGGCGAGGACAGTTCGCACCAGGTCCGCGGGCCGCTGGGTTTGAACTCCAATACGCCGTTGAGCAAGCGCTCCGAAACCGGCGGTCGGCCGCCGTATTCATTGACGAGGCCCAACACCTTGGCAGGATCGCTTCGGGACGCCGGCTCTTGGATCAACTGGACGTCATCAAGTCGATCGCCAACCGCACCGAAACGGTGCACGTGCTGCTGGGAACATACGAACTGCTGGGGTTTCGGAATCTCAGCGGGCAGTTGAGCCGACGGAGCCTGGATGTGCACTTCGCGCGGTACTTCGCGGATGACAAACAGGATGTGGAGACCTTCAAGAACGTCCTGGCGACCTTCCAGGCTCAACTGCCGCTTCCCTCGAGCTGCAATCTCGTTGATGCGTGGGATCTGATGTACGAGCGCTCCGTTGGCTGCGTCGGGATTCTCAAGGAATGGTTGCTGCGGGCCCTGACGGCTGCGCTCGCGAATAGTAGAGCAGCCGTCAACCGGACGCACCTTGAGCAAACCGCACTTTCGGCGTCGCAGTGCGAGAAGATCCTCGCGGAGGCGAGGGATGGAGAGGAGGGCTTGAAGGAAGGTGACGGGTCGCGCTCACGGCTCAGGACTCTATTGGGGCTCGAGTGTGTGCACCTCGACCCGCCCGCGCGCCAGTGCGAGCCTGCTGTTCCAATCAGGAGAGCGGGCGGCGCGGGCCGCAGAAGTCCCAAACGGGACAGGGTTGGCACAAGGACCACCGCCTGTGGCTGACATCCGGATGTACGCCCCACTCGATTTGTCGGTTCCGGCCATCGCCCGGCGAACGCGGCTCTATCGCCTGGACCCTATCGGAGTTGGAACGCCCATGGTGGAGAGCCTGACAGGCTATTTGATCCGTCTCGCCGCAGCCCATGCCGTCTCGCCCGGCGCCCTCATCCTCAGGGAACTCGCCAACTTCTTGCCAGANNGACAAGAAGACGGCTCCACGTTGCGCCTACTCCACGTTCGTTTACGATGCATACACGCTGAACAGCACGACCGCAAGCGCAGAGAGATGGGTGTCCGCCGTGGAGGCGGTGACGGGGCGCGAGGACCTCAGGTTCTTGACCATGCTCCCGTGGAAGCACGCTTTCTCCAGCCAGGGTCTCGTTCGAGCCAAGCGGGCCTGGTGTCCGCGCTGCTATGAGGAATGGCGAGATGCAGGCGACCCGGTCTACGAGCCACTGCAGTGGATGATTGCCGCGATTCCCATTTGTTTCACTCATCGAGAGCCGCTCACGGAAATCTGCCCGCACTGCCGAAGCAAACCGTACGTGATCTCCTGCAGGTCGCTGCCGGGACATTGCTCCCGGTGTGGCCGGTGGCTCGGCAGCGGAAGGCAGCGAGCGTCGGATGGAACGGTCGATGTGAACCGCGCCGACCTGTTGGCGGAATCGGCCAAAGCGCTGCTCTTGAAAACGCCGGCCCTCGGGCAGTCGCTATCGGCGAAGCCCTTGAGGACGAACCTCCAGAACTGCGTCGACGATCTCTGCGAACGAAACAGGAGTGTGCTCCGGCGCACTGCTGGAATCAACGACAAGACCATCGAAGATTGGATCAAGGGGCGCATCCTGCCGGCATTCGACAGCCTGCTGCAGGTATGCCTGCAGCTCGGCATCCCGGTGGTTCGCCTCGTAACCGAGATTTTGGGCTGCGGTGACCCAGACTGGGAACGGGCGCGAGAGGTGGCCAGTCGCCATAAGGTTCCCGCCCATCCGCGCCGTTCCGCGGCTGTGCCGGCTGCGATTCATGAAGCACGGCGCAACCATGCGGCCACCGGCATTCAGTCGTGCCATCGACCGCGTGTCCGACCCGGACGAATGGAGCAGGCGCTGAAGAAGGCGCTGTTGCAGGACCCGCCTCCGACGCTTCGCGACGTTTCCCTGACCTTGGGCCTTTCCAGGGCCTCGAGTCTTTCCTCCCGCTTCCCGGCACTCTGCCGCGCTTTGGTGGAGCGTTCGAAAGAGCACCGAAGACAGCGCCGTTTTCAGATTGAAGAAGTACTCAGGGCGGCATTGGTTGAAGACCCGCCGCCGGCGGTCCACCAGGTTGTGGCGCGGATCGGTCTCCGCAACGGCTCCACTCTGTGGCGCTGGTTCCCGGATCTCCATCGAGTCTTGGCCGCCCGCGCAGAGCGGCGACACGAGTGGTCCTGGCACGCCAAACGGCTGCTTCTGGAACAGGTGGTGATCGAGGAACCGCCTCCCTCGGGCAGGTCGGTTGCGGAACGGATCGGCACTGACAGCGGCTATCTGCGGACACTGTTTCCGGCCCTTTGGCGTGAAATCGTGGCTNNCCCGCCGCATTGCGCGAGAGCTCTTGAAAGCCGGCCAGTACCCATCCCGCAAACGCGTACGATCGCTGATCCGCGATTCGCGGCTCGATGGCGCGCATCTGATTGTTCGCGAAGTAAAACAGGTGCTCAGAGAATTCCAAGGCCGGAACCTCTGAGATATCCCCGCTCCGCAGGCCGGCGATGCCCTGCGCGGCCTTGAACCCATAAAGTGGCCGCGGGCGAATGGAAGCATAACGTGGCCGGCGCGGCCAAGTTATGGTCCCAATCACACCCAAGGATTGAACAAGACGACGATCATCGGCTACTTGGGTCGCGATCCAGAGACGAACGGGGCGCAGAATGTGGCCCGGTTTACCGTCGGAGTGACCGAGAGGTGGCGCGATCGCGAGGGCGAGGAGAAGGAGCACACCGAGTGGTATCGGGTAGTGGCCTTCAACGGGGTCGGCGAGGCCTGCGCGCAGTACCTGGAGAAGGGGCGGCGGGTCTACGTCGAAGGGCACCTGCGGACCCGGACCTATACCAACCGGAACGAGGAGGAGAAGACGATCACCGAGCTGCTGGCATCCACGGTGATCTTCCTGGACAGCCCGCGCACCGAGGGCGACGGTGCCGACTCGCGGCCGAAGCAGGGCAATCTGCGCGAGGCAGCCCAGCACCCCGCCGCGGCCAAGAGCGCTCCCGCCCCAAAAGGCGACA
>PMEV01000455.1:0-5141 GCA_003154855.1 Bryobacterales bacterium
CAGCCCAGAAGGGCTGACCCCACGGGAGGCTGTACGCGGCGCGGGATTTGGAGTAAAGTGGGCCTCATGAAGGACCTTGTGAAGTATCTCGCGATGATGCTCCTGGCCGCATCGCTGGTGGCGCAAGAACCGCGACAGCCACAGCACGAGCCGGGGCTCCCCGAACTGGTGGCGCCGCCGGCCGGGCTGTATGCCACACTGACGACCACTCTGGGACCTATCGTCCTGAGGTTGTTCGAGCAGGAATCGCCGATCACGGTGAAGAACTTCATCGATCTGCAACTGGGGCGAAAGGCCTGGAAAGACCCGGGCTCTGGCGCGATGGTCACGCGTCCGCTGTACACCGGGACGACCTTCCACCGCGTGATTCCGGGTTTCATGATCCAGGGCGGCGATCCGGAGGGCACCGGCCGCGGCGGTCCGGGCTACAAATTCGCCGACGAGTTTCACGCGGAGCTCAAGCACACCAAGCCGGGCGTGCTTTCCATGGCCAATGCCGGGCCCAACACCAACGGCAGCCAGTTCTNNCATGATCCAGGGCGGCGATCCGTCCGGCACAGGCAGTGGCGACGCCGGGTTCACGATCCCGGACGAGTTTGCGCCGTCGCTGAAATTCGACCGGCCGGGCCTGCTGGCGATGGCCAACGCGGGGCCGAATACCGGCGACTGCCAGTTCTTCATCACCGTGGCGCCGACTCCCCACCTGAATGGTCACCATACAATCTTCGGCGAAGCGATCGAGGGCCTGGACGTGGTGCAGTACATCGCGAAGACGCCGCGCGACGCGCAGGACCGGCCGCTCACGCCGGTGCGGATCACGGGGCTCACGTTCAAGCGGGAAGGCCCCGCGCCCCCCAACGACCCGCTGAAGCAACCCGCTCCGGCGAGCAAGTAGCTACCCAGGCGCTCAACGCGGCGGCGGACGAGCTACTCCGAGCTCTGCTTGTCGAGCGGGATTTCGAAGTAGAACAGCTCCCGGCCGGTGGAGGCTTCGCGCACGCCTTGCAGGATGAGGGTGGAACCGCTGCGATAGAAGGCCCGGAAGTAGAAGAACCCGCTGGCGCTCTCGTTGGCCGGGAGCATGCGGGCGGCGAAGGAGCGGCCCTCGATCTCCCAGGCGTCCAGCGGGTTCTTTTTCCTGGAGGTGTGGGGCGGCAGGCCGGGGATCGGCGGCCCCGTTACCACATTGCCGGGACGGGAGGGGCCGTGAAGATAGCGAACCTCGGAGGCCGGAGTTGGCTCGATGTGATCGCGGTCGGGCGTGGTCAATTCGAGCTTCAACTTGTCCAGGGCCAGGGTTTTTCCGGTGTCGTTCTGGATTACCACCAGCACTGGGAGGATGCCATAGCTATAGGGATTGAGCTTGCCGAAGGCGGTCCGGAGGTCGGCGTCGGAGCGGAAAGCGGCGGCGGCCACGGTCACCTTCTCGAGGGTCTGGCGGAACGGGTAACTGCTGGCGGGGCCGGGCTTGAAGGGCGGCGTTTCTTTGTCACCGCCGCTCGCCACCGCTATACTCAGGAGTGCAATCCACCACTTGCCTGTGAGCGCCATATTCTTATACCGTTTGCTGGAGATCCTCGGGCTTCCCTTTCTCGTAGTGTACTTCCTCCTGCGCGCGCTGAAGCTGCGGGGCTATTCCCGGCAGTTCGGGCAGCGTCTGGGGTTTCTGCCGGGCTCATACCGGCAGACGAGGGAAGGCGCCGTCTGGTTGCATGCGGTCTCGGTAGGCGAGGTGCTAGCGGCGGTAGAACTGCTGCGGCGGCTGAGGGCCAGGCTGCCGCGGGCACCGCTGTTCGTCTCGTCGACCACGCTGGCGGGCCGGGCGGCGGCCCAGGATAAGCTGCGCGGGCTGGCCGACGGCGTTTTCTACGCGCCTCTGGACTACTGCTCGGCGGTGCGCCGCGTGCTGCGCCGGCTGCGGCCGCGGGCGGTGGTGGTCATGGAGACCGAAATCTGGCCTAATCTCTATCGGGAGGCCAAACGGGCCGGCTGCGCCCTGGTGGTGGTGAACGGGCGGATCTCGGATCGGGCGTGGCCGGGCTACCATGCGCTCGCCTGGTTCTTCCGGCCGGTGCTGGCCCTGCCGGACGCTATCCTGGCCCAGAGCGAGATCAGCGCGGCACGCTACCTGGCAGCAGGGGCGCCCGCCGGGAAAATGCGGGTTGCCGGGAACCTGAAATACGATTTTGACCCCCGCCAGGCGCAGGTGCCGGAAGCGTTGCGCGAATTGCTGGAGCGAATCGGGCCAAAGCAGGTATGGATCGCGGCCAGCACCATGCCGCCGGCGCGGGAGGGCGATCCGGATGAAGACGAGGCCGTGCTGGAGGCATTCCAGGCGCTGAAAAGGCCGGGGCTGCTGCTGATGCTGGCGCCACGGCGGCCCGAACGGTTCGATACGGCGGCCGAGTTGCTCGAGCGGAGAGGGATACCGTTCCTGCGCCGGTCCCAGTTGCGCGCCGGGGATTCGCTCGAGCTGCCGGGCGTGCTGCTGCTGGATTCGATCGGGGAGCTGAGTGGGTTGTTCGGCCTCGCCGACGTGGTGTTTATGGGCGGAACGCTGGCGCGGCGAGGCGGGCACAACATCCTGGAGCCGGCGTTCTTTCGGCGCGCGATCGTCGTGGGGCCGCACCTCGAGAATTTCGCCGAGATGGCGCGCAAGTTCAGCGCGGGCGGCGGAGTCTATCCGATCGCGGGCAGCGCGGAGTTGAGCGGAGCGGTCGCCAGTCTGCTGGAGGATGCGGGACTGCGATCCCGGCTGGGCGAGCGGGCCGGCGAACTGGCCGAGGCCGAACGGGGCGCGACGGAGCGGGCGGCCGAAGAGATCGAGCGGCAGTACTGGCAGGCGGTGCCTGTATACCGGCGCGCGCAGCCCTGGTACGCCCTGCTTTGGCCGCTTTCCCGGCTGTGGGTGCTGGGCGGAAACTGGCGGCGCTCAGCAGCGCGGCCGGTGCGCCTGGCGACGCCTGTCGTCAGCGTCGGTGGGCTTACGGTGGGAGGGGCGGGGAAGACGCCGTTTGTTCTCTGGCTGGCGGGTCAATTAAAGGCGCAAGGGATCGAGCCCGCCATCCTGACTCGCGGCTACCGCCGCCGCGCGCCCGAGCGGTGTACCATTCTGGCGCCCGGCGAGCAGGTTCCCGTGGCACGCTCCGGAGATGAGGCGCAGAGCTACCTGCGGAGCGCTGTGGGGCCGGTGGGCATCGCGGCGGACCGGGCCGCGGCCGGCCGGCTGATCGAGAAGCGGTTCCACCCGGCGGTGTTGCTGCTGGACGACGGGTTCCAGCACTGGAGCCTGGAGCGCTCGCTGAATATCGTCCTGCTGGATGCGCTGGACCCGCTGGGCGGCGGCGAGTCGATTCCGCTAGGGCGGCTGCGGGAGCCTCCGGAGGCTCTCCAGCGCGCAGACATGGTGGCGATCGCGCGGGTCGAAGCAGGCCAGCGGCTGGACGGCGTCGAGGCCCTGATACGGCGGCACAATGCTAGCGCGCCGATCTTCAGGGCGCGGGTGGTGGCCCAGGGGTGGCGGCCGAGAGAGGCAGAAGGTCCGGTGGCGGCGTTTTGCGGGCTGGGAAACCCGCAGGCCTTCTGGCAGACGCTCGACGGCCTGGGGATACAGCCGGTGCTGCGGAGGGAGTTTGGCGACCACCACCGCTACTCGGTGCGGGAGCTGCGGGAATTGGCGGGGCAGGCCCGCGCGAGGGGCGCACAGGCGCTCGCGACCACCGAGAAAGACATGATGAATCTGCCGGATGGCTGGCCGGTTGCGACCGGAGGCCTGGAGGTAGTCTGGCTGGAGGTGGGGATGGAGGTCGAGGGTGCAGACGAGTTGCTGGCCCGGGTGCGCGCCAGCATCGTCTGATAGCTGCTATAATGTTGGTTCTTAATGACTAACGCACCAGTGCCGGCCTTCGGGACAGAGCGAAAGGTGATCCTGTTGAAGCCACGGGGCTTCTGCGCGGGCGTGGTGCGGGCCATCGACGTGGTCGAGATCGCGCTGGACCTGTACGGATCGCCAATCTACGTGCGGAAAGAGATCGTCCATAACCGTTACGTGGTGGAGGAGTTGCGGTGCTCGGGAGCGGTGTTCATCGAGGAACTGGAAGAGGTGCCGGAAGGCGCCCGGGTGATCTTCAGCGCCCACGGAGTGTCGCCCGCGGTGCGAGCCCAGGCGGTGGAACGGCGCTTGCAGGTGATTGACGCCACCTGCCCGCTGGTGACTAAGGTACACCTGGAGGCGGTGCGGTTCGCGCGCGCCGGATACACCATCGTGCTGATCGGGCACCGCGATCACGACGAGGTCATCGGGACGCTGGGCGAGGCGCCCCGGTACACCATCCTGGTGTCCTCGGTGGAGGATGTGGACCGGCTGAGGCCCCCAGACCCCCAACGCATCGCGTTTCTGACCCAGACCACGCTGAGCCTGGACGAAACCCGGCACATCGTGGCGCGGCTCAGGGAACGCTTTCCGGCCATACAGGGGCCGCCCGCGCAGGATATCTGCTACGCCACCGAGAACCGGCAACTGGCGGTGAAGGCGGTGGTGCCGCTGTGCGATGTGCTGCTGGTGGTTGGTTCGCGAAACAGCTCGAACTCGAAGCGGCTGGTGGAGGTATCGCAGAATTCGGGGGTGCCGGCCTACCTGGTGGACGACGCCCACGAGGTTGATCCGCGCTGGCTGGAGGGCGTCAAAACGGTGGCGTTGACCGCGGGCGCGTCGGCCCCGGAGCACCTGGTGCAGGAACTCATCGCCGCGCTGCGGCGGCTGGGGTACGACAAGCTGGAGGAGATCGACCTGAAGGAAGAGGACGTTCGATTCACCTTGCCTTCGCAGTTGACGCAGTTGGCTGGGCACCTCGCGACCGTCAACCTGCAATGAGCCCCGGCCTCCAAGTCGATGGCGCGCTGCAGAGCGCCGCGGCGCGGGCCGGCGAGCGCGCGGCGAAGCGTCTGGTGAGCTTGCAGAGCCCTGCGGGGTACTGGAGCTTGGAGGTATCGGCGGGCACCCCGCTCGAGGCCGAGTACATCCTGCTGGAGTTGTGGTTGTACCCGCCCGAGGCGGGCGTCTGGAATCCGCCCAATGCGGAGCGGGTAGAGCGCGCGGCCACGGCCATTTTTACGCGCCAACTGCCGGATGGCGGGTTCGG
>PMEV01000455.1:5168-13931 GCA_003154855.1 Bryobacterales bacterium
GGGCCGGGCGCGCGGGTTGTCCGTGCCGCTGGCGATCGTTCAGTCCTTCAACCCGGTGCGGCCGGTCCCGGCAGGGTTTACGCTCCAGGAGTTGTTCCTGTTCCCTCGGCAGGACGGTGCGATTGGCTGGACTGGTTTGGCCTGGTTGCTGAATCAGTACGAGCGGCACCCGCTGGGCTGGCTGCGCAAGATGGCGGTCGCAAAGTGCGGGCGCTGGATGCTCGAGCGGCTGCGCGATAGCGATGAGCTGGGGGCTACGTTTCACTACCTGCTGTACTCGATTTTGGCTTTGGATCTGCTGGGCTATCCGCCCGATCATCCGGACCGGGCCGCGGCCCAGGCGCAGCTAGAGCGGTTGATCGAGGACCGGGATGGGCAATTCCGGGTACGGCCGTGCCTCCCGACGGTTTGGGATACCGCGATGGCGGCCGGCGTGCTGGGCGAATGGGGCCTGGCGCCGGAAGCGGCCACGCAGGCCGGGGCGGTGGAGCGGTTGCTGGCCAGACAAGCGCGGGACGGCGGCTGGGCGGCTTTCGACGCGGATAGGGACGCCACCTGCCCCGAGGTGACCGGCCGGGTGCTGGAGGCTATCGCGGCGGCGCCGGGCGTTGGAGACGGCCACCCGGCGGTGCGGCGCGCGGTTGGGTATCTGCTGAAGCATCAGGAACCCGAGGGGAGCTGGCGCGGGCGCGTTAGCTACATCTACGGGACGTTTTTGGCTTTGGGCGGGCTGCGCGCGGCCGGGGTGGACGACCACGAAGCGACGGTCCTGCGGGGTGGCGAATGGTTGCGGTCGATTCAGAACGCGGACGGCGGCTGGGGCGAAAGCCGAGCCAGTTGCGCGCAGGGAGAGTTCAGCGCGGCTCCCAGCACGGCTGCGCAGACCGGCTGGGCGCTGCTAGGATTGATGGCCGGCGGCGACTGGGAAAGCCTGAGCGTGCGGCAGGGCATCGAGTACCTGGTGCGCACGCAACAGGAGGACGGTGGCTGGCAAGAGGAGTTGGCGTACCCGCTTCAAGCGCTGGCCGAGTTCCGGAAGGCCGCCCACGGGGGTAAGGCATGAGATTCCCACTATCGATGACCGCCGGCATGGCCGGCTACATCCTGAAGAACAAGCTGCGCCCCAGGCCCGAATGGCAGAAGGACCTGGCCGGCCAGGGCGGCGGCTCGAATCCGTTTCGAGTGATGCGCGAGCCGGGCACCGGCAACGGAGGGGCGCGCCATCCGATGATCCGGAAGCGGTTTCCGCTGGTGCTGATGCTGGAGCCGTTGCACGCCTGCAACCTCACTTGCACGGGCTGCGGCCGGATACGCGAGTACCAGGACACGGTCAAGGAGAAGTTGTCGGTGGAGCAGTGCCTGAAGGCGGTGGACGAGTGCGGGGCGCCGGTGGTATCGATCTGCGGAGGGGAGCCGCTGCTGCACCCGGATATCGGGCGGATGTCGGCGGAGATTTTGGCGCGCGGCAAGCACATCTACCTGTGCACCAATGGGGTGTTCGTGAAGAAGCGGCTACCGGAGTTCAAGCCGCACTCCCGCTTCTTCATCAATGTTCACCTGGACGGCCTGGAGCAGACCCACGACCTGGTGGTGGAGCGCAAGGGCGTGTTCCAGCAGGCCGTCGAAGGGATACGCGCCGCCAAGGCAGCGGGCTTCAAGGTGACCACCAACACCACCGTCTACAAAGAGACGGATATGCGGGAGATCGAGCAGCTCTTCGAGTACCTGGAGCAGTTCGACCTGGACGGGCACATGCTGAGCCCGGCTTACGGTTACTCGCAGGTCAACGACCGGGAAATCTTCATGACGCGGGAGGACGTCCAGGAGAAGTTCAAGGATATCGACAAGTTGGCCCAGCGCTTTCGGCTGAGCAGCACGCCCACCTACCTGGATTTCCTGAAGGGCCGGCGGGAGTTGCCGTGCACGGCCTGGGCCAACCCGACCTACAACGTGAAGGGCTGGAAAGGGCCTTGCTACCTGATCACCGACGCCCATTACGAGACCTTCGAAGAGCTCATGAACAAGACGCCCTGGGAGAGCTACGGGCGGGGGAACGACCCGCGGTGCGAGCACTGCATGGCGCACTGCGGCTTCGAACCGTCGGCGGCCTTGGGGATCAACGCGCAACCCGGCGACACGTGGAAGCTGTTGAGCTGGGTCATGCGATAGGCGAACGAGCCAGTGAAACCGACGCTAGTAACGGGCGCTACGGGTTTTGTGGGCTGGCACGTGGCGCGAAAACTGATGGAGCGCGGACATCGCGTGCGCGCCCTGGTGCGGGCCTCCAGCCGCCTGCGCGAGCTCGAAGCGGAAGCCGTGACCGGAGACCTGCGCGATCCCGAGTCGCTGAAGAGGGCGGTCGAGGGCTGCGGTCTGGTGTTCCACGTGGCGGCCGACTACCGGCTGTGGGTCAGGGACAAGCGGGAGATGTACCGTTCCAACGTGGAGGGCACGCGGAACCTGCTGGAGGCGGCGCGGGTGGCGGGAGTCGAGCGGGTGGTGTACACGAGCACGGTGGGTTGCATCGGAATTCCCAAGGGCGGGGAAGGGAACGAGCTGACGCCGGTCGGACTGGCGGACATGAAGGGCGCCTACAAGAGGTCGAAATACCTGGCCGAGGAGGCAGCGCGCCAGTTCGCCTCGGAGGGTTTCCCGGTGGTCATCGTGAATCCAACGGCGCCGGTGGGCGATCACGATGTCAAGCCCACGCCAACGGGTAAGATCATCGTGGATTATGTGAAAGGCGACATGCCCGCCTACATCGATACCGGGCTGAACCTGGTGGACGTTCGCGACGTCGCCGAGGGGCACCTGCTGGCCGCCGAGCGGGGGCGCCCCGGCGAACGATATATTCTGGGATGCCAGAACCTGACGCTCCAGGAGATTCTGGAGCGGCTGGCGCAAATCTGCGGGCGGAAGGCGCCGTCGTGGCGTATTCCGTATGGGGTGGCGTACGCGGCCGGGGCGCTGAGCACGGGTTGGGCCTGGTTCACCGGGCGGCCTCCGCGAGCGCCCTTGGACGCGGTCCGGATGGCCAAGAAGAGGATGTTCGCTTCGCACGCCAAGGCCACGCTGGAACTGGGCTACTCTCCGGGGCCGGTGGAGGAGGCGCTGGCGCGGGCGGTCGGCTGGTTCTGCTCGAACGGGTACGTGACGCAGTGAGAACCGTCCTGCTGGTGGCCGCCGAACCGGGCGAATTGCGTGGTATCCTGCGGCGCTGTACCCGAGTGCGGCGGCTGGATTGGCCTCTGTGGTTCGCGCGCAGCGGGGAGTTGAACGGGCAGCGGGTGCTGCTGGTGGCGCATGGACCCGGCCGGAAACTGGCTACCGAGGCCGTCGACGCAGCACTGCTCCGAGAGCGACCGGATGCGCTGGCTAGTGTGGGGTTCTGCGGCGCGCTGGATGCGAGTTTGGCGGTCGGAGAGGTGTTCGTGGCTACGCGGGTCGAGGACGGGAGCCAGGCCTATGAGGCGGTCCAGCCGGATACCCGGCGGGCGTTCCGTTCGGGCGCACTGATTTCGACCGACCACGTGGTCTCCAGCGTGGCCGAGAAGCAACGCTTAGGCGAAGGCGGCGCCGCGGCGGTGGAGATGGAGGCGGCGGGCGTGGCCGGCCGGGCCAGGCTTGAGGATTTGCCATTCTACTGCGTCCGAGCCGTTTTGGATTTGGCGTCGGAAGGGTTTACCCTAGACTATAGTGCGTTGCTGGGTCCGGACGGCCGGTTTAGCCGGGCTCGGATCCTGCGGGCGGCGCTGGCACATCCGTGGCTGGTGGCGCCCGAGTTGATGCGGTTGGGACGCCGGGGACGGATAGCCGCCCGGGCGTTAGGGGAGTTTCTTGCAGACTGCCGATTCTGATTTCATCGTGCCCGCCACGATGCGGGCCGCGGTATACCGCGGGAACAGCACCATTGCGGTGGAGACCGTGCCGACGCCGGAGATCGGTCCGGGCGAGCTGCTGGTGCGAGTGGAAAGCTGCGGCGTCTGCCATACCGACCTGAAGAAGGTGGAACATAACCTGTTGCCGCCGCCCCGCATTTTCGGGCATGAGACGGCGGGCGTGGTGGTCCGGGTGGGCGACGGGGTGGCGGCCTTCGCCCTGGGCGAGCGGGTGATTGCGTTCCACCACGTCCCCTGCCGCGACTGCTTCTATTGCCGGCGCAAACTCTACGCGCAGTGCACAACCTACAAGCGGGTGGGGGTGACCGCGGGCTTTGAGCCGGCCGGCGGCGGATTCTCGCAGTACGTCCGGGTGATGGATTGGATTGTGNNGTCGAGCCGGTGAATACCTGCCTGAAAGCCGTGGTCCAGATGGCCCCGCAGCCCCAGGACCTGGCTTTGATTCTGGGCCAGGGGCCGATCGGGCTGCTGTTCACGATGCTGGTGCGGCGGACGGGCGCCCGGGTGGTGGCTACCGACAGGATCGCCCGGCGGCGCGAATTGGCGTTGCGATTCGGGGCGGAAGAGGCCTGGGATCCCGGCGCCAGCGACATCGAGCCGCGGGTGGCCGGCCTCTCGGAAGGGCGGGGCGCCGACCTGGTGATCGTGGCCGCATCGGCGCCCGGCCTGGTCAAGGAGGCCGTCCGCTGCTCCCGCCCCGGCAGCAGGATCCTGCTGTTCGCCCAAACTTCCCATCAAGAACAGGTAGAATTGTCTGGAGCGGACATTTGTGTCGGAGAGAGGACTCTGCTAGGCTGTTACAGCGCGTCCATTGATTTGCAGAAGGAATCCGCGCGTCTGGTGTTTAGGGGAGAGTTGCCGGTGGAGGACTTGATTTCCCACAGATGGCCCCTGGACCGCATCGAATCGGCGATACAACTGGCTTTACATCCGGATGAGGAAGCGTTGAAAATCATAGTACATCCACAGAGGTGGGCACAGTGAATACTCAAATGCTGGCTGCCGTCCTATATGGAAAAGAGCATCTTCAGGTTGAGCCGGTAGCCATTCCTACAATTGGCGAAGGCGACGTCCTGGTGCGCGTGAGAGCCGCCTTGACGTGCGGCACCGACGTAAAGGTCTTCCGCCGCGGGTACCACGCGCGGATGATCATCCCCCCCGCGGTCTTCGGCCACGAGCTGGCCGGGGACGTGGTTGAGATGGGCGGGCAAGTAACCAAGTTCCACGTGGGCCAGCGGGTGGTGGCGGCGAACTCCGCCCCCTGCCAGGAGTGCTTCTATTGCCGCCGCGGCCACGAGAATCTGTGCGAGGACCTGCTGTTCAATAACGGCGCCTACGCGGAGTACATCCGGATTCCCGCCCGCATCGTGGAGCGGAACATGTACGAGATCCCGGCGGACGCGAGCTATCAGGACGCGGCGCTGATCGAGCCGCTGGCCTGCGTGCTGAAGGCGGTTGAGGAGACCGGGCTGAGAGAGGGAGACAACGTGGCGGTGATCGGCCTGGGACCTATCGGTCTCATGTTCGTGCGCCTGGCCAAGTCGCTGGGCGCGCGGGTGATCGCCCTGGGGAGGCGGAAAAGCCAACTGAGCCGGGCCGCCGCGCTGGGCGCGGCCGAGGTGATCTCCACCACCGAATCCCCCGATGCGGTCGACGTGGTGCGCGGGCTGACCGGGGGCCGGGGCGCCGATGTGGCTTTCGAGGCCGTCGGCAAGCCGCACACCTGGGAACAGAGCGTCCACATGCTGCGCAAGGGCGGGACCGTCAACTTCTTCGGCGGCTGCCCCAGCGAAAGCCGGATCTCGCTGGATACCTCGCTGTTGCACTACTCGGAGATCTCGTGCAAGGCCAGCTTCCACCACACTCCGGCGCACATCCGGAAGTCGCTGGAGCTGGTTCGCCGGAAGATCGTTACGGCGCGGGATTTCGTGAATCGCGAAGAGCCGCTGACGAACATGCTCGAAGTGATGCGGGACCTGATGAGCCACAACGGGCACCTGAAGACGGCCATCATCCCGTAAGCCGCGCATAGCCAGTGTTTCTGCCGCCCCAGGATTTCGTCAAATCGCCGCAAGCCCTGGCCCGCGTCTATACCGAGCAGGAGGCCCTGCAATACACGCGCTGGCTGGCGCGGGTCCACTACGAGAATTTTCACGTGGCGACCTTTTTGCTGCCGCGCCGGCTGCGCCAGGATTTCTACAACCTGTACGCGTTCTGCCGCTGGGCCGACGATCTGGGCGACGAGATTGGCGACCCCCAGGAGAGCCTGCGGCTGTTGGCGTGGTGGCGCTCGGAGCTGGACGGCATGTACGAGGGACGGACCTCGAACCCGGTCTTCGTGGCGCTGCGGCAGAGCGTCGAGCGGCACGAGCTGCCCAAGCAGCCNNATACTGCCGCTACTCGGCCAACCCGGTCGGCCGGCTGGTGCTGTGGCTGTGCGGCTATCGCGACGCCGCGCGGCAGGCGCTCTCCGACGCTACCTGCACCGCGCTGCAACTCGCCAATTTCTGGCAGGACATTGCGCGCGACCTGGAGAAGGGGCGCATCTACATCCCGCTGGAGGCGATGGAACGGCACGGCTATACGGTCGAGGATCTGCAGGCGCGGCGGGAGACCGAGGCCTTTCGGGCGGTGATGCGGGAGCTGGTGGGCGAGGCCCGGCGGCTGTTCCTGGAAGGATTGCCGCTGACGCGCCAGGTGGACCGCCGTCTGGCCGCCGACCTGGAACTCTTCAGCCGGGGCGGGTTGCGGGTGCTCGAGAAGATCGAAGGGCAGAACTATAACGTGCTGGCGCGGCGACCCCACATATCCAGGGTCGAGCGGGCCTGGATGCTAGTGGGCACGCTGGCGCGCGTGGCGTTTGCGAAGGCCGCATGAGGGAGCCGCTGGAGCGATCCTACGCCTACTGCCGCGGCGTGGCCCGCCGCCGCGCCCGCAACTTCTACTACTCCTTCGTGCTGCTGCCCAGCGAGCAGCGGAATGCCATTTGCGCGATCTACGCCTTCATGCGCTACTGCGACGACCTCAGCGACGACGCCCCGTCCGGCCAGGGCTCGGCGCGCGAATCGATCGAACGCTGGCGCGTGGAACTGGATGCGGCGCTCGAGGGGCGCTTGGGCGGGCATCCCGTGTGGCCCGCCTTCCACGACACGGTTACCCGCTACCGCATTCCCGTAGCGTACTTCCACGAGATGATCGAGGGCGTCACCGCCGACCTGGGCCCCCGCCGCATGGCGAGTTTCGACGAGTTGTACCGCTACTGCTACCAGGTGGCCTCGGTAGTGGGGCTGACCGTGATCCACATCTTCGGCTTCCGCTCCCCGGAAGCCCTGCCGCTGGCCGAGAAATGCGGAGTGGCCTTCCAGCTCACCAACATCCTGCGGGACGTTCGCGAGGACCTTGGCCGCGACCGCGTCTATCTTCCGGCCGACGACCTGGCGCGGTTTCAGGTGGATCTCGAAAGCCTCCGGGAGGGCCGGGGCACGGAAGGATTCACGGAGCTGCTGGCGTTCGAGGCGGGGCGGGCGCGGGCTTACTACAACGAATCGGCTCCGCTCATCCAGATGGTAGATCCGCACAGCCGGAGCTCGCTGTGGGCGCTCATCGAGATCTACTCGCGACTGCTGGCCAAGATCGAGCGCACGCACTATGACGTGCTCTCGCATCGCGTGGAGCTATCCGCCCGCGAGAAGCTGGGGATCATCGCCCGGGCGTTCCTGGGCGCGCGGTAGACGCAGTGGTCTGCCGGCTGCAGAATGGAGATGGTTGCTGGAAGGTGAGCCGCTTCGAAGGCGCCGCTAGGAACGGCAAAAACGGCTAGCCGCCGATAAACGCAGATGAACGCCGATGAGCAAAGTGCGTTTATCGGCGTTCCTCCGAGTTCATCTGCCGCAGGCCGAAAACGGCAGGATTTCGGCCGTACTACACTGGGTGCTGGAGGCTGGGATGTCCATTCGACCTATCAAGCGGCTCAGTAAGTCCAAGCCGACTCTGGAAGGCGCCGGCGTGCATCTGCGGCGCGCCTTCGGTTTCGGCAATACATCCGACTTCGACCCGTTCCTGCTCCTGGACGATTTTCGCAACGACGTACCGGCGGATTACCTGGCGGGCTTTCCGTGGCATCCGCACCGCGGGATCGAGACCATCACCTACGTGCTCGCTGGGACCGTGGAACACGGCGACAGCATGGGGAACCACGGCGCTATCGGCGCCGGCGACGTGCAGTGGATGACGGCGGGGAGCGGGATCATCCACCAGGAGATGCCCAAAGGCGACCCGACGGGCAGTATGCATGGATTCCAGTTGTGGGCCAACCTTCCGGCGTCGCTCAAAATGACGGCGCCACACTACCAGGAAGTGAAGGCGGCCGATATCCCGCAGGCCCAGGACGAGGATGGCACGCTGGTGCGCGTGGTCTGCGGGAGCTACGGGGCTACCAAGGGTCCCGTGGAGGGAATCGCCGCCGACCCGGTGTATCTGGATGTGTCGGTGCCGCCGGGGCTCCGCAAGACGCTGGCGGTAGACGCCACGCACCAGGCCTTCGCCTACGTTTTCGCGGGGGCCGGGAAGTTCTGCAACGCCTCCGGCCCGCTGGCGGTGCCGACCGAAGGCCTCGGATGGGCGGATACAACTCTTCCCACGCAGGCGGAGAACTGTTCGCTGGTGCTCTTCGACCGGGGCGACGAAATCGCCGTGCAGGCGGGAGAGGACGGCATCCGATTCCTGCTGATTTCGGGGAAGCCGCTCCGGGAACCGGTGGCCTGGTACGGCCCCATCGTCATGAACACGCAGGAGCAACTGCGGCAGGCGTTCGACGAACTCGAGCGGGGGACGTTTCTGAGAAGCTAGTGTAGTGCGGCGCAAT
>PMEV01000455.1:13941-15351 GCA_003154855.1 Bryobacterales bacterium
TGCATGCCGCACTACACTAGTGTGGTGCGTCATGCAAAGGCGCCGCTAAGAACGGTAAGAAATGAATAGCCGCAGATGAACGCAGATGAACACAGATAAGCAAAGCTCCAGCGATAGTGCGACCCCGGGTCTGCGCGTCTCGGACGAAACGGGGCTCGCGCGCGCGGCGTCTGAAGATCAGTGACCGAAACATCCCGATGGATTTGTGTTCTGCTGCTCGCGGCCGGCGCGGCTTGGGCGCAGGAGCCCGATCTGCGCACCACCGTGCGGCTGGTGGTGGCGCCTACGACCGTGGTCGATGCCGCCGGCCATTACGTGGATGGCCTCTCGGCGGACGACTTCCTGGTCTTTGACAACGGCCAGCCGCGGCGGGTGAACGCCGACGTCAGCTACACTCCCATTTCGCTGGTGATCGCGGTGCAATCCGGCGCCATCGCGGCCGAGGCGCTCAACAAACTGCACCGCATCGGAAGTATGATCGAGCCGCTGATCATCGGCGACCGGGGCGAAGCGGCCGTGGTCTCGTACGACAACGAGGTGCTGTGTCTACAGCCCTTCACCAGGGACCCCGACAATATCTCGCGCGGCCTGGGGCGTCTTCAATCCGGCGGGAATGGCGGGCGCATGATCGACGCCGTTGCCGAAGCGGTGCGGATGCTGGCGGCGCGTCCACCGAATCGGCGCCGCGTGCTGCTGCTCATCGGCGAGAGCCGCGACCGCGGCAGCAAGACCAAGCTCGAAGAGGCGGTCACTCTCACCCAGCGCGAGAACGTCGCGGTCTACGCCCTCACCTATTCGGCCATGGCCATCGCGTTCACCGCCCGTGCGGGGACCACGCCGGAGGGGGAATCGGAGTGCGGGAATTGCGCCACCGGGCCGCCGGTCGCCTTCCCCACCCTTCCCTTCAACCCCGTGCAGGGGCAATCGGTCGACCTGCTGAAGATCGTTGGCGAGATCATGCGCCTCGGCAAGACCAACGAGGCCGCCGCGTTCACGGGTTTTAGCGGCGGGACGCACCTCTCTTTTCTTAAGCAGCACGGACTCGAAACCGCCATCTCGCGCATCGGCGAAGAACTCCACGCACAGTACATGCTCAGCTTCACGGCCCCAGCCGAGACCAGCGCCGAATTCCACAAGATTGAAGTGCGCGTGAAGAACCGTCCCGAACTGACCATCCGCACGCGGCCCGGCTACTGGCTGGCCGGTCCGGGATAGAATCGACGCCTCTCGAACTCCGCAGCAGCCCATATAGGCCGGCCTGACGGCCATGCTGTGGATGTAGCTGGCGCCGGCTTCGGCCGGCAACTGGAGTTTCTACATTCGTGGGGCAGGCCCACGGCGGCCTCGCAGGCCGCCCGCCCGGCACTGGACCACGCGTATCGCTCCGTTCTTGCGGCGAGTAGGGCTGTT
>PMEV01000139.1:0-22074 GCA_003154855.1 Bryobacterales bacterium
CGGCTGCCACAAGCGGCTAGGCAGCGGTTCGCGCGGGGGCCTTCATTCCCCTCTCGGCGTAAGCCGTGACCCCAGCGCCGGCCACCAGGGCGGCCAGGCCAACCCAAAGCAGCCAGGCGCCCATCCCTCCCACCGGCAGATGGTAGCGGATCACGCGGTCGCCGGTCTCGGACTTATCGTCGCTGAAGTCGGAGGCCGCGGCCGGCAGAATCAGCGTCACGTTATTCTGCGACACCACGCCGTCGGCGATGGGCTGGACGAAGTTGAACAGGTAGGTGTTCTCGTGGCGCGTGCCGCCGCGCCAGGCCTTGGGCACGCGGAACTCGAAGATCCCCCCGCCGCGATACAGCATGCCGCCCTTGAACTTGCAGGTGACCGTGACGATGCGATCCATCTGGTTCTCCTGCATGTCCCAGCCGTAGGCTTCGTACTGGCTGACATACGGGTTCATGTCCCGCTTCAGCAGCGAGGCGTTCTGGCCGTACTTCTGCTGCCACATCTGGAATTGCTCGCCGTCGAGAGTGAGCTTCAGGGTCAGCACTCCGTCGCCGACGGGATCGACGGTCATCGTCTGGTCGATGTTGATGGTCTCCAACTGCGGGGCCGCAACCGCCGCGGCCGCGAACGCGATCGAAAGCAGGATGAGTGGGATTCGTCTCATAGCTCACCTCCCTAACGGCGGCGCCACCACAACCCTCGGTACACCACCGGCTGCTGACGCTGAGGCGCCACCACGACTCGGGGGCCGTGCTTGGCCCGCCGGTCGTCCAGCAGCTTCACCAGCTCGGCACGATTGATTTCCGAAAGCTCCGGAGGCCGGATGCCACTGGCCTGAAGCTCGCGGACGTCGAGGATATCCGTGGTTGGCTTGCCCTTGTTCTCCTTGAAGGTCTTCAAAGCGGACTCAATCGCCTGGTCCCAGCTCGCGGCCTTGCCGAGGTTCCCGCCGAAGGAACCCCCGATGGCGGTGCTCTCGATGGGGATGGTCGTGCCATCCTGGGCCTGCAAGACCGGGAAGGTGTGGCCGGGAATCACCACCAGGAAGGTCTTCAAGCCCGCGCCTTGCCCCAGAGCCGCCCACAGAATCGCCAGCTCGACGCACAGCCCGGAATTGCCGTAGATCAGATCGCGCGGCAGGCGGATGCTCTGCACCAGGGTTCGGACGTCGCCCGTCTCGTCGGGAACGCCCTTGGCGCCCGAGTAAGTCATCCCCAGCGACACCATGTAGTTGTAGATGCTCTTTATGAACTGGAGCAGGTCCTTCTCGTTGGAGCCCATTCCGAATCCGCCGCTCACCTCCGCGGCCTTGGCGTAGAACGTCTTCACGGCCTGGTCCTCATCGGTGACATAGGCGGCCAGCAGCGGATTGTTGTTCTCGGCGTCGGCCCGGGTAACGATCTCGCTCGCCGGCATGCTGCTAAAGGCAAACTCGTTCACGCCGAAAAACTCGAACTCCCGCTTCTCGATGTGCTCTTGATGTCCCGTACCGTCGTCGTATTCGATCTTCGCTTCGAGGGTGGCCGGAGTGCGGCTTCTAAGCTCGGTCAGCTTGGAGGGGAATTTCGGATAGAACACGAAGACGACCGTCTGATTGGGCAGGATCTCCGTGGCCTCATCGGGGGTGGTCCAGGTCATGAATCCCGGAATCTGATAGGACACGTGAACGTTCTTCACCACGCCTTTGCCGGTATTCTGCAGGACCGTGCGGGCGAACCAGTACCGGCCGCCGGCGGCTTCCGGGTTGCCGTAGGCTTTGTAGGCGACGCTCATGACCGTGCGCTGATGGTAGACCTTGTAAGAGAGCGAGCCGTGGCCGCGGACCAGGGCGTATCCTCCCAGCAGCGCCGCGCCAACGGCCATCAGGGCCAGGCCGATGTACATCAGCCTGCGGCGCGTCACGAGTGCCGGGCCGCCAGCCGGCGCGGCGCCCCTGTGCGGCGCCGGAACGTCGAAGGTCCGCTGCGGAGCGAGGGGTTGGGGCGGCGGGGGCGGAACCGGAACCACCATCGTGGCCGCCGGGACGTCTNNCACCGCCGTGGCTGCCGGGACGTCCATAATCTTCGCCGTGGGGGTGACTACTTTGGTTTCGCTCTGGCCGGCGATCTCGAACAGGTAGACCGGGCCGCCCGTACCGAGTTGAATCCGGTCGCCCGAGCTCAGCTTGACCGACCCCTGAATCCGCTGGCCGTTGACAAAGGTCCCGTTGCGGCTGTTAAGGTCGGTGAGGACAATCTCCAGCGGATCGCGCCGGCCAACGCCGAGCCGGGCGTGGCGCCGGCTGGCGGATTCGTCCCGATCGTCGCAACGGATCTGGCAGGTCGGATCGCGGCCCAGTGTCAGCTCAACCAGAGAGGCGATGGGAAACTCATCCTTGGTCGAGCTCCCATCGCGCAGGTAACTCAGAACGATTCGAAGCTCCACGGCTTCCTCCTCGGCGAATCGGCGTTCAGTCGAGGTTATCACACCGCCGCCGGTGAGGGGAATCCTCGGGCGTGGGTCAAGTTCCGACTTGCCGACGGCCATTTGAGATTGCCTCTGCGACCAAGAGGTGGGCCGCCACGGAGACGTCTCGAACGTCTCTCACCGGGCAAGCCAACTTCGCGGAGGCCCTCGAACCGGCAGATTGAGACACGCGAACCGAGCATTCGGGAGGTCGAATCCCGCAAGCGATTGAAAAGACCGGTTCCCCGGCGTCGAGGGCGCGGTGAAACCGGAGCGTCGTGGTGGAGACAAGGACGCCCTCGGTGGACACCCTGCCCTCGCCGCTACAATTCATGGACTTCCCGAACGAACCGGGCCATGGATTTCGCGACGTGGTCCAGAACGGTGGCCCACTCTTTCAAGTGATTCTCGCCCTTTCGAGTCAATCTGTAGACGCGCCGCGCCGGACCGTTCTGTTCCGTATCCCACTCGGACACGACGTTCCCGTTTTCCTCCAGGCGACGGAGCGTGCGGTACAGGGCGGCGCGCTCAATCTCGGCGTCGGTGATGGCGTGTTTGCCGAGGTCGTTGCCAAGGTCGTAGCCGTAAGACCGGCTCTTCTTCTTCAACATCAGCAGGACCACCGGCTCGACGAAACGGTAGAGATTGCCCATCGCACAGGTACAGGGATAGCTGGCCGCGTGCCCGCATCCCTTTCTCCTCGTCGTCCCCGGCATTCCGCGCCTCCCTTCATCCGGTCCTCCCCAGCGTAGCCCGAGAGCGTCCTTACGTGCAACTCGCATCTATCGGCACGAGCGGAACCAAGGCTTGGGAAGAGTTGACACAAGGGACGAGGCGGACGTACTATAAATGTTAGTTACATCTAGCAGCTTATGCAACCTACCGGCGAAGCGGCGATTCGGGACGTTTTCTTTGCGGCGCTCCGCGCGGTCCCGCAAGACCGGTGCGTCGTTTGCGGACCCGATCATCCGCACGGCCTGCGGATCCGCTACAGCTCCGATCCAGTGGAAGGCGCGACGGCGGACTGGACGCCCACCCCGGCATGGGAAGGGTTTCAGGGCATCATCCACGGCGGCATCCTCGCCACGGTGCTCGACGAGGCCATGTCCAAAGCGGTCGTGGCGACGAGGTGCGAGGCGCTGACCGTCGCACTTCGCGTGAGATTCCGACGGCGTGTCGTCTGCGGCGAGCCCCTGCGGATCCGCGCCTGGGTCGTGAAGCGGACAAAGCGCCTGATCGCGGCCGAGGCCACTCTGACGGCCGGCGACGGCGTCGAATGCGCGCACGCCCGTGCGAGTTTTTTGGCGCTTCCTCGGCGCCAGGTTGACGTTTGAAGCATCGCCAAAGGAGAGTATTCACAGTGAAAATCGCAGTTCCTACGAATGACGGAGCCACGCTATCGCAGCATTTTGGCAGGAGCGCCGCGTTTCTCATGTTCGAAGTCGAGGATGGGCGGATCACGAGCCAAGAGTTAAGAGCCAACCCGCCGCATCCATCGGGTGAGGGCGGAGCAAGCGGCCACGAGGGCGGCGGACATCATCACAATGCGATGGTGGCCGTTCTTGCCGGGTGCGATACCGTGCTGTGTGGAGGTATGGGCTGGCGAGCGGCCGAAGCGCTAAAGGCCGCAGGCATCTCGGCCGTATCGGTCGCCGCCTCGGGACCGGCCGCGGAAATCGTCGCGGCGTACGTGGCGGGCGCTCTCGTCCCCGCCAGCGAGAGTCTCTGCCGTTGTAATCGCTAGCGCGCGAGAGCTGGATGCCGAAGGGAGGACTCGACGGAGTTGAGCGCCACGGATCCAAGCCAAGCAGCAGCCAGCGGCTCCATCGCGTTGGGCGGACTTGTGGCCGCTCTCCTGAAGATTGGCGGCATTGGCTTCGGAGACGGCATGGCGGTGACTGCGCTCAAGGAAGACGAGTCCCTACGCCAGCACCGGCTCGTCTCGATGGACGAGTTGGCGCATGGGGTCGGATTGGCGCAGATTCTGGGATCCCGTGCCGCCAACGTCTCGGTCTTTCTGGGATTCGGTGGCCTCCGCCGGCTCTCTCGCCCGTCGATCGGCCTCGTCATTCCGCTGTCCGATTTGTACTCCCGTTACCGGAGGGTTCCGGCGCTACAAGGAGCCGTTGTTGGATTGGACTCGGATGTGATGGCGCCGATTGTGACAGCGAGTTGGTCCATTGGGCGCGAGGCGGTCCGGTCGTGGCCGGCAGCCCTCGTGTCGCTCGCCGCTTTGGCAGCCGGCGTCGCCAGGGTGAACGCCGCCTGAGTGCTTCTGGCGGCGGGTGCGGTCGATCGTGAATGAGTCGAAGCCTGCGGCTGGCAGCCCATCCGGACACCGACCACCTACGGTAGTCTGTGGATAGCAGTTCGGTTCGGGGTTGAGTTTGCGGCGGCCAACCTCGCCAACCTTACCGCACGACGACTTTAGCCAGGCCGGCGTTGTTCGCGGCATCCAGGGCGCGGACCACCAGCAGGTGCTCGCCGTGAGGCACATTCTCGAGCTGCAGCAGGAAGCGCTCGCGCGGGCTATCGAGGATGCCGTCGAGCGGCGCCATCGGCACCCAGGGCGCGGCATCCAGGGAATACTCGGCGCGGCGGAGGGGGCTCGCGGCGTCCACGGCCTCGACCTCGATCTCCAGGCGCGATCCCGACCGCTTGGGCGCGCCAAACGTGACTACCGGCGGCGTTTGATCGATGAGCGTGGGCGAACTTACCAGCTCGGCTTCGCGCGCCGTACCGGGCGGATTGGCCGGACTGTCGGAAGCCACCACGCGGAACAGGTAGCGGCCGTCGGCCAGCGAATCGCCGTCCAGCGTGTAAGTGCTCTCCGCAAGATTGGACTTCAGGAGCTTCCACTCGCGCTCGTCCTCTCCCCGGAAGTACAAGGCGTAGACCAGGCGATCGCCGTCCGGGTCTTCGGCCTGCCAACTGACCTGGATCTGCACGGCGCCGGCGCGGGCGAGATTCTGGGTAGGTGTGCCGGCGGAGGTCGTGGTGCCGGCCTCGCCGGTATCGGTGACCGTGATACTGTAAGCGGTCGCGGGCTGCGGCTGGGCGGCGGGCCGGGCGGCGCCGGAAGCTACAAGCTGCGTTGCGACGGTCACGCTCTTCACCACCGGCGGGGTGTTCTGCGGCAGATAGGCGAGCGTCGCGCTGTCCAGGATGGCGTTGCCGGCGAACTCCGCTTTCCACTGGATGAAACGCGCGTTGGGGCTGCGCACCGGGGCTCCGCTCGCGTCGCTAAGCGGTTCGCTCCACTCGCTCCACGTTTTGTCGGGCCGGGCGGAGTTTCCGGAGCGCGTGCGGAAGGTCAGGTGGCTGTCAGCGGGACACTCGGCGCGCCAGGTGAGGCGTCCCCAGCGGGCTACGGTCGAGGCATCGTGCACGGGGGACTCGAAGCTGCCGCTTGCGCCCGGCTGGCTCCCCAATCGGTACAGTTTTCCCATGTCGCCGGTGGCGGCCAGCACGCCGTCCGTCGTAGCCAGCAGGCGCAGGGCCTCGCCCTCGTTGGTCTGGACCAGCAGGGTGGCCTGGCGGTCGGGTGTGAGGCGGTAGATGCGCCCCTGGCCGTCGGTCGAGAAGGTGAGTTGCCCGCCCGCGACCAGCAGGTCGTAGACGTTCTCCTCCTTCGAACTCCACAGGCTCTCGACGGTGTTGTCCGGCGCGATGCGATAGATGGCGGACTTCTCGACGCCGCTCAGGTCGACGGCGGGCGCGGCCTGCGCAACTTGCGCCGGCGCCGCAGCGGCGGACGGCTTGGCCGCATCCGGCTTGGGCTTGAGATCGAGGCCGGCCTGCGCTTCCACGGTGATGGAGGTCGAGGTTGCGGTCACGCTGGCGCTCGAGGGAACTCCCATTGTGGAGGTGATGCCGCCCAGTGCGCGGCGCGACATTCCGCCGCCCAGCCCCACGGCATAGACGGTCCCATCGGAGGCCGCCACCACGCTGCGGATTTCGGGCAGGCTCGAATCCAGCAGGACAAAGGCCTGGTCCTTCGCCGAGACGCGATAGAGGAGTCCATTCGGTTCGCTGCCGGCCAGCAGGCGGCCCTGGCCATCGAATGCGAGGCACGTGACGTGCGACTGGCCGGTGTCGTAGTACAGCTCTCCCTTCCCGGCGGAGGCGATGCGATAGATGCGGCCTTGATCGCCGGTGCCGGCGAACAGCGCGCCATCGGGCGAAAACGCGAGCGCCCAGATGTACTTGGCGCCGGGGGCGAAGTACTCGCTGGCCTTGCCGTTTTGCAGGCGGTAGATCTTTCCATCCGGCGAGGTGCCGGCGTACAGCACGCCTTTCGAATCCAGCGCCAGCGCGAACACCTCGGGCTGGTCGGAGGTCCACAGCAGCGACGATTTGCCGGAAGGGTCGATGCGGAATACACGGCCGCGGTGGCCGGTGCCGGCGTAGAGGGTTCCGTCGGTGGCCTGCACGACGCTCCAAACGATCGGCTGCTCCGAGGCGAACAGGGTCTCGGTCTTGGGCGCCAGCATGAGACGGCCGTCGCGAGTGAGCGAGAGCCCGCTCAGGCGGCCGGCCAGGAAATCCTTGTAGGATGTCATCTCCCAGGCGGTCGGGCTGGAGGCGCGCAGCACGGCGGAGCAAAGCAAAACGCACACAGAAGCCGCGAGGAGGCGTTTGGTCATTCTTTCACTTCCACTTGAATTGTCTTGGCCCCGCTCACCACCATGTCGCCGGCGCCGATTTCGAACTCCGCCAGCTTGGAATTCGGCGGCGCGGGCAGGCTGGCGAGCGATGGCTGCGAGCGCGCCAGGATCATGCCCAGGGAGGGCGGCGGGCCGGGCAGGGTTTCGCCCTGCACTTCGTAGGCCGGCTCGGCGCGCCAAACCCGCAGGTAGGCCTTGGTATTCGAGCGTAGCGAGTTCAGGAAGGTCAGCAACTGCGCTACCGATTTCGGCGGCGTGGTGAGCAACTGGCGGTATTCGGTGAGGTTGATGGTGGTCGAATCGGCCGCCGTGAACTGCAAAGGCCCGGTGAGCGCGCCGACGGGGACGCGGTAGGCGATCTTGCGGGTCACCTCCGCGCCGTTATCGCCCGCCAGCACCACTGTGAGCTCCAGACTTTCCCCGGGACGCACCTCGCGGCGCGAGCTCCAGAGCTGATCGATCTGCAATTCGCGCTTCCGCGGGAACGAGCCGATCTCCAGCGCCACGCGCTTGATTTTGAGCGCCTCGAATCCGCTCTGCATCACGTAGGCGACCGGCACCGCGGCCGAAAGCGAGGCCTGCGCGGCCAGGTTCATGTTGCCCGCGGACATATCGTTCAGCTTGAGCGGGGGCGCGCCACCGGAGAACTCCACCTGCCCGGAGACTGAAAAGCTGGCGTCGCCGACCGTGCGCTCGGTGGCATCAATCGCCGAGAAGACGGCCATCTGCAAGAGGAAGGGCGAGAGAACGCTGTCGTCCACCATCCGCATCTGATAGGAGACGGGAGTTTCCGATGCGGCCGTGGAACTGCGCTGGCGCACCGAGATCTCGACGGGGATGGTGGCGGCGCGCCGGCCGAGTTGGCCCACGATGGCCGTGCTGCGGTCCTCATTGATGACGCCCATCCATTCCCTTGCGGCGGAGATCTTAAACGACGTCGCGAGGTTGGGCAGCAGCGTGAGCACCTCGGCGCGGGCGAAGGGCAGCTCGGTCGCGCCGATGGCCAGGAAGCGGTGGCCGAAGGCGTACACCCGCGGGCCGTCGATCGCGGTGATGGTGCCGTCGGCGCCGATGCTCAGGTCGCCGGAGAGGAGCTGTACGCTGATCATCGAGCCTGGATGCAGCGCCGCGGGATTGCCCAGCGCCGTGCCCAGGCGGCTGCCGCCACTCATTCCCTGGCAAGGCTCCAGGCCGAGCGAGCGGAGTTGCGGCGCGAAGTGCTCGATGGTGTTGCGCGTGAACCCGCCGAAGGAAACCGGGGTGGCGATATCCAGCATTCTGGTCCCACCCCACTCGAGCACGTCTTCGCGGGGCGGCAGCACGCTGGCGAGCTGGCCGTCCCAAAGCCCGCCGTGGGCCTGGTGGAGCGCCGGCGGGCCGGGCTCGCGCACACGCAGCATCTGTTCGATCGGTTGTATGCCGGCGATCGGCTCCTTCGAGAAAGCGAAGGCCATGGCCAGCGCGCCCACCAGCCGGTCGCCGATATACACCGGGCTGCCGCTCATCCCTTGCAGCACGCCCGTCTTGGCCAGCGGGCCGCCGGAGATCCGCGCCAGAATCACGGACTGCTTTGGCCCAATGTTATCCAGCACCCCCAGGATCTCGACCTGGAATTCCTCGATCCGGTCGCCCGAGAACACGGTTTTCCCGACGCCCTTCATCCCGGGCCGGACATCCTGAAGCGGAAAAACCCGGACCTGCGCCGGCAGGATTCCCGCCAGCAGGAGACCGCAGAGGAAGCGCACATCTACAGTCTATCGGAAGGGCGAGCGGCCCGCCCCCGCCGCACGGGGGTCACCGGCCGGTCAATATGAGTTCCTGAAGGGTTTCCCGCATTCCGCGGAGTCTCCAGACGCCATTTACCAGGTGGAAGGTCGCGGTGTAAGTCAGACGGTCTTCACCATTGAAATACCGGCAATCGACGAGCGCCTTGTCCTTCGCCTGATTGTAGCGGGGCGTTCCGTTTCCCTCCCAATTCCCGAACTTGATCATTCCAGCGACGCGTTTGGCCAGCGCCTTCAGCTTCTCGTCCGCGAGCGGCGGCGGATTGGAGTGGATGTACTCCACTGCTCTGGTGATAGACTTCGCACGCTCCGCGTCGACATTGCGGGCTTCCTCAAGGATCTGTTGGCTCCGTGGCGAGGCAATCAGCTTCAGAGTCTGAATCGCTCCGGCATCCACCCAACCGTCATTGAATTCATTCAGCGCTGCCTTACGCAGGAACGCCCACTCTTCCTCCGAGCCTGGCTCCAGGAGCGCACAAGCCACCTCGTAGGCCCATCGATTGTCGAACGGCCCGTTTCTGGGAGGCGGCGCGAGTTGGACGACCAGTTCGAGGTCCTCGGGGACGCCGATCAGCGCGAGAAAACCCCCCGCTCTTACCCCGACCTTCGGATCGCGGAGCAAAGCGCGCANNGCCCGCGAGAACTTCCCGAAGCGCCGTTAGCTGTGGCTCTCCATCCAGACTGGCAACGCGGCGTACATCATCGGGGTGGAACACCCGCACCTGAGCCACGGTGACGCGGTTCCAGACCAGTCCTCCCAGTGCCGCGAGCGCCAGCAACGCAGTCGCACGGATGTCCACGGGTTCTCCATCGCGATCATATCCCAAGGCCGGCGGCCGAAGCCATCCCCATTTGCCGTTGGGACCTGGCGCGAGGCTAACAGCTCAGCGGCCGGGCAGCAGTTGATCCGTCNNGAACACGCGCGGGTGATTCGCGAGATGGCGTCCGGCATCAGGCGCACCAATGGGACGGGCTCGGCCCAGCCCCCCCGATGACGCCGCATCGAGGCCTCGGGCGGCCGCTCTCGGCGCACTGGCTCGGCCGGCACGAAATCGAAGTAGGCGTACAGGGCCTTGCGCGAGCCGTCCGTGCAGGCCTCCGGTGCAGGGACGTGGGAATCGTCGAGCGCCGGGTAGCCGAGGAACAGCACCGCGTGGCCGGGCGCGGCGGGCGCCTCCTCCTGGACCAGCAACCGTGCAACGAACTTCCCGAGTCCGGCGGGATCTCGCAGGACATCGTAGGAGACGGTGGCGGCATTGAAGCCGTCCAGCGCTTCCTCGACCCGCCTAAGGTCCGCCGCGCCGGCCACCCCCTGGCGAAGCAACTCCTTGCGCTGATCCAGGCTGAATACGACTACCCGGACGTGGCTGAATGCCATCTGCTCGAGGATGCCGGCCAGGGATTCGAGCAGCACCCGGTTCTCCGTTGGCCTGCCTGCGTTCAGCAGAACGGTTAAGCTGCCGGCCCGCGCGCCCAGGTGCGGCCACTCGAGCTGCGAGAAGGCCAGCAATTGGCCGGGAGAAAGCACCGCGTTCACAGCCTTGTGCGGTTTCAATTCGAGGTCCCAGGCTTTGCGGCAGACCCGTTGCCGCTCGTCGACTAACAACAGCTCCGCGTGGTACTGGCCTTCCCCGAGGAGAAAGCCCCCCGGGATCTGCGCTTCGAACTTGGAGGCGTCCCGCCCCTGCTCGCTGGACCTTTCGGGGAACTTCGCGAAATCCTTCAACAGCAGAGGCCGGGCGCCGGCGCGCTGGGGCGTGACTCGGATCAGGACAGCCAGACCACGCTGCGAGGCCGTGAACTGGCCCATCGGCACGGTAGCCAGGTACCCGGCACGATAGACCAGGCGGTAGCTCAACTCAGGGGCGAGCGGGCGAACTTCGCACGCCAGCGGTTTCTCCTCCGGACTCGGCTGAAAGAACCGTTCGGCCGATGGCGTCGCCTCCGCGGCAACCGGTACCTGGCCGTAAACCATAGCGGAGGCGAGCCAGGCGCCAATCAGCGCGGCGAACTTCGAAGACGCCACAACCTCATGATATCGACACGAAACCGGCGGTGGCGCTTGCTAGAACCAGGTCCGGGCGCGGTACTCGCGATAGGCGTCGCCGAACTTCTCCTCGAGCACCCGCGCTTCCTTGCGCGCGCGCATAGCCTGCAACGGCGCCACCGCCAGCAGAAGCAGCAGTCCCATTGGTTTGCCGAGCAGCAGGCACAGCCCGGCGAGGCAGAGGGAACCGAACACATAGATCGGGTTGCGAATCTTCGAGTACAGGCCGTGNNCGGGACGCAGTCCAGGGAAGGCCGCGGAGACTCCAGCAGACCAAGCCGCTGCCCAGAAGTACCAGCGTGACCTGAATGGCGATGATGCGGTGTGGTCGCATCGGTTAGGCCCAGTTGCGCGTGACCTCGGCGAAGCACTGTAGGCCGCTGTTCAGAACCGCGCTGTAACCGCCGCCGGGCCTGGTCCAGGCGCCTGCCAGATACAGGTCGCGAATGGGAGTGGCGAACCCGGCGCGCCGCATGCCCGAGTTGTCCAGCGTCTGGTCCCAGCCATAGATGGCGCCGCGATAATTGGCCGTATAGCGGACATTGGTGAGGGGCGTGCCGATTTCCTTCACCTCGATGGCCTTCGCCAAGCCCGGCAACAGGGCCTTTTCCGCCTGCTGTATCAGGAGATTCGCGATGCGCTCCTTCTCGGCCCGGTAGGCCTCCTTGCGGCCCTGCCGGTAATCGGCTTCGTACGGCTTCCAGTGGTCGTAGCCCTGGAGGGTGAGGAGGTTGATGGTGTTCTTGCCTTTGGGGGAGTAACCCGGGTACAGGTTGTCGTAAAGCGTGATGCCCAGGCTGGGATTGTTCAGGTCGCCGCTAAGTGCGGCCTGGTAGCCGGCTTCCGGATCGTACCCGGTGCTCCAGAAGATCTCGGTGTCCGGGATGCCAAGCGCGCCCACCAGATCCTTCTTGAGGCCCAGGAAAACCTGGAAGCAGGAAAGGCTGGCGCTCCAGCGATCCATCCGCGCCTGGTAGGCTTTGGAACGCGCATCGTCGTCGAGCATGGAGTGGAACAGGTCGTATGGATTGGAGTTGGCGATGACGGCCCGGCCGGTAAACTCCTGGCCGTCCGCGGTTCTTACGCCGTAGGCCGTGCCGTCGCGGGTGAGGATCTTCACCACTTCCGCGTTAAGGAGCACTTTGCCGCCCCGGGCCGTAATGAACGCGGTCAGCGCGTCGCTGATCTTCTGGGATTTGCCCTTGGGGTAATAGCCGCCTTCCGTGAGATAGCCGATGGTGGGCAGAGCGTAGTAGAAGCTGGCGAGTTTCGAGGGGGGCAGGCCGTAGTATCCCCACAGCGCCGAGACAATCCCCTTCAGGCGGGCATCCTTGATGCGTGCGCCCAGCATGGCGCCCCAGGTCGAGCTTGAGGCGCGCAGCAGGTGGGGATACTCCGCCGGGAAGCGGGCCATGTCCACCTTGCCGCCCGCGATCGAGAATCTGTTGATGTCGTCGGCCACGCCCTGCATGTCGTCGAGAAGCGCCCGGATGCCGGCTTCCTCCGCGGGGAACAGGCCGGCCAGCGTCTTGATGTAGCCGGGCAGGTCCCGGGGCGGAACGCGGATATCGTAATCGGGAAAGATGGCGCGATAAAGCGTGCGGTGGGGGACGAATTCCACGTCTGCGATCTCGGGGAAGCCGGGGATGAGGTTGCGAACGCCGCCGCGCTCGCCGACGGTGGTCGAGTGCAGCGAGACATCGAACACGAAGCCGCCCGGCCGCTTGAATGTGGTGGCGTAGCCGCCGGGTTTGTCGTGCTTCTCGAGGATGAGCGGCTTGAATCCTTGCCGCGCGAAGGCGGCCGCGCAGCTCAGCCCGCCCAGACCGGCGCCGATGACCAGCGCGTCAAACTGGTTGGCGCCGGAGGGACCGCCGTGCGCTGTGGGAAGGGAGTTCCAATCCAGGCCGGCCCCGGGGATTAAGGCCAGCGCGGACTGTAGGACTTGCCGTCGATTCCATTGGTTCTCGGACATGAGTCGGCTCCGTCTTCGTGGGAACACGATAACACAGATACGCGATGCACGGCCCGAAGGTTCGGCGAATGCCCAGCGTTCACCGACTCTTTAACCCCCCTTAATCTCCCTGTAACAAGGCCCCCCGAGAATCGAGGAGAGGGTACTCCATGAAATTGGCACTCTGCGTGTTTGCACTACTTGTCCCCCTGTCCGCCCAGACCCTGGTCAACGGGGCCGGCGCCACGTTTCCCAACCCCATCTATTCCAAGTGGTTCGACGAATACCACAAGCTCCATCCCGACGCCCAGATCAACTACCAGTCCATCGGCTCGGGCGGCGGCATCCGCCAGCTCCAGGCCGGCACCGTGGATTTCGGCGCCACCGACCAGCCCATGAACGAAGAGCAGCTCGCCAAATCCAGCATCAAGCCGCTGCATTTCCCGACAGTGCTGGGCGCGGTGGTGGCCACCTACAATCTCCCCGGCGTGGAAAGCGAGCTNNGTGGAACGACCCGCTGCTGGCGAAAGCCAACCCCGGCGTCCCCTTGCCTGCGAACGAGATCCTGGTGGTACACCGTTCCGACGGCAGCGGGACCACCTTTATCTGGACCGACTACCTTTCCAAGACCAGCCCCGAGTGGAAGACCCAGGTGGGATCCGGAACCTCGGTGAACTGGCCGGTGGGCCTGGGGGCGAAAGGCAATGAGGGCGTGGCTGGCATGGTGAAGCAGAGCCAGTATTCTTTGGGCTACGTCGAGTTGATCTATGCCATTCAGAACAAAATGGCCTACGGGCGGGTGCGCAACGCTTCGGGACAGTTTGTTCAGCCCGACCTGGCTTCGGTGACTGCGGCCGCCGCCGGCGCCGCCGCCAACATGCCCGACGATTTCCGCGTCTCCATCACCAACGCGCCGGGCAAGGGCGCCTATCCGATCTCCAGTTTCACCTGGCTGCTCATTCCAAGCCGGATCCAGGACGCCACCAAGAAGCTGATTCTGACCGATTTCCTGCGGTGGATGCTGGGACCGGGACAGAAGATGGCCGAGCCCCTCTCCTACGCGCCGCTGCCGAAGCGCGTCGTGGAGGCTGAGATCAAGGCGATTTCCGCGATTCAGTAGGATGGCCAGCCCCGCAATGACCATCGACCCGGCTCGCGGAGCCTCTCGGCCCCGCGGTTTCCTGGCACGCCTGCTCGCGGGCGACCAGCTTGCCGGTGCGATCACGGCCAGCTTCGCGGGCGGTATTCTGCTGCTTACGTCGCTGCTGGTCTTCGAGCTTTTTCAGAGCTCGGCTCTCACGAGGGACAAGTTCGGTTGGGCTTTCCTGGTGACCAGGATTTGGGATCCGGTGGCCGGCCAGTTCGGCGCGCTGCCGTTCCTCTATGGCACGCTGGCGACCTCGGCGCTAGCGCTGGCGATGGCCGTCCCATTAGGACTCGGGGCGGCCATCTTTCTCTCCGAGCTGGCGCCGGCCCGCATTTCCGATGCGCTGACCTTCGTCATCGAATTGCTGGCCGCCGTGCCCAGCGTGATCTACGGCCTGCTGGGCGTCTTCGTTCTGGTACCCATCATGCGCGCGCTGGGAGCGCCCTATGGCGTGGGCGTCCTGACCGCCGCCGTCGTGCTGGCGGTGATGATCCTGCCCTTCATCGTCTCGATCTCCCGCGAGGCGTTGCTCTCAGTGCCCCGCGAGCAGCGCGAGGCCGCCCTGGCTCTGGGAGCCACCCGTTGGGAGTCCACCTGGCAGGTGGTGGTCCCCTTCGCCCGGCTGGGGATCGTCGGTTCGGTGTTCCTGGCCCTGGCCCGGGCCTTGGGCGAAACCATGGCGGTTACCATGGTCATCGGCAACGACCCCCGGATTCACGCCTCCGTGCTGGCCCCCGGCTACTCCATCGCGGCCGTCATCGCCAACGAGTTCACCGAGGCCACTTCCGATCTGCATCTCAGCGGGCTGATCGAACTGGGGCTGGTGCTGTTCTTCCTCACCGTCCTGCTCAACGGCGTGGCCCGGCTGCTAATCCTCTCCACCACGCGGCGGGGGACGCAACATCCATGATCTGGCGCAAGCTGGTCAACGGAATCATGTTCACCCTCACCGGCCTGTGCGCACTCGCCACCGTTTCCGTGCTCTTCTTCATCCTGGGCTACCTGCTGTGGTACGGCAGCCGCTCGCTGAGCTGGAGTTTCCTGACCCATCTTCCCACCCCGGCCGGCGAGGCGGGCGGCGGCATGGCCAACGCCATCCTGGGTACGGGCAAGCTGCTCCTGCTCACCACGCTCATGGGAGTTCCCGCCGGGTTCCTGGCCGGAGTCTACCTCTCGGAATTTGGGCGCGGCACTTTCCCGGCCGTGGTGCGCTACACAGCCGACCTGCTCAACGGCGTTCCCTCCATCGTCATCGGCATTTTTGCCTATTCGCTGGTGGTGAAGCCCATGCGCCACTTCTCGGCACTGGCCGGGGCGGTGGCCCTCAGCATCATGGTGATCCCCATCACCATGCGAACCACCGAGCAGTTTCTGCGCGCGGTGCCGCAGACGTTGCGCGAAGGCGCCCTGGCCCTGGGCGCTACCCAATGGAAAACCGTGGCCACCGTGGTGATTCCGGCCGGCATTCGCGGGGTTCTCACCGGAACCATCCTGGGTGTGGCCCGCGTGGCCGGCGAAACGGCGCCCCTGCTGTTCACCAGTTTCAGCAACCAGTACTGGAGTTCGGGGTGGAACCAGCCCACGGCCTCCCTTCCCGTGATGATTTTCAATTACGCGATTTCGCCCTATGACGACTGGCACCGCCAGGCCTGGGCGGCCGGGCTGGTGCTGCTGGCGCTGATGCTCACCGCCAACGTCGCCGCGCGCCTGGTGCTGTCCCCCAAGGTGAACCAGAATGCCTGACAAGCTGCGCGTCTCCCATCTGAACTTCCACTACGGCGACAATCACGTGCTGCACGACGTCAGTCTGGCCATACCGCCCCGCCAGGTCACCGCGCTGATCGGCCCATCCGGATGTGGAAAGTCGACCTTCCTTCGCACCTTGAACCGCATGCACGAGACCGTCCGAAACGCCCATGCCGTGGGCGAACTGCTGCTGGACGGCGAAGACATGCTGGCCATGGACGTGGTCAGCCTGCGCCGCCGCGTCGGCATGGTGTTTCAGAAATCCAACCCCTTCCCCAAGTCCATCTTCGACAACGTGGCCTACGGCCTGCGCATAAACGGCTGGCTGCGCCACCATTCGCTCGCCGAGTCGGTCGAGCGCAGCCTGCGCCGGGCGGCGCTGTGGGATGAGGTGAAAGACCAGCTCCACGATTCCGCCTATGCGCTCTCCGGAGGCCAGCAGCAGCGCCTGTGCATCGCCCGGGCGCTGGCCGTGGATCCCGAGGTCCTCCTTCTCGACGAACCCTGCTCCGCCCTGGACCCCATCGCCACCGCCAAGATCGAGGAGCTGATGTTCACGCTCAAGGATACCTGCACCCTGCTCATCGTCACTCACAACATGCAGCAGGCCGCCCGCGTCGCCGAGCACACCGGCTTCTTCCTGATGGGAAAGCTGATCGAATTCGACCGCACCGAAGTTATTTTCAAGCGGCCGGCGCGCAAAGAGACCGAAGACTACATTACAGGAAGGTTCGGATAAATGCGCCACTTTCTGGCAGAGCTCGAAGAACTGCAACAGCGGCTGCTGGAGATGGGCGGCCTGGTCGAGTCGTCCATCTGGAACAGCGTGCTCGCGCTCTCCGAGCGCAGCGAAGCCCACGCCCTCCAGGTTTTGACCCGCGAAGCGCGCATCAACCAGATGGAGATCGAGATCGACGATTTCGCCGTGAGCTTGCTCGCGCTCCAGCAGCCCATGGCCCGCGACCTGCGCTTCCTGACCGCGGCCATCAAGATCAACAGCGATCTCGAGCGCATGGGCGACCTCGCCGTCAACATCGTCCAGCGCGCGCTCTCCTTGATGCGCCAGCCCCTCGTCAAGCCGCTGATCGATATCCCGCAGCTCGCCCGCCTGGCCGAGTCCATGGTCCACAAGAGCCTGGACGCTTTCGTGCGCCGCGACGCCGAGCTGGCCCGCGAGGTCCTGCTTTCCGACGATGCGGTCGACGATCTGCGCGATGCCATCTATGAGGAGTTGGTCAACTTCATGGAGCGCGATCCATCCACCGTTTCGCGCTCGCTGGACCTGATCTTCATCGCCCGCAACCTCGAGCGCATCGCCGACCACTCGACCAACATCGCCGAGGACGTCGTTTTCCTGGTCCAGGGCGTCGATGTGCGCCATCACGCCGAAACCCAGCACTGATTGCCCTGGCCCGCGCGCTGAAGACCTGAAGACCCAGAATTCCCCAGTCTTCCAGAAACCGTGATAGCATAGCGCACGTCAGCCTGGATCGCGGATACGATCCGACCGGAAGAGGCCGCATGAGACGCCACATATGGGTTGCCTTGGCGCAATTATGGGCCCTGTCGCTGCCTGTTTGCGCCGCTTCTCGGGTCACCGTTCAGCAGCTTGCCGAGCTCTTGGCTTCCGCGCGGGCGTCCCATTCGCCCGACGACGAGATGGCGCGCAAGATCGGCCGCGTTACCTTGAAGGAGCGCCTCTCCGGCGAAACGCTCTCGACGCTCGAGCGCGGCCGGGGTGAGCTCACCAGGCGGGCGCTGGCGTTGGCCGCGGACCAGAGTTCTTTTCTCGACCCGCCGGCAGCCGAAATCGCTCCAGGCCCTGCTCCCACCCCCGCCCAGCAGCAGGCTATGCTTCAAGCGGCGTTAAACTACGTTCTCCACTACGTCACAGTCCTCCCGAATCTGGTTTGCCGCGAGACCGTCTACCGCTTCAACGACGCCTCTACGCCCGGCCGTCCTTGGCGCACCGGTGAACTCCACCTTCGCGACACCATCGCCGGCGAGCTGACGGTGCGCGACAGGGCGGAGTCGTTCAAGCTTCAAGAGACCGGCGCCGTTGCTCCCGGACAAGATCGGCCGCCCCAGAACGAGAGCTCCGGGCTCAAGACGGGGATGACAACCTCCGGCGAGTTCGGAGGCATCCTGGCTGCGTTGTTCGCCGCAGGCACGCAAAGGTTCGTTTGGCGCCGCTGGGAGATTCTGGATGGGAAGCGCGTTGCGGTATTCGACTATTCAGTCCCCCAACCGGATTCGCACTTCGTCGTTGCCTGGTCCGGCGAAGGTGCAACCGAGGGGCACCGGAATATCAGCCGAAAGTCGGCGTATCGCGGCGAAGTGTCCATCGATCCCGCTTCCGGAGGCATCCTTCGCCTCACCGAGCAGGCCCTCCCGTTGCCCCAGGGCTTTCCGATACAACGCAGCGATACCGCGGTCGAGTACCGGGCCGTCAATCTGGGCGGCAGGACCCTGTTGTGCCCCGCGCGCAGCATCACCATAATGCATGGACACCCATCGATTGCCCCGGTCCACGAACAGCCGATCGGCACGGCCGAGACTGATTTCGTGAACTTCACCTCCTTTGTGCACTATCTGAACCGGGTCGAGTTTGCCGGCTACCGGCTATTCCAGGCGGATTCAAAGCTCTCCTTTGACACGCAGTCCACGCCTCCGGCGGCTGCCCCTGAGAACGCTCCCGCTCCCCAGGCGTCCCCAGCGCCTGCGCCACAACCTCAGCCATGAGCCACCGCTGCAGTCTGGCTCCGGCTGTTCGGCTTGCGGCTCGCACCGAGCGACGAAGACTGGCGGGCGCGCGTGACAGCAAGTTCCTGGGCTGAAGAAAGCTCGTCAGCGGGACCACCCGGAGAGAATCGCTGTCTGGCCGGCGGCCTTTCTTGACAGATGTTGTCATATGTGACAACATGAGCGGTAGAAGGGTGAAGCAGTAGCCGGCGGCCAATGACCCGAAGGACACGGCCCATTTCGTGGATCAGGGCGGCACTGAACGCATTTGAGGCGTTCCCGGAAGGGGCCAAATCGATCTGTCTTGGGGCTCTGACCATCGCAGCGGAGGGTGGCAAGGCTGACGTGGCAAAGCCTCTGCACGGCCTGGGCTCGGGCGTGTTTGAGATCGCGCTGCCGTTCAAGGGCGACGCGTTCCGCGTGGTCTACGCGGTGCAACTCGCCGGTGAAATCTGGGTGGTCCATGCGTTCCAGAAGAAATCGACGCGGGGCCTCAAGACGCCGAAGCGCGAAATCGACCTGGTGAAGGACCGTTTGAAAAGCCTGAAGGAGATGTTGCGATGAAAGGCGAAGAGTTGGAGGTGGTGCGGGGAAGCGGCAATGTGTTCCGCGACCTCGGGCGCAAGAACGCCGATGCCGAGCAGTTCAAGGCCATCCTGGCCGCGGAAATCATCAAGGCGCTCAACCGGGATCGCCTGACCGTGCGCGCGGCGCAGGCTCGAACCGGCATTGCGGCGGCCGACTTTTCGCGCATCCGCAATGCGGACCTCGGACGGTTCACGGTTGACCGCCTCATCTCGATCCTCAACCGGCTCGGTTCGCGCGTCGAAGTGAAGGTCCGGGTGCATCGCGCTGAATCAGTCGCGCAAGAGGCGCGGCCTTGAGGGTGGGGAAAGTAGCTCCATGCTCGCCGAGGACGTCGTCTCCCTGGTCCAGGGCGTCGGCGTCAGGCATCGCACCCAAGGCCAGCCGTTCTGAAATGCCCCCTATCCGGCAGTTGCCGGACTGACCGGACCCGCCCCTACCTGGCGTACCGCGTCGCATTCTTCGCCGCCTGCCGCTCCAGCGCAAGCTGAATCAGCCGGTTCGCAGTTCGAGTCTTTCGCCGGCTGTCTCGCGCCACTGCGTTGAGCTGTAGCGTGGTCCGTCGAGTATCACGCGAAGAACCGCGCATCGTAGTGGAACGGCTCGACCGGGTGCACCTGGATTTCGGGGAATTCCGGGTGGAGAGGGTTGATGAGCCAGTTCGACTCCGACGGGACCAGCGCGGAGGGAAGCACTAGAATGGCGCTCTCACCTTCCGCGGCAAAGGAGTCCCCGATCGCGGCAAGACCCGGCGGAGCGGGCTCCTGCCGCCAGTTGGGATGCAGTTTCTCCGGCGTCAGCACCACCCGCGAGACATGGTCCGGGATATCGGCGGCCACAACCACCAGGTCCTTCGGCGGGTCGCTGGCCTCGATGTGGACAAAGTACTCGATCATCGCCAGGGAAAGGTGTTCTGCCGTGTAGGCGATCCGCGTGCCCGGACTCGACCAGCGCCCTCCAAATCGATAAGGGCCCTCGCCGTCCAGCGGCGTCCTCGAGTAAGGCTCCCGGACGATCCTGTAGACCCGAATCAACTCACGCCGCCGAATGCGATTCTGCCCAGGACGTTCTCCACCGCACGCGCCCCTAGTTCGGTGTCGATCAGTCCCAGCGGAACGTTGCCGCCGAGCGCCCTATTCGGCCGCTTGAGCCACCGGCTTGCGGTTTCCTCATCCCCGATGTACTGCTTGGCGAGCGCGACGATGCGGGCCAGCCGATAGAGGCGGTCGGACTCGTGCCGCGCCAGGCGCCCCTGAGACCGGCGCCGCTGCAGGCTGCGCGGCGAAAGATCCAGGGTCGCCGACAGTTCCTTCAGAGTCAGGCCGGCGGAACTCATCACGCTGCCCACAACTTTCTGGGGAAAGCCCTCGCGGATGGCCGATCGAAGGTCGTTGTCGGTCTTTAGCGTGCGGCCCAGAGCCCTCGCGCCTCCCAGTTCCGCGATGACTGCTTGCAGTTCTTGTGCCATTATGTCGTCTATTATAGCGCCAAATGGCGTCGATGGCCAGAGAGAGCGCCGCCCCTACCTGGCGTACCGCGTCGCATTCTTCGCCGCCTGCCGCTCCAGCGCAAGCTGAATCAGGCGGTCGATCAGCTCNNGGATACATGCTGATCGAGGTGAAACCGGGAATGGTGTTGATCTCGTTAATGTACAGCGGCCCCGAGGAGCCTTCCATCAGGAAGTCCACCCGCGCCATGCCCTCGCAACTCACCGCGACGTAGCAGGCCACGGCCAGGCGCCGGATTTCCTCCAGGCGGGCGGCCGGGAGATCGGCGGGTAGAACCGTCCGGGCCTGGTTGAGCAGATACTTGTCCTCNNCGCGCCTTCGAGATGCCCACCGACGAGCCTAGATTGGCGGGTTTCACGAAGACCGGGTACCCGAAGGGGCTCTCGAAATCCAGGTCGCCGCGCCACAGCACGACGTAGTCCACCATGGGCAGCCCGCTCTGGCGGCACAGCCGCTTGGTGATTTCCTTGTCCATGGCCACCGAGGAAGCCAGCACGCCCGCTCCGACGTACGGCAGATCGGCCAGCTCGAGCAGACCCTGCATCGTGCCGTCCTCGCCGAAGGTTCCATGCAGTGCCGGGAAGACCACGTCGATGCCGGGGTTCGCGCCGGGCTCGGGCTGTATGGCCCGCGGCTCCCACTTGCCCTCCGGGGTGATGAACAGGCGCACGATCTCGTATTTCTCCGGGTCCATGGCGGCCATGATGGCCTCCGCCGACCGGATCGAAATCTCGTGTTCGCCGCTTCTTCCGCCGTACAGGACGGCCACGCGCAGTTTCATAGGATCCTCTTTCCCATCGCCGAGAGCACCAACTCGACCGCCAGCGCCGCGGTGCGATTGGCCTCGTCCAGGATGGGATTCACCTCGACGACTTCCATCGAGAGCATACGCCGGGTATCGCCGGCCATTTCCATGGCCAGGTGGGCTTCGCGGTAGTTGAGACCGCCGCGCACGGGCGTGCCGACGCCGGGAGCGATTTCGGGGTCCACCGCGTCCATATCGAGCGATAGGTGGAAGCCGGCCGTGCCGGCGCACACGATCTCCAGGGCCTCGGCCATCACCGCGCGCATGCCGCGCTCGTCGAGGTCGCGCATGGTGAAGGCGCGCACGCCGGAGTCCCGCACGTGCGGCTTCTCCAGCGCGTCCACGTCGCGGATGCCGGCTAGTGCGACCTTGGTCGCCTCGACCTTGGGCGCGAAGCCGCCCAAATGCGTCAGCCGTCGCGGGCCCAGGCCGATCGAGCAGGCCAGCGGCATACCGTGCACGTTTCCGCTGGTCGAGGTCTCCGGCGTGTTCATGTCCGGATGCGCGTCCACCCAGAGCACTCCCAGCCGCTGCCCGCTCCGGCGCAAATGCTTGGCCATTCCGGCAATCGTGCCGATGGCCACCGAGTGGTCGCCGCCCAGCACCAGCGGCAGTTTGCCGGCCTGCGCCGCGGCTTGCACCATCCC
>PMEV01000139.1:22109-24382 GCA_003154855.1 Bryobacterales bacterium
TCCGGCCCCCAGATCCAGCGGCGCGCCGATGACCGCGATGCGGCGATTAGGCATGGCGCTTCACGGGCGGGTGCGGTAGAGCATGCGCGGGAAGGCGATCGTCTCCCGCACGTGATCCAGACCGCAGATCCAGCCCACGCAACGCTCGATGCCCATGCCGAAACCGCCGTGCGGCGCCGTGCCGTACTTACGCAGATCGATGTACCAGTCGAAGGCCTCCTTGGGCAGGCCCTGCTCTTCGATGCGCTTCAGCAAAAGACCCAGGTCGTGAATGCGCTGGCCGCCTCCGATCAGCTCTCCGTGGCCTTCCGGCGCCAGCACGTCGACGCCCAGCACCACCTCGGGCCGCTCGGGGTCCGGCTGCATGTAGAACGCCTTTACGGCGGTGGGGTAACGGTCCACCATCACCGGCCGGTCATAGTCCTCGCCCAGCAGCGTCTCGTCGGTGCCGCCCAGATCGCCGCCCCATTGAATCTCGCTGCCCTTCGCCTGGAGGGTTTTCACCGCCTCGTCGTAGCCGATGCGCGGGAACGGCGCCCGAATGCACTCCAGCTTGCTCAGATCGCGCTCCAGCTCCTTGAGTTCGGCCCGCCGGTTCTCCAGCACCCGGTTCACGATGAAGACGATCAACTCTTCGGCCACCCGCTTGACGTCCTCCAGCGTGGCGTAGGCCATCTCCGGCTCGACCATCCAGAACTCCGTCAGGTGCCGGCGGGTCTTCGAGCGCTCGGCGCGGAAAGTGGGCCCGAAGCAATAGACCTTGCCGAAGGCCATGGCGGTGGCCTCGTTGTAGAGCTGGCCGGATTGCGTGAGGTACACCTTCTCCTCGTCGAAATAGTTCACCTCGAACAGGCTGGTGGTGCCTTCGCAGGCGGCGGGCGTGAAGATGGGCGTATCGACCAGCGTGAATCCGTTGGAATCGAAGTAGTCGCGGACGGCGCGGATCACCTCGTGCCGGACCCGCAGGATGGCGTGCTGGCGGCGGCTGCGCAGCCACAGGTGGCGGTGATCCATCAGGAAGTCGATGCCGTGCTCCTTGGGCGTGATGGGGTACGGATCGCTCTCCGGCACCCGCTGCACCACCTCCAGATCCTCGACATCCATCTCGAAGCCGCCGGGCGCCCGCTGCTCGGCGCGCACCTTGCCGGTGACGACGATCGAAGATTCCTGCGTGAGATCCTTGATCTTCTCGAAGAGCGGCTCGGCCAGCGCGCTCTTGACCGCCACGCACTGCAGGATGCCGGTCCCGTCGCGCAGCAGCGGGAAAACGATCTTGCCGGACTTGCGTAGATTGTAGAGCCAGCCGGGAATGCGCACGCTCTCTCCGGCGTGCCGGCCGGCCTCCGCGATGGTAATGGTGGGAACGCTCATCTAAAGGTTCTCCAATCGGTCCAGGATCTCGACGCAGGCATCGTACGGGTGCTTGAACTCGGGGGTCTCTTTCAATTCCAGCAGCAGCGGGTACTGATCGGGGCGCGTGCGCAGCAGATCCATGGTCTCTTTCCAGTCGATCGTGCCGCCCTCTCCGAGGAACGGGAAGATGTGCTTGTCGTCGACTCCGTTGTTGTCGTGGATGTGGGTGGATCGGATGCGGTCCTTCATCAGGTGGAAGGCCGCGGGAATTCCCGTGTGCATGTGTGCGTGGCCCACGTCGAAGCAGAACCCCACGTGCAGATGGGTTTCGCCCAGAAAATGCACCAGCCGCTCGGCGCTCGAGAGTCCGTTGGGAATGTTCTCGAGCAGGATCTCCACCCCGCGCTGCCGGGCGAAGACGGTGAGCTCGTCGAGCGAGTCGAAGGCCGCTTCCTGGCGCCGCTCGTCGTATTGCTCCCCGCCCACGCCCAGGTGCTGCACCAGGTAGCGGAACGGGACGTACTCCGCCATCTCGATGGCCCGTTTGATCTCGTCCACCATCAGGACCCGGCTGGATTTCACCGGCTCGGTAATGGTGATCACGGCGTGCGGGCCGCTCTTTCCCCAGACATCGTCGGTATACATCGGCGAGTGGAGCGAGTGCAGCTTCAGCTCGGAATCCGCGAACCAGTGTTTGAGCTCCATCATTTGGGCGCGGTTGTTGTAGTCCAAGTGCTGCGGAGCGCAAAAGATCTCGACGGCTTCGATTCCGGCGTGCTGTATGCGCTCGAGCGCGGCGACCGTCAGGCGATGGTTGGCAAACAAATGAGTGGAGATGGCGTGAGTCATGGATTCTCAGTATCCGGCGGCTTTACCCTCGGAGCGCGGGTCGGCGGCGCCCTCGAGCCCGCCGGCATTCA
>PMEV01000224.1 GCA_003154855.1 Bryobacterales bacterium
CCAATTAGGGCTGCCGGCGGGCATGGACAACGACGCCAATGTAGGTGCCCTCGGCGAGGCGGCCTACGGGGCGGGGAAGGGCTGCTCGCCGCTGTTCTACATGACCTTGTCCACCGGCATTGGCGGCGGGCTGATCGCGGAGGGCAACGTCTATCGGGGAGCGGATTCCTACGCCGGCGAGATCGGGCATCTCACGGTGCGGCCGGAGGGACCCCAGTGCCTGTGCGGGGCGCGCGGCTGCCTCGAACGGATGTGCGGCGGGATCTGGATGCCGCAGGACTACGGACAATCCGCCCAGGAATTGATGCGCGACCCGGAATTCGTGCGGCGCTACGTGGTGGATCTGGCCTTGGGANNTAGTCCCGGCGGCGCTGGGCGACGATAGCGTGCTGTACGGCGCGTTGGCGCTGGCCAGCCAGATGCGCGCATCCGGCTAAAGAAACCCGCCGAATCTGGCGATCTATGAACTGGGAACAGCGGGGTCGCCGCGCACCTCCGGCCCTGGCGGAGCATTCCGGTGCCCCAAGATCTGGTCAAAGAGCAACGCATCGCTAAGTGCCTGGCGGAGATCGCCAAGCAGCCCGACTTTCCTGCCTTCTCGACGCACATCCAGGAGGTAATGGCGGCAGTTGAGGACGAGAATGCCTCCTTGCGCCAGTTGACCGACATCGTCCTGCGGGACTATAGCCTGACGCTGCGCGTGCTGCGGATGGCGAATTCGGTCTGCTACAGCCGGAGCGGGCGGACGCTCGTGAGCGTGGCGCATTCGATCACTCTGCTGGGTACGGAAGCCATTCGAGGCCTGGCCGGAGGGGTAGCGCTGTTCGAGCACTACCGGAAGATCTCCCCGGGGCTGAAGGAGCTGATGCTGCTCTCGATCCTGACCGCTAACCAAACGCGGGCGGTGGCGGCGACCATCAACTACCGCAGGCCGGAGGAAGCTTACATCTGCGGGATGTTCCGGAACCTGGGCGAGGTGCTGATCGCGGGNNGAGCGGGAGGCCTGCCTGCGAGTGCTGCAATTCTCCTTCGAGGATCTCGGGCAGGCGATGGCTGCACGCTGGCAGCTTCCGGACCGGGTGGGCCAGTGCATGTGCCAGGTAGAACCGTCCCGGGTGGCGGCGGATGAGAACGAAGAACTGGTGACGCTGAGGGCGGCGGCATCCTTCAGCCATGCCCTGACCGCGGCCGTGTACCGGCGCGAACCCGAGGGTGCGGCGGCGCGGGTGCACCTGCTGATTCAGGACTACTCCCCGGCGCTCGGCTTGAAGGAAGAGGACGTGAACGCGGTGCTGGAGGCGGGCATCCGCGAGACCAAGGCCACCTTTGCCGCGCTGAATATCCCAGTGGACGAGTTGCGGCTGCGCAAGCAGGCGGAGGCGGTTCTCGCGAATCTGGCGGCGGGGGGGCTGGATGAGCCACCGGCCGAACCGGTCGTCGAGGCGCCTACGGGAGAGGAGTTCCTTCAACAGATCATCCGGGACGTCCAGTGGGCGATCAAGGCGTCGGGGGATTTCGACCTGCACGGGGTGATCCTCATGATCCTCGAAGCGCTGTACCGGGGCGGTCCATTCGACCGGGTCCTGTTCTGCCTGGCCGACCCCGATCACACCATAATGCTGGGCCGATTGGGTTTGGGTGAGGGCGCCGAGGAGCTGCGGGCCAAGTTCCGGATGCCGATCTCGGTTCGCGGCGGACTGATGGGAACCGCCCTGGTGCGGAGGCAGGACCTGCTGGTGAATGCCGGCAGCTCCTTCGCTGAGAGCGAGGCGCTGAAGTCGGTTGGGGCGGTGAGTCTGGGGGTCTATCCGATCCTGGTGGACGGCGTCCTGGGGGGCTGCCTGTACTTTGACCGTCTGTCGGTCCGGCCGCCGCCGGCGGCCCGCACGCTCGAGCTATTGGCCACNNACCACCTTGGCCATGCCGTCCTGGTAACGCTCCAACTTCGTAAACGTCTGCTGTACGTCTTCGAGGGGCGTTTCGTGGGTCAGGATGGGGGCCAAGCGGCGGCGGTGCTCGCGCAGCAGATCCAGCGCACTCTCGCTCTGGCGATTCGAGCGGCGGACGTTGAACAGCGCCAGCTCTTTGCGGCGCATGGCGTGCAAATCCAGGGCCGAGCGCGCCTCGGAAGGGATTCCGGTCACCACCAGCCGGCCACCGCGCCGGGCCACCTCGACGCCTTGGCTGAGAGATGCCCCGCGGGTGGCGCAATCTATGGCCGCATCCACTCCGCGGCCGCCGGTGTCGGCCAGGATCTGGCGGACGGGATCGATTCCCGTGGGATCGAGAGCGGCATCGGCGCCCAGCCGGCAAGCCAGGCGGCGGCGCTCAGCCACCGGCTCGACCGACCAGACCCGTCCGGCGCCCGCCAGCTTCAGGGCGAAGATGGTCAGCAGCCCGATCGGGCCGGCGCCGAAGACCGCAGCCGTCTCACCGGGCTGAAGCTGAACGAAACGCAGGGAATGCAGTACCACGGCCAGCGGCTCGAAAAGGGTACCCTCCTGGAAGCTGATCTCAGGCGGGAGAGGCAGCAGGTTCGCGGCCGGCAGATTGGCGTATTCGCGGTGAAAACCGGGATCGGGGGGCGCGCTGAGAAAGTGCAGGTGCGCGCACAGGTTGTGATGCCCGCTCAGGCATTGCTCGCAGTGGTAGCAATAGACGGCGGGCTCCAGGGCCACGCGGTCGCCGGGCACCCAGCCGCTCACGCCCGGACCGGCTTTCACCACCGAGCCGGTCGGCTCGTGGCCCAGAACCATGGGGTAAACGTTGGGCGTGCCGCAGATCCCGCCTTCCGCGAAGTAGTGCAGGTCGGAGCCGCAGATGCCGCAGGCTTCCACCCGAACCTGCACTTCGCCGGGAGCGGGATCGCTCGCCGGCCTCTCGACAAGGCGGAATTGGTGGGGCTGGTAGAGCTCGGCGACGCGCATGGCAACGCCTGCTAAGGTTTACTTCTTAAAGAGGTTATCGAAGGCGGCCCGGGCGTCGGAGGAATTCCTGGGTGCCGGGCTCGAGGCCGTCGGGCTAGTGGACGAAGTAGCGTCCCGGGCCACCGTGACCCGCGCTTCGAACCAGTTGCACTCGTTGGCCTGGTCCTTCAGCGGCAAGCGGGCCGGGATCGGCTTCAGGCACTGGAACCGCGTGGAGGGCTCGAAGTGGGCGCACTGCTTGCAGCAGTGTAAGGCCGCGCTGCATTTCGGGCAGACGCTCTTGAAGTCGGTCCCGTTCGGCAGAGTCGTGGCGCAACTGTAACAGCGCGAAGCCACCACTGTCTGGACCAGCCGTGGCAGCCTGGGGCCGGTGATGTCCAGGGGTGGGCGGGGGCCGGAGCGCGGCTTCTCCTCGGGCCGGTGGCCCTGGTTATCGCGGCCGGATTCGTAATAGCCCCGTTGTCTGTACTTGCGATCGTCGTCCATGGAAGACTCAGCGCTCCTTTGGAGTCTTGTTTCTCGGATCAGTGGGCGGCTGCTTCACGGTAGCCCGGCATCTCGCACCGGTTCTTCCCCTCCCAGCCAGATATAACCCCAATTACAGCAAGCCCAGGATTACCGAAGGGGTTCTGCGGGAATACCGAAGTGCTGGGGAGCGGCAGGCCGGAGACCCGCCGGATCTACCTCGCCTACACTATAGCACACCCCAGGCGGGGAATTCCAGATCTTATTGCGCTGCAAAGGATTGAGAGTGGTGGAAGGGTGCGCGGAATGGTGCCCGGCGCAGAAACCTCTTGGAACCAGGACGCGATTCTGGTACATTCTATTGACCGGACGTTCTCTTAGCGAGAGTTAGTTGTCCAGCTTGATCGAGGTTTTGGAGACGGGAGGCAGTCATGCAGTTTTGCAAGCATTGCGGTTCCCCTTTTGAAGGCCAGTTCTGCGGGAAATGTGGAACCCCCGCTGGCCAGGCTCAGGCCTATACGGCGGCGCCGCCGCCTCCACCCCAGGCCCCACCCGGATACGCGCCGGCCCCACCGCCGCCATCCTACCAGGCCCCACCGCCGCCGTACCAAGCTCCGCCGCCAGCGTATGCAGCCCCAGCGCCGGCGCCAGGCTATGCCCCGCCGAGCCCGCCGTCCAAGGGATTCTTCGGCTCGCTTTTCGATTTCTCGTTCACCAGCTTCGTCGCGCCCAAGATCATCAAGTTCCTCTTTGTGCTCTTGATCATTGGGGTGATCCTGGCGGCCCTATACGTGGTGTACCTGGGAGTGCAGTTGATGCGGGCCCCCGGGGGGGAATCCATGGGCCTCCTATTCCTGATTGGCGCGCCGATCGGCGCCTTCCTGTACCTGCTGCTCGGCCGGATCTGGCTGGAGGTCATGATGGTGCTCTTCCGCATAGTGGAGCACACCGCGGAGATAGCCCGGAACANNTGGCGGGGAGCCGGCCCGTGCGTGGCGCCTCGCCCCAGCAGCCGCCCGCATGGAAAATCGCCGGCCAGTGCTTGTGAAAGTGCCGGGGTTCGAGTAAAGTTGATTGAGGTCGGAGGATCAATGCCTTTCTGCAAGAATTGTGGTTCTTCTGTCGAGGGTCAGTTTTGTCAGCGGTGCGGAACGCCCGTGGCGGCTCCTCCCGCGGGCGGTAATGCGCCGCCGCCCCCTGGGCCAGCCTACCAGCAGCCGAGCGCGCCGCCCCCGGGAGCCTACCAGCAGCCCAGTGCACCACCCCCGGGAGCTTACCAGCAGCCGGGCGCACCACCGCCCGCCGCGGCCGACGCCGGGTTGACCGAGAACGTAGCCGCCGCATTGTGCTACTTCCTNNCATGATCGTGGTGATGATCGTTTTGACCATCGTCTTTTCGATCCTGCGAGCCATCCTGCCGTTTGGCATGTGGTTCCTGTTCAGCCTCGTCGACCTGGTAATCTGGCTGGGCTTCATGGTCCTGTGGCTATTCCTGATGTTCAAGGCCTATCAGAACCAGAAGCTGGTGATTCCGATCATTGGCCAGTTGGCCGAAAAGCAGGCGTAGCCGGGTGGCGTGGCGGGCGCGTCCATAGAATATGCGCGCTCTGCTTCTGATTTGCCTCGCGGCGCCCGGGTTTCTGGCCGCCCAGGCGCCCCGCATCGGGGTCATTGATTCCTACGGCCTGCGGCGCCTCTCCGAGAAGCGCCTGCGGGAGGCTCTGGGTGTCCACGAGGGCGATCCCTTGCCCGCCTCGAAGGCCGATCTCGAGAAACGCCTCCTGCAAGTGCCAGGCGTGGTGGGCGCCCGCATCGAGGCGATCTGCTGCGCGGGCAACCGCGCCATCCTTTACCTGGGCGTGGAAGAGAGGGGGGCTGCGCACGTCGATTTCCGGCCCGAGCCGGACGGCGAGGCAACGCTGCCCGAGCCGGTNNGTCCGCGCCATCCAGGAGCGCTTCGAATACCTGGCCTCCGACAACTTGCCGCGCCTGCGCCAGGTGCTGCGCGAGTCCGGCGACCCCTCCCAACGCGCCATCGCCGCCTATGTCATCGCTTACGCCCCGGTCAAGCGCCTGGTGGTCGACGACCTGCAATATGCCATGCAGGACCCCGACGATACGGTCCGGGCCCACGCCATCCGGGCGCTGGCCGCCATCGCGGCTTTGGGAGAAAGCGACCCGGAGCTGGGCATCCGCGTCGAGCCGACCTGGTTCATCCAGATGCTGAACTCGCTGGTTTGGAGCGATCGGGAGCGCGCTGCCGCCGCGCTGCTCGCGCTCACCGAACGCCGCCGGCCCCACGTGCTCGAAGCCATACGAGAAGCGGGCCTGCACTCCCTGGCAGAGATGGCCCGTTGGAAGACCCTCGACCACGCCCTGCCCGCCTTCCTGGTTCTGGGCCGGGTGGAGGGCCTCCCGGAGGCCGAAATCCAGGCTGCCTGGTCCAACGGCCGGCGCGAAGCCGTGATTGAAGGGGCCTTGAAAGCGCCCTCGAAGTAGGGAACGGCCCGCTCCGCGCGCCCCGGGCACAAAAAAGGCCGGGGCGCCAAGACCCCGGCCTTTGTNNAGAGCCTTCGCCTCGATCTGGCGGATTCGTTCACGGGTGACATCGAACTCCTGTCCGATCTCTTCCAGCGTGTGCTCGCGTTCGCACCCGATTCCAAATCGCAGCCGGATCACCTTCTCTTCCTTCGGCGACAGCGTTTTCAAGATGTTAGCGGTCTCATCCCGCACATTGGACTCGATCACCGAATCGACCGGCGATCCCACCCAACGATCTTCGATCAGGTCGCCCAGCGCCGATTCGCCATCCCGGCCCACCGGCGTTTCCAGCGACACCGGGTCGCGGGAGATGGTCTTCAGCTTCTGGACCTTCTCCACCGAGATATCCATCCGCCGGCTGATTTCGTCATTCGTCGGAGCGCGCCCCAGTTCCTTCTCCAACTCCCGGTTCGCCCGCAGGAACTTGTTCATGCTCTCGTTCATGTGGACCGGAATGCGGATGGTGCGGGACTGGTCGGCGATGGCCCGGGTAATAGCCTGCCGGATCCACCACGTAGCGTACGTAGAGAACTTGTAGCCGCGCCGGTACTCGAACTTGTCCGCCGCGCGCATCAGCCCGATATTGCCTTCCTGGATCAGATCCAGGAGGTGCAACCCGCGGTTGACGTACTTCTTGGCCACCGAGACCACCAGCCGCAGGTTGGCTTCCACCAGATCCTTCTTGGCCCGCTCGGCCTCGATTTCTCCGTGGTGGATCACTGCCAGGGTATGGCGGAGATCCTCGACACCGGCGCCGGCCACCATCTCGCGCTTCCGGATCTCGCGGCGTAACTCCTTGATTCTAACCTGGCTGGCCTGGCCGTTCCGCTCCTGCAAGCGCTTCAACTCGGCCTCGAAGTGGCCCAGTTCCTCGACCGCCCGATCAATTTCCTTGCCGAACTCCTTCCATTTCACGGGCAGGAACGGGATCTTGCGGATCGCTAGCGAGGTCTCCACCCTCGAGCGGGCCAGCTTCCCGGCGTACCGCTTGCGCAGCTTCTTATTGCCCGGCGGGATGGTCTCCAGCTTCTCGGCCAACTGCTGCTGCTTCTTGTGCAACGCGGCCTGCTCGGCGAAGGTCTGCCGCATTTCGGCGTGGCGGGTCTCATCGGCCGGGCTGCCTTCTTCGAAGTCCCCCAGATCCACTACATTTTCCAGATCTTCTTCGGCTCGCTTGATCTGTTCGGCCAGAGCCGACACCGCCAGTTGCACCAGCGCCGAGCGGCTGATCGCCTTCTGCATCCGCAGCTTGCCGCGCTCCATCCGACGCGCCAGGTCCACTTCCCCTTCCCGCGTCAAGAGTGGAACGGCTCCCATCTCCCGAAGGTACACGCGTACCGGATCGTCGGTGTAGATCGACTCTTCCGCCTGCTGAACGGAATGGAAGTCCTCCGCCTCGGCGTCAAAAAACTTAGCGGCTTCCTCGTCGAAAGGAAGGCTCAACGGCTCGTGATTGTCAGTTAGGAACTGATCTTCGAATTGGTCCACTTTTTCGACTCTCCTCCCCGCATAGACGAAGCCAAAGTTGAACTTGTCGCGGGGCGGATTCCAGACGTATGCTCGCCAGCCACTTCCGATCTAGACGGTCGCACCTGCGGCTTTCGATGCCGTCTTCGATCATATCATTGATCTTGTAAGAAGTTAAGTCCTATTCTTTAAGATGTATCTGAAGGGTTTTGGTTACATCAAAATCGGAGTAGTACCACCCTCACTATAAGGTGGTGCTGCTTGCTGTCTTTTCTCACACCCGTCCGCCAGCCCCCCGGGCGTATCAACCCCGCTTCTGCCGGATCAGTGTCTTTAGCTCGTTGAAGAAGGCTTCCTCGTCCTGAAAATCCCTGTAAACCGAAGCAAACCGGACGTAGGCGATCTTGTCCAGGCTGCGAAGCCGCCCCATGAGCAGTTCTCCTATAGCTGTAGTAGACAACTCTCGCTCGGGGCTCTCCATCAAGCGGCTCTCTACCTCGTCTACGATCTCCGCCAGCTTGCCCATGGCCACCGGCCGCTTCTCGCAGGCCTTGAGCAGCCCCGACAACACCTTTTGGCGGTCGAACTTCTCGCGGCGACCGTCTTTCTTGACCACCATGTATGGGATTTCGTCGATCCGCTCGTAGGTGGTGAAGCGGCGCTCGCAGGCCAGGCACTCGCGGCGCCGGCGGATGACGTCCCCCTCTTTGCTTTCGCGGGAATCCACCACCTTGTCTTGCAGGTGGCCGCAGAATGGGCAGGTCATGGGGAAGGATCTCCTGTCGCCTCAGCCACTTCGGGATCGTCCGTGGCGCTGGCCACCGCATCCTGCTCGAGCTGTCTCAGGCGCTTCCAGTTCAAGCCTTCGTGGAACGCCAGGGCCACGCCGAAGGGCACAATTCCTACAAAAGTAACAGCCCAGATCATGACCGCCATGCTGGTGGCCAGCTCCAGCTTCACGCCAAACATCTCGGTCAGCACGATGATGGAGACGATCTGCACTCCGCCGCCCACCCCAGGAATCTGCAGGATGCTTCCAAAGGCCACAAAGCCCATGAAAACCAGGACGTCGCGGAACGCAAACCCGTTGGTCGCCGGGAAAGCCTTGAACAGGCACACGAAAGACACCGCGATCAAAGCCCACTCCAGCGCCGTGTAGAACACCAGCCAGGACATGGAGCTATGCTTCTTGGTCGCCGAGGTGCCATCCAGAAAAGCGGTCACGATGCGCTCTACCCGGTGGTGGTAACGCTGGGGAAGGAAGCCCAGTCCCTGCAGGAGCCGGCGCCGCATGGTATCCGAGAACTGGCTCAACATCACCAGGACGATCAGCGCGAGGGCCCCCAACGCGCCCAGGAGGTAGCCGCCAACCTCCAGCACCCATTGGAGCTTGGGGCCGAGGTGCGTGCGGGAGGGATCGAATGCCGCCAGGGCGAACCCGAAGATCAGCAGCACCGCCAGCAAGTCGCACATGCGCTCCAGGAACCAGGCGGCAAGCTGCGAGGAGAAGGGCACCCGTTCGCGGAGCGAAATCAGATACGGTCGGACGAACTCTCCGGGACGCCCCAGCAGAACTACCGCAGTAAAGCCAATCGCGGTCGCCTTGAACAGCCGCCAGTGGTTTGGCCTGGGCCCCAGGGGCTGGAGCATCACTCCCCAGCGCAGCGCCCGCCCGTAGTAGGTCAGGAGGGTGATGGCCACCGCGCCCGCCATCCATCTCCAATCCATGCGGAGAAAGGCCGCGCCGAAGGCCCGCCACTCGAAATGGGCCGGCAGCCAGCGCTGGCGCCCCCACCAAGCCAAAAGGCCGGCGGCGGCCGCCAGCAGGAGCGCAGTCGGCCACTTCCATTTTGCCAGGCGTCCGAGTCTGGTGCGGTCTGGGTGCGTGATTGTGCCTCGCTCTCGCCCTAAACGGGCTAGAATGGAACCTTACATGCCGGTAGGCGTCGTTTCGAGCGAACTTCTTATCATAATGCCTCGTTGTTCTAACTGGAAGCCCGAAATGAGGCGCGCCGCCCAAGATTCCGGGCGGCAAGCGCCGGGAAGGGCTGAAAGTGAGAGCGAGGCCCATGGCAGCCGCGGTGTTTACAGTTCCGCGCTGGTTGCCCGGGAAACCGGGGACGGCGCCGGTTCGCGCCTGGGGCTCCGGAACCGCCGCGGGTTGTAAACCCGCTTTCGCCGGGTATGTGAGGAGAGTGGGAAGAACTTTGGATCCGGACTCCAGTCTGGTGGGCCGTTGCCTCGAAGGCGACGACTCCGCTTGGGAGGACATGGTCCGGACCCATACCCGGCGCGTCTACTCGCTCTGCTACCGGTTCACGGGCCGGGATTCCGAGGCCCAGGACCTGACCCAGGAAGTGTTCCTGCGCGTCTTCCGTTCGCTCAAGAGCTTCCGTGCCGGCGAGGGCTGCTTCGTGGTCTGGCTGGCCCGACTCACGCGCAACCTGCTGATCGATCACTACCGCCGCACCCGGCTGGAGCGCGCCACGGATTCCATCGAAGAGCAGCTCCCCATGCTGGAGGAGCGTGGAAGCGCGGCCTCCCGGACCGACGGCCTGCTGGCCGGGCGCGAGGCCAGCGAGCTCCTGCAAGGCGCGCTCGCAAAGCTCTCTCCCGATCTCCGCGAGACGGTGATCCTGCGCGACCTCGAGGAGTTGGAATACAGGGAAATCGCCCAGGTGCTCAAGGTCCCGGAGGGCACGGTGAAGTCCAGGCTCAATCGCGGCCGGACCGAACTGGCGCGCATTTTACGCAGGCAGAAGGTGCTGGTATGAACTGCGCCGATCTGGAAATCCTGCTTTGCGATTACGTGGATGGCACGCTGGCCCCCGAGCAGAAGGCGGAGATCGAGAGCCACCTGGCCCAGTGCGCGGCTTGCGCCGGGATGGCGCGCGACGTCCAGGCGGCGCTGGGGTTCATGGAGCGTGTGGCGGAGGTGGAACCGCCGCCCGAGCTACTCACCCGCATCCTGTTCGAGCTGCCGAGCGCGCAGCAAGCCCGTAGCCGCCAGTCCAGCAGTTGGCGCAAGATGGTTCACGGCTGGATTCAGCCTATCCTGCAGCCCAAGTTCGCCATGGGCTTCGCCATGACCATTTTGTCGTTCTCCCTGTTGTGGAAAGCCGCGGGCATCTCGCCGGGCAAATGGACGGCGGACGACCTCAAGCCGGCGCGCATCTGGCGTCAGCTCGACGAGAAGGTGTATCGCGCTTACCAAGGCACCGTGAAGTTCTGCTCGAATCTGCGCCTGGTGTACGAGGTGCAGACCCAACTCCATGAATGGACGCAGAAGGAACAGGAATTGCGAGGCCGCGCGGCGAGCGCGGACGATCAGCCAGCCAACCCGCCCGAAAAGCCTGCGGAAGGCAAACCCCCGGCGGCCCAGGACCGCGGTGGAACTGCTGGACCGGGAATGCGTAATACGAAGTAGAGGAAACAGGAGGACAAGGTCATGAACTGCTTCAAACATACCGACGTAGCCGCGGTGGCATTCTGCCGGACCTGCGGCCGGCCTCTCTGCCCGGCTTGCCAGCGTGCGGTCCAGGGAACGATCGTCTGCGAAGAACACATGCCCCAACCGGTGGTGACGCCTCCGCCGGCGCCCGTGATCACGTCGGCTGGTCCTTCGCCCGGCCTGGCTTTTGTGCTCGGTTTGATCCCCGGCGTCGGCGCCGTTTACAACGGGCAGTACGCCAAGGGAGTGGTCCACGTGGTCATCTTCGGCCTGCTGATCAGCATGCTGAGCTCCGGGGCCGCCTCCGGCTACGAGCCGCTGTTCAGCCTTCTGATCGCGATCTTCTACTTCTACATGCCGTTTGAGGCTTACCACACAGCTACCCGGCGGCAACTCGGCCAGACGGTTGACGAATTCTCCAGCATTCTGCCGATGAAGACCTACCGGACCGGTTTGCCGGTTGGCCCGGTGGTGCTCATGGCGCTGGGCGTGCTGTTCCTGCTGACCAACCTGGGATACCTGGAATTCCGGCAGGTGGCCCGCTACTGGCCGGTCCTGCTGATCGTGCTGGGCGCCTACATGCTCTATTGCCGCGTGGGCAATATCGCGGACCCCGCGAGGGAGGCGCACCGTGAACAGCGCTAGGGCGTTCTTCCGGGCGATCCGCGGGCCCATCCTGCTCATCACGCTGGGCTCGCTCTTCGCCATCGATCATTTTGGTCCGTATTCGTTTACGCGGACCTGGCCGGTCCTGTTGATCGTGGCTGGCGCCATGTGTCTGTTCGAGCGCATGACGCCCGACGTGGAAGGCCCGGGAGTGCGGCCGGGAGGCGCCGTATGAAACGAGGTTCCCTGGTCGGACCGCTGCTGATCATCCTGATTGGCGTGTGGTTCCTGCTGAGCACCTTGCGGCCCGAGCTGCGGCTCTTCGACCTGGCGGCCCGCTACTGGCCGTTCGTACTGATCGGCTGGGGAGTGCTGCGCTGCGCCGAGATCCTGCTGTGGGCCGCCTACGGAAGGCCCCTGCCCCGCGTGGGCGTCTCTCCCGGCGAATGGACCCTGATCGTCTTCATCTGCATCTTCGGAAGCGCTCTCTTCATGGTCAACCGCCATCCGTGGGAGCACTGGGGCTTCATCACGAACGACCAGGTCGAGATCTTCGGCCACCCTTACGATTACACGGTCCCGGAACAGACCGCGGCCGCTCCCAAGGCCACCCGCATCCTGGTCGAGAACCTGCGGGGCAACCTGCACATCGTGGGCGCCGATACACAGGACGTGAAGGTGAGCGGCCACAAGACCATTCGCGCCCTGCGCGACGGCGAAGCCAATGACGCCCAGAAGCAGACCCCCGTGGAAATCTCCACGCAGGGCAACCAGTTGGTGGTCCGCACCAACCAGGATCGTGTTACCGGCGGCCAGCGCGTTTCGACCGACCTCGAGATCGCCATTCCCCGCGCGGCCAACCTGGAAGTCCACGGGCGCGATGGCGATCTCGACATCAGCGACCTCAACGGCAGCGTCGACGTTTCGAGCGACACCGCCAGCGTGCGCCTCCAGAACATCGCCTCGAACGTCCGGCTGGACCTGCACAAGAGCGAACTGGTCCGCGCGGGCGCGATCAAGGGCAACTTCGAGCTGCAGAGCGTGCATGGCCGCGATGTCGAGCTGGACACCATCGGCGGCGAGGTGACCGTCAACGGTTCCTACTCCGGCGACCTGCAGTTTCGCGACTGCGCCAAGCCGTTGAAGTTCCAGAGCGAGCAGACCGATCTGCGCGTCGAGAAGGTGCCCGGGCAGATCCACATGGACCTGGGCTCGTTCAGCGGCTCGAACCTGGTCGGCCCGGTACGCCTGACTTCCAACCGGCCCCGCGACGTCCAGATCGAGCAGTTCACCCAGACGCTGGAGTTGAAGCTCGATCACGGCGACATCGCGCTGCGGCCGCTCGCGGCGCCGCTGGCCAAGATCGACGCGCACACGCACTCGGGCCAGATCGAACTGACGCTGCCCGAATCGGCTAAGTTCGATTTGAGGGCCACCACAGCGCGCGGCGATTTGAACAACGAATACGGCACCGCCCTCAGGACCGAATACCAGAGCGAACGGCGTCACGAATCGGGCGGCAGCATCACCGGCGTGGTTGGGCAGGGCCCGCCGATCACGCTAGCCACCGAGCGCGGCTCGATCACCATTCGCAAGGACACCGGCGCCCCGCCCAAACCGCCCGCCCCGCCGGCGCCGCCAAAACCGCCCGGAGTCAGCTCGCTCGAGATCGAGAAGCACTAATGCAGTGGGCCGGACGTCCCGGTCCGCGCCGGAAAGCGGGTCGGTTGAGATTCTACATTTGAAGGANNCGCATGTTCTGGCCGCTACCCCGACACGGGCCAACCGCGTCAAGGCCGGTTTGGTGTCCAGTGCGGAAGACTGGCCCTGGTCGAGTGCGCGGAATACACCGGCGGCAAGACCGCCGGCGCTACCCGAGGCCGCCCGACCAGCACCAGCCGGAGGTCCATGACGTTGGTGCCGGTGGGGCCGGTTTTCAGCAGATCCCCCAGCGCGTCGAAGAAGCGGTAGGAATCGTTCTCGGCAAGGAACTGCCGCGCATCCAGGCCCAACCGCCCGGCCCGCTCGAGGGTAGCTCCGTCGGCGATGGCGCCCGCGGCGTCGGTAGGCCCGTCCGTGCCGTCGGTACCTCCGCTCAGCACGACCACCTCGTTGCTCCCGGCCAGGTCGATGGCCGCGGCCAGCACGAATTCCTGGTTCCTTCCGCCAAGCCCGTTGCCGCGCAGCGTGACCGTGGTTTCGCCGCCCGAAATCAGGCACAGCGGCGGTTTCAGGGGCCGCCCCGTGGCCCGCACCTCCCGAGCGATGGCAGCGTGCATCCGTGCCACCTCGCGCGCCTCCCCTTCGATCACGGTCGAAAGCACCACGGGGCGCAGCCCTAATTCCCGGGCTTTCCGCGCCGCCGCGTCCACTGCCAGCCGGTTGCTGCCTACGATCAGGTTGGTGGTGCGCTCGAAGGCCGGGTCGCCGGGCTTGGGAGTCTCCGCAATCTCGCCGCGCACACCGCGCTCGATCCGTTCGCGCACCGCGGCGGGAATCCGCTCGCGCAGTCCGTACTTGTCGAGGATCGCCTGGGCGCCCGCGAACGTGGAAGCGTCGGGCGCCGTGGGCCCCGACCCGATCACGTCCAGGTCGTCGCCAACCACGTCCGAAACGAGCAGCGCGAGCACCTGGGCGGGGTAGGCCAGCCGCGCCAGTTGTCCGCCCTTGATCCGCGAGATGTGCTTGCGCACGGCATTGATCTCGTGGATGTTGGCCCCGCAAGCCAGCAGCAGGGACGTCGTGGCCCGCTTTTCTTCCAGGGTGACGGGAGCGGCCGGCATTGGCAGCAGCGCCGAGGCTCCGCCCGAGATCACGCAAACGATCAGGTCGCGCTTCCCGGCTCCGCGCACGATATCGGCGATCCGCTCGGCTCCGCGGACCCCTCGGCCGTCCGGCACCGGGTGGCCGCACTCATTTAGCTCGATGCGCCGCAAGCGCGCCAGGTGGCCGTCCTTCACGTTGACCAGGCCACCCCGTATGCGTGCGCCCAGCACCCGCTCGACGGCCTGCGCCATGGCCGCGCCGGCCTTGCCCGCACCCACTACCCAGACGTTGTCGAAGGCGTCCAGCGGATAGCGCCGCCGCCCGGCCAGCAGCNNGAAAATGGGGAGCGCGCGGATGGCTTCCACCACCGGGTGCGGATCGTCGCTCGCGGCGTCGACGCGGTATTCCGCCCGCGCATAACCGGGCCGCCGCGCTTCGTACAGCTCGCCGAACTTCCGCGGATCGCGCGCCAGCGGCCGGTCCGCGCCCTCCGCGAGCACCCGGCGCCGGGCCATTTCCAGCGGGCAGTCCAGCCACACCGTCACCCCGTGGCCCTCCAGGAGTTCCAGATTCTCGGGCCGCGTGAAGGCGCCTCCGCCCAGCGCCAACACCAGGGGCCGCCCACTGCGCACCATCCGCGTCCGCTTCCGGATCGCCTCGGTCTCGAGCTTGCGGAAATGCTCTTCGCCGTACTGGTCGAAGATCGCGGGGATCGGGAGGTTCTGCTCGGCCTCGATATCGGCGTCCAGATCGGCGAAGCTCCATCCCAGCCAATCGGCCAGCAGTTTGCCTACGGTGGATTTTCCGCTGCCCATGAAGCCCACCAGGAAGATCCCCGGAGTGCGCACCAGCTTCAGGTTCATTCGCCCTGCTCCAGGTTCCTGTTGATGCGCGCCAGTTGGCGGTCGGTGAAGGACGGGAAGAGGCGCGCCGCCAGCACCGCGATCCAACCGCTACGTGGCGCCATCACCGTTCGCGCGTTCCGCTCGACGCCCCTGGCGATGGCCTCCGCGCAGTGCCCGGCCGAGATGGCGAACCGCTGGTAGCGCGCCAGGCCGGCCGGCGGCCGCCCGCCCAGCACATGGCTCTGGAAGCCGGTGGTCACGTAGCCCGGCGCCACCGTGGTTACCCCGATGCCGTCAGGCTTCAGTTCCACCCGCAAGGCATCCGCTACCGAATCCAGGGCCGCCTTGGAGGCTGAGTACAGGCTGAGCCAGGGCAGCGTCATCCGGCCGGCGATCGAACTGACCATCACAATCGCCCCGCTGTGGCGCTCCTTCATCCCCGGCAGTACCAATTGCGCCAACTCGAGCGCCGCGAAGACGTTTAGCTCGAACATCCTCCGCACTGCTTCGAGAGGCGCCTTCGAGGCAGCGACATACAGCCCCACCCCGGCGTTGTTGATCAGGATGTCCACGCGCCCAAAGCGTTCGAGCGTCCGCTCGACCACGCGGCGCCGCACGTCCGCCTCGGTCAGGTCGCCCGGAGTCACCAGCGCTTCGCCACGGCCAACTTCTTCGAGCCGGGATGCCGACCGCGCCGCCAGCGACAGCCGCGCCCCGCGGCGCCGGAACGCCTCCGCGCAGGCCGCTCCGACCCCTTCCGAGGCCCCGGTAATCAGCACCACTTTGCCGCTAATCTCCACGCGCGCCGGCCGTCCGCGAGTATGTTTGAGCCATAATAGTACCATGCAGCAGGGGTTGTTGCCGCTGTTCCCGCTCCCTCTCGTGATGTTCCCGCGCACCGCGCTGCCGCTGCACATCTTCGAGGATCGCTACAAGGAACTGGTCGCCGACGTGCTCCCCGACCGCTCCGAATTCGGCGTCGTGCTGGCCAGCCGGGAGAGTGTCGCCGACGCCGGTTGCAGCGCGGTGGTCGAGCGGGTCCTGGAGCGCTATCCCGACGGCCGCCTGGACATCCTGACCACCGGCCTGCGCCGCTTCGAGCTGCTCAGCCTGGACGAGGGGAAATCCTACCTCCGCGCATCCATCGATTTCTTCGACGACGAGCCGGGCGCCGAGCTGCCCCCCGGCCTCCGCGAGCGCGCGCTGGATGCCTACCAGGCGCTGCGTAAGCTCGACGATTCCGCACCCGCCGCCGAGCTTCAGGACGCCCAGCTCAGCTTCCAACTCGCTCAGAGTATCCAGGACCTCGACTTTCGCCAGCGCCTGCTGCGCTTGCGCTCGGAGCCGGAACGCCTGCGCCAGCTCGTCTCCTTTTGCGAAGGCTACATCCCCAAGCAGCAGCTCATCGCCAGCCTCAAGCGGGTGCAGCCCCGGAATGGCCACAGTCCCTCCCGCTTCCCCGATCCCGCATGAAGGGGCGCCTCCACCTGATTTTCGACGCCGACGACACCCTCTGGGAGAACAACATCTACTTCGAGCGGGCGTTCGATGAGTTCGTCGCCTACCTGGAACACTCGACGCTGAACGCGGAGGAGATCCGGGCGATCCTGGATGAGATCGAACTGGCCAATGCGCGCGCGCACGGCTACGGGTCGCTCAATTTCGGCCGCAACCTGCGGCAGTGCTACCAGCGCCTGG
>PMEV01000281.1 GCA_003154855.1 Bryobacterales bacterium
GTGGCGCTCGAGATCGCCGGCGCCCTCGAGTTCATGGCTTCGCACTTCGGGCCGCCCATCCTCAAGAACCTGACCATCGCGCCGATTCCGGGGACCTTTGGCCAGGGCTTCCCCGGCCTGATCTACCTCTCGACGCTGGCCTATCTGGATCCGGCGCAGCGGCCTGCCTCCGCCCGCACCCCCTCCACCGAGACCTTCTATTCCGAGATCNNATGGAGGCGCTGGCCAACTACTCCGCGCTGCTGTACCTCGAGAAGCGCAAAGGCGCCCGCGCCGTGGACACCGTGCTGGCCAACTACAAGACCCACCTGCTGGCCAAAACGGACGGCGCAAACACCGTCGAGTCCACTGGCCCGATCATCTGGGGACCGCGTCTGTTCACTTCCCAGGCCCCCGATGCCTGGCGCGTGATCACCTATGAGAAAGGGTCCTGGATCATGCACATGCTTCGGCAGCGCATCGGCGACGAGCGTTTCCTGGAAATGCTCGGCCAGTTCCGGCAGCGCTACCAGTTCCAGGCCGTCACGACCGCCCAGTTCCAGCGCGCGGTTGCCGAAGCTCTCCCTCCCAAGTCCCCCGACCCGCAGCTCGAGGAGTTTTTCGACCAGTGGGTCTACGGGACGGGAATCCCGGCGTTCACCCTCACGTACAAGGTGACTGGCGTGCCACCCGCGGTTCAGGTGCGTGGCGCCGTTACCCAGAGCGGGGTGGATGAAGAGTTCAGCACGCTCGTGCCCGTCGAAATCCAGATCCCGAAGAGTAAGCCGCTGGTCCGCTGGGTCAGGACGGCCAACGAACCCGTGCCCTTCACCGTCACGCTCAAGCAGTTGCCCACCAAGGTGCTGCTCGACCCCAACAACAGCGTGCTGCATAGGTAGACGCCAGGGCACTCGCGGCCTGGGCGTCAAGAAAGGCCGCCAAGACCAATCTCGCTGCAGCAAGTGGATTGCCGAGCTTTCGGCGCTCAAGGGACCAGTCGGGCCTGAGCGCTCCGACCACCAGCGACAACACATCATGCGAAAATGACTGACATGCACACCGCCCGGCGAGTCGAAGGCTCCTCTGCCTATCCTCGCGCATATCGCGCCTCCGGCGGCTGGCTGGTTGCCCTGATCCTGTGCGGCCTCGCGTTGGCAGCGGGCGGAGTAATCGGCACGTGGTTTTCGGCCACAGCAAGCCTGCGAAATCCCCACTCGCGGTTTTGGCTTGCTGGTTTGTGCCTTGCTTTCGGGGCTCTTGGCGTCTATTGCATTCTATCGACTTTTCGATCCAAGGTCGTGCTCTTTCGGGATCGGATCGAAGTTGAAGAACTTACTCGGACCGCGGTGCTGAGCCGCGAGGAGATTCGCGGATGGCGATCGCTGCCTACATCGCCGCCCGCCTTTGTCCTTGTACCCAGAGACGAGGGCCGCCGCCCAGTCAAGTTTCTGCAAGTGTTTGATTTGGACCCTGAGTTCGCGGAGTGGTTGTACACCGTGCCGTGCCTGGACAGCGAAGACCACCGAGCGTCGAAAGTCGAGATTCGAAGAAACGCCCACCTTGGTGCGACGCCCGGCGAGAGGACGAAGACGCTTGCCAAGGGCGTGCGCTTCGCCAGAGCCATGGCTGTGATGGCGTCCGCTGCAGCTTTGTGGGGATTCTTCTACCCGGTTCCATATGAACTTACGATTGTGCTCCTGACGGCATTGCCTTGGGCGGCGGTGGAAACCGCGAGAAGGTCGGGCGGCCTTTTCCGAATAGACGCAAATCCAAACGACGCTCACCCTAACGTCGTAGTGCCATTCCTCTTGCCCGGTTCTGTCCTTCTGTTGCGTTCCGTGCGCGACTACAACCTTCTTCTTTCGCCGGCTGTCGCGTGGGTCTCCATCGGCATAGGCGGCCTGCTTTGTCTGTCAGCCTACAAGGCTGACTCGACCGTCCGCCGGAAGGGGGTAACCTTGGCTGCTCTATTCGCTTTTTCCCTCGCCTATGGCTATGGAGTTGCCATTGAAGCCAATGTGCTGCTCGATCGCTCACCGGCAGCGGGCTACGTGGCCAGTGTGGAGGGGAAGCGTATCCACAGGGGCCAGGCCACGACCTACGAGTTGGAATTGGGACCCTGGGGGCCAATCGCAAGATCAAACAAGCTTCGAGTGAGTCTCGCGACCTTCGACCCGATTAGATCCGGCGACGTGGTCTGTCTCGCCCTGAAGCGTGGGGCGTTGGGCGCAAACTGGTACTTCATGCGCGCATGGCAACCTGGGGATCAGCCCGCTTCAGGCCTGTCCTGCCGCTGATGCCCGGTGGTGGCGGATCGGGCAATCCCAGCGCCGGTCTCACCAGTGATCTCTCTCTTCGAGAGGCCTGGGGCGGAATCTGGGAAACCGCGCTCCCGCCAAGAAGCCTGAAGGAGTTTTCGTCGAGAGGGTGGTCCTAACTCCTATGGGTACTCCCGGTACGCGCCCGCCCCGAGTACTGGCCCGCCACCGCTTTGCGTAGGGAACTTTCCGTCCTGCCGTGGTGTCTACTACATTGTAGGAAGTTGGAATTCCTGGTAACGTTGAAGGTGAATTTGCCATCGAGGCGCCGCCGTGGCGGACACTTCCCTTCATCTCGTCGAGCCGGCATTTGGTGAACCGGTCGCGGTCCCCGGGGATATCGGGGAAAGCTGCGACCACGCTTGGCTCGTGGAGGGACTCAGGAAGGGCGACGAGAGGGCCTACGAGGCCCTGATCACCGATTTCCAGCAGCCCGTCTACAATCTCGTTTCCCGCCTGATGAGCGACCCCGCCGACGCCTGCGACGTCGTCCAGGAGGTTTTCATAAAGATCTTTCGTAAGATTGGCGCCTTTCGAGGCGACAGCAGCCTGAAGACTTGGATTTACCGCGTCGCAGTCAACGAGGCCTACAACTACCAGCGCTGGTTTAGCCGCCACCGCCGGCCGGAGGTCGGCCTGGAAAGCGACGACGAGGGCGGCCCGAACTATTGCCAGACTCTGGCCGAACCCGGGCGTTCCCCTTACGACTGCGCTTCGGATCATGAGCGCCAGAAACTGGTCGTGGAGGCGCTCGACCATCTGAACCCGAGCTTCCGTACCGCCGTTGTCCTGCGGGATATCGAGGAGCTCAGCTACGAGGAAATAGCGGATATTCTTCAGGTTGCATTGGGGACCGTGAAGTCCCGCATTTTGCGCGGCCGCGAGGCTTTGCGCAAGGATCTGGCGGGCCGGCTCGAGCCGGATCCGGCCCTGCAATGGACGCCACAAACCGGCTGAGTGAACGTATGACTTGCAAGCACGTACAGTATTCACTCTCCGCTCATTTGGATGGCTGCCTCTCCGTCGGGGAGCGGCAGGCAGTGTCGGAGCATCTGGCCGGCTGTCCGGAGTGCCGGCTTCGAACTCGAGGGTTGGCCCAGGTTCGGGCTGCGGTGGGGAGTTTGCCCCCGGCCGTTCCTCCCCCCCATCTGAACAGCGCGTTGCGCGTGATGGCTTCCCGGGAGCGCACCCGGCGGCTCGCCCGCCAGCATCCGTTCCGGGAGTTTGCGGACCGCTTCCGCCTCTGGGCGGACAACCTGATGCGGCCGCTGGCCATCCCCCTGGCCGGAGGCCTGATCTCCGCCATGCTCTTGTTCAGCATGTTGATGCCTTCTTTGGCTTTCCCCCACAATTCCAGCAACGACGTTCAGGTCGCTCTGTTCACTCAACCCGCCGTCAAGGCTCAGAACCCCTTCGCGCTTCCCGACGAGGACTTCGTGGTGGAAGTCATCATCGACGGGCAAGGCCGCATGATCGATTACACCATCACCCAGGGCCCCAGCGTGGTCAAGAACAACGAACTGCGGCGGGCTATTGAGAACAAGCTGCTTTTCATGGAGTTCACCCCGGCAACTGCCTTTGGCAAGCCCCGGTTCGGCAAGATGTATCTCTCGTTCAACCGGACCAACATCACCGTGAAGAGCTAGTGGCCCCGCACCGAGCCGCCTCCGGCCGCCGGTTGGGCCAGCATTTTCTGACCCGCCCGGCCATCCTCGAGCGTTTGGCCGAAGCTGCCTGTCCCGGCCCCGAGCCGCTGGTGGTGGAAATCGGGCCTGGGCGTGGCGCGCTGACCGAGTTCCTCTTGGCGCGGGCCAGCCGGGTCGTCGCCATCGAGATCGACCCCCGTCTGGCGGAATCCCTCCGCGAGCGGTTCCGGAATGCGCCGGGCCTGACTGTCCTCCAGGCGGACGTCCTGGAGACCGGGCTCGGCCAGTGGGGGCCCGCCGTCATCGCGGGCAATCTCCCCTACTACATCACCTCGCCGATTCTGGAGCGGATCTTCGCTCTCGGCCCCCTGCTCCGCCGCGCTATCGTGCTGACGCAGAAGGAGGTTGCCGAACGGCTTGCCGCCCGCCCCGGCAGCCGCCAGTACGGCTACCTGACCGTCCTCGCGAACCTCTTCACCGAGCCGGAACTGCTTTTCCAGGTACCGCCGGGAGCCTTCTCACCTCCGCCCAAGGTCGATTCGGCCGCCGTGCGTCTCA
>PMEV01000235.1 GCA_003154855.1 Bryobacterales bacterium
GCTCCCTTCTTGATGAGGACATCGAAGAAGGTGGGCCGTTCGACATAGTAAGTGATGACGAATCCGAAGCCCAGCGGCAGCAAAAGCGCCAGGATGGCCCCCCATTCTCCCAACGGTGCGACGAGGAAAATGGAGGCCCAGGCGCCCGAAAGGAGCAGCAACAAGCGCCGCTGATTCCGCGAGAGCCGATCGGCGCCCGGGCGGCGGGACGCCCACAGGACCAGGCCGCAGCCTGTGGCCGCCGCAACCATGAGCGCCCGGTAGGCCAGCAGCGCTGGCTTGCCGCTCAGGTAATTGTGGTTTGTGCCTCCAAGCGCGCCGAACGCCAACACCGCGAATACAAGCCCCAGTGCGTACACAGCGAAGAGACCGGCCTGCCATATCCGACGGGCGGGCAGACCTTCCTTTTCGCTGCGATAAAAGAAATGGACCATCAAAGGGGGAAGCAGAACGTTGGCGGCGAGTTGAGGGTACACCAGAAACGTCAGAGCGTGGTAAGCGACCCCCAACGAGAGGTAATTGACGACGCGGGAGACAAAGAGGACCGCACAAGCCACCGTGATGTACAGATAGAGATAGCCGCCCCAGTGGCTGCCGGACTTCCGGTACTCGCGGAACCAAAGGAAAGAGAGCAGGGTAAACGTGATGCCGTTGAAACTGCACAGCAGGACGTCCAGCCATGGATAATACCAGCTCACCATTTGCGCGCGACCTCGATTTCAGGGGCCTCCACGGCGATCTTCATTATACGACTCCTCTTCCAAACCGGATTGCACCTCGCAGGCTGCTGAAAAAGTCCCTGGGCAAGCTGAAGCTTACCCTACGTCGGGCGGTAAGTCGGCTAGGGACGGAGCGTCACGAAGGTCACTCCATAACCGCTTAGGGTCACCGTCATTCTCGGCGCCGGCGCGACCGGCGCCTCGGCCGGCCCGTTCACGGTGTCCGTGTTGGCGTCAATCGTAAGCTGGGTGGCGGTCGAAAACGCTCCCAGCCCCGCGAGATCCAGAACCACGGTGCGCGGATCGCCGGGGCCGTTGTTGTCGCTGGGAGCATGCACGGCGTGGTTGGCCAGCATCACGACTACGGAACCGTCGCTGCTTCTCGTAGCTAGCGTCTCGACCGTCGAAGTTTCGGTCGCGGAGAGGTCGAGAATATCGGCTCCGGGCGTCAGGCCGTCCCAGGGAAACTTCCGTGCCAGCCAGTATTGCACCCAATAGCTCAGGTATTTGGAGTTATCGGTTTCGTCGATCAGTCCGAATTGCCGGTCGTCGCTGTAAGACCAGTGCAGCATCATCTGGTTGCCGGCTTTGGCGAGTTGCGAGAACAGGTAGGGCTGCCAGGCGGCTTCGAAAGCGTCGGAGCCGCGCAGGTCGAGCACGAAGGGGAGGCCGGTCGCATGACTGATGCCGTTCACCTGAAAGTCAGCCGTGACGCCGCTTTCCGTGGCCCACACGGGCACATTGGCCAGGTCCGGCCGCGACCTCAGTTCCTGGTAGTAGTAGCGGATGTCGTCCGCGTAGGTGGGAACGGTGGCAAAGACCTGGGCGTCGCTGGCACTCTGCTGGCCAGCCGCATACAGGTGCAGGGAGGCCGCGTTCACGGGCGCGTTCACGCCGCCGGATGCCGCGGGAGCGACGAACCAAGGGAGATTGTTGCGGGGATCCTCCAGCAGAACATGCCAGTCGGCGAGCTCAAGCGCGACGAACTTGATGCTGGGATCCACCGTCCGCATGGCCGGCACAACCGTGTTGTAGAGCTGGACGTACTGGCTGGGCAGGATGCCATTGATATTGTACTCGTTGAAGATCCCCCACCAAGCGATGTGCTTGCTGCTGGGCGATTGGAAGTGCTGGCCTCCCCAGTCGAAGCCTCCGGTATTGTAGTAGCGCACCAGATTGGCGCAGTACTGGGCGAAGGCGGCCAGGTTCGCGTCGTTGAAGACGAACTGAGAGCCGCTCGCGTCGCTGCTGGCGGCGCTGAGGAAGGGCGGCGCTTGGACGATTCGGAACATGGCGCCGTCGCCGACAGCGTCGAGAGCGGGCAGCATGGTCTGGTTAAGCTGGCTGAAGTCCCAGTCGCTGGCTTGCCCGGTATTCGATTTCATGGGGATGAAATCCACGGTGTTCACGTTGATACGCGCCGCGCCCAGGGCTTTGAGAGAGTCCCAATCCAAGGGCAGAAAGAAGTGCCTCCACAGGTCGGGCTCGAGTGTGACCCCCATGACTTGCTGGAGCTTGCCGCCCACGCCCGAGTTCGAGTCCACGGTGTTGCCTACGGCTGCGACGATGCCGACGATCAGCGTGAGCGACTGGCTGGTTGCGGGTCCCCCATCGCTGGCCTGAACGTTNNGCCAGCGCCCGGCTGGAGGAACTGCGCGTGCACGCCGGCTGGCAGAGCCGTGGCGCTCAAGGTGACGCTGTTCGCGCTGCCCGCGGTTCTTTTAATGGTGGCGTCCAAGGAGGCGGGGGTCCCATCTTGCAGCACCAGCAGCGTGGGGGCCGCAAGCGCCAGCGTGAAATCGAGTGTCTGGTTACCGCCGCCCTGGACCGGGGCGCTGTCGCTGGGGCAGCCGGTCAGCAGGATGGCCAGCAGTGCCAGCCCGGCTAGCCAGTTTGTCTTAAGGAACGGCTTTCTCATCTTCACGTTCTCCTGCAGGCGAAGCTCACACCGGCGGCAAGACCGCCGGCGCTACCGTTTAGAACCGAAACACAACGCCCGTCGAGATCCGGACGTTGTCCTGGCGGCTGCCAACCAAGTTCGTCCTGAGCCAGTCGGCCTGTCCGAGGCGGATAGCGAGTTCCTGACCCGCGCCGTGCCCCTGGCCTCGCGGACGATACACCGTGAAATCGACCCCAGCGCCGAGGGCTATCGCCCACTTGGTATCCACGATGCCGATCGGAGTGAGCACCTCGGGGCCTCCGATCAACACCGAGGCGTGCGCCTCGCCGGCCAGAGCATGAGCGAAGACGGTCCATCGCCCGAACCGGTTCGAGAAACGCGGCCCGAACAAGTAGCTGCGCTCATGCATGCCGATGGTAATCGGCATTCCGGAGATGGTTCTGGTTGGCATGGCGTAGAGGCCACCGATGTCGGCGACCACGGCGAACCAGCGGGTGGCATTGAAAGCCACCGATCCGGTCCAGCCCTTCGACCCAAAGCTCGGGAACGGATAAGTTCCGGTGCCTGAGCCAAGCAAGCTCCCATTGGCAACGTAGCCGTTTATCCATCCATAGGAATACCCGCCGAAGACCTCAAACCTGGGAACCTTTTGCGCGGATACAACAGCCGGAATGGCTAGCGCCAGGCCGATCATCCAAAGGCTTTTTCGCACCACTTCCTCCTTTTTGGTCTTTCTGCTTACAGCTCCGAATCTACTTCTCCTCGGCAGATTCCCAAAGCGAATACGGTGCGAGCGGCGGATCAAGTTGGACCAGTGGCTGGTCGTGGTGGGTGA
>PMEV01000391.1 GCA_003154855.1 Bryobacterales bacterium
TGCTGAAGGCGATCAGCAAGGACGGCACCCCGATGGCAAACAGGTTGAACAACCCGAGGCGCCGGGGCGTCAGCGGAAACCCCCACAGCAGCAGCGCCGACCCAAGCGTCACATAGATCACCATGCAGTTCTTGGTCAGGAACAGCTTGGCCACTGTCACCACGGTGTCGACGATCTTCTGGCCCTCCGCGAAGACCACCGGCAGCAGCGTGAACCGATTCTCGCGCAGAACGATGTCCGCCACCTCCCTGGTGATGGCGGCCCCCTCCTCCATGGCGATGCCCACGTCCGCCTGCTTGATGGCTGGAACGTCGTTGACCCCGTCTCCGATCATGGCGGTATGAATCTTTCGGGCGCGCAGCGCCTGCACGATCCGCACCTTCTGCTCGGGCCGCAGCCTGGCAAAGACCACGCTCTTCTCGACGGCCGCCTCGAACCGCTGGCCCTCCAGAGCGTCCAGTTCCGCCCCGCCGACCACCTCCGAATCCGCGACGCTCCAGCCGATATCGCGGCATGTCGCCAGGATGGCCGTCGCCGAATCGCCCGAGAGGATCTTGAGCGCGATTCCCCGCCGCGCGAACTCGCCGATCACTTCGCGCGCATCCGGCCGCACCAGGTCGCCCAGCGACACGATGCCCAGCGGCCGAAGGCGAAACGAACCCAGATTGTCCGCTCGCGGATCGATCTGCCGGCGATCCATCACCTCGCCGAACAGCAGGTTCCGGTACACCTCTAGGCCCCCGGCAGCCGCCACTCCGCTCCCCTGCGGGCACTTCTCAAGCAGAACCTCGAGGGCCCCCAGCGCGTAGGTGGTCTCGACGCCGCCCCGCTCCACCATCAGCACGCTCATCTTTCTCCGCGAGCTGAACGGGATTTCGTCCACCTGCGCCGCCTGCCCGTCTCCCGGCAACGCCTCCAGGGCGCGAATGGTGGCGTTCTTTTCCGAGGAAAGGCGCGCGTAAGTGCCCAGCAGCCCTTCCAGAGTCTCCACCGCGAGGCCGGGCGCGAGCGGCGTAACCTTGCGAACCGACATTCTGTTCTGCGTCAGCGTCCCGGTCTTGTCCATGCAGATGGCACGCACCCCGGCGAACGACTCGATCGCATTGAAGCTCTGCACCACCGCCCCAACCTTGCCGATGCGGTATATGCCCAGAGCGAAGATCAGGGAGGCGGTCAGCACCAGGCCTTGCGGCACCAGACCGTCCAGGATGGTGGCCAGCTTCCGGACCAGCTCCACGCCGAGCTGATGACGGACCAGGCCCAGCGACCCCGCCAGCACTGCCAGCGCCACAGACACGCCGAACAGCGCCTCCACGATGCGGTTGAGCTGCCTCTGCAGCGGGCTGACCCGGCTTTTCAACCGCTGGGCCAGCCGCGTGACCTCCGACGCATAGCTCGCATCGCTCAACCGTTCCACCACATAGCAGCCGTTGCCCGACACGCAGAAACTGCCCGACAGGACGCTGTCTCCCGCTCCCTTTTCGATTGGTTCGGATTCGCCCGTGAGCAGCGATTCGTCCATCTCCAGCCGGTGCGATTCCAGCACCTTCCCGTCCACCACCGCCTGGTCCCCGCGCTTCACCACGATCGCATCGCCCAGCACGATCCGCCCGTGCGGAATGGCGACCTCCGCGCCATCCCGCAATGCCGTCACCTCCCGCACGATCAGCAGGTTGACTTTCTCCATGGCCAGCTTGGCCCGCAGCTCCTGGATCACCGCAATGACGGTATTGCTGAAGGCCACCGCAAACACGCCCACGCAATCCCAGAGCAGCCGCCCGTCCCGGGTTCCCAGATAGAAGGCCAGCAGGAACAGCACGATGCCGCCGATGATGAAATTGAAGACCGAGAACACGTTCTCCAGCAGGATCGCGTGGAGGCTCTTGGTTCCGGGTTCCGGAGGGCGATTGTACTGGCCAGCCGCGAATCTGGCGGCCGCTTCAGCGGAGGTCAAACCGGGCATGGAAGGCATTACTATACACCTTCCGCGTCTCGGGTGGCGCCGGCGGTCTTGCCGCCGGTGTCTTCAACAGACCTGGGCACATCGTGCGTCGCTCCAGACGGCGTGCGGGGAAGGCGGGCTAGGTACAATGCCGGTCGCTTAGCGCAGACCTGTAGGGCGGTCCTCCCGGACCGCGCCGGACCTCCAGGTCCGGCCTTGGGAGAGCCGGCGAGAACATCGGCCGGCGCACCAGGAGGTCCGAAGACAAAGCGATCGGTATTAGGGCTAGGATTGGTGGGCGGCCAAGCTAGGCCACGGAGCCGCCATCCCAATCGTGATGGGGGTCCGGAATGAACAGGACGGTGTCATGCGGGCGGCTCGCCACCAGCCACCCTCCCGGCACCTTCGCGCGATACATCGAGAAGGTAGCGGAATTGGAACTGATCCGGTTGGGGAGCAGATCGAAGGTGAGGATTTTCTCGGGCACCGCCGCGAGAGGTCTGTGCCACCCATTCGCGCTGCGTCTGTCTTCCAAGAGCTCCAACATTTCTGGTCTCCCTTCGCTGCTTACCGGCTGTCTCCGGAGCCTGTCGGATCAGGCCCTAGATCATCTAGTAAATGCCGATTTTGCAAGCCTGTCAACGCACATTGGTACCGGTGTAGTCCCGGTACACCGCCCCCCTCATGCACTCACCCCTAACGGGTGGTACAGAAAGGGGGTAGTACACTGGGTACGGGAATTGTGGCCGTACCAAGGAGCTGGCGATGCAGCCCCGCCCGGCCGATGCAAACTTTTACAGTCACCGCGCCCCGCACAATCTTTCTCCCCCCGTCTTCTGCCGTTCGCCGTGCGAGGCACCAGTGCCTGGCTTGCTTAGCGAACGGTCGCCGGTTCGAGGGAGTCCCGCCTGGGGAGGCAAATCGCGTTTCCCAAGTTGTCCGCTATCTGATTGATTTCATTATGTGTGCTTGAGAGAGTTCCTCTGGATCGCACCGGTTGATCTCTGACCTCAGAACGGACTCGAACCTGTGGCCACGAACTCATCCTGCATTCCGCAATAGATCGCACGCGTCCGGCATTAATCGTTGTATTGGGCCCGTGGGCTTCGGGAGCCCCATTTCAACGCTCGAACTCGCCGGCAATATGTGGCCAACTTCCGGATCGCCGAACGACCCGCTCGGCACGGTCTGCGACGATGACGTCGCCGACCGGACAACCGCGTTCGTCATAGCCCCTTTTGGGCCGGGCCCCGACCTTGATTTTCCGGCGATTCTTCCAGATGACGTCTCGTTCTCAAGCGATCCGGAAGAATCGCTCCGGAGCAAATCTCATCTGGTCAATTCGCATCTGATGCAGTGCCTCGGCTCGATCAAACGAGAAATCATCAGACAGGAGCAGGCGTGTGCCCCGGATCAGGTCGACCACCCTGCCAGCCAACTCCTCGCCCATGCACGGAACGGTTTCTTGTGCCGCCAGGCGCTGGCGGCAGACGTCCTTCATCTCCATCCAACAGGGGTACTGGGGACATTCGGGCAGCACGCAATAGAAAGGCACTTCGTTGAAATAACACTCCGGCCAACGCACACCTGAGATAGCCAGCCACGGGGTGCCGACGCTTGGGGCCAGAAACGCGAAACCCGTGTGTGGAGCAATCAGCAAATCGCACCACTCGAGCAATGCCAGTTGATTCCAGATGCCGATATCGTAGCAATTGAAGATACGCTCTGAAGCGCCTGTGAGACCGGAGATAGCCGGGCCGGAGAAGGCTATGGTGCTCGATCGGTCGTCGGCGTTGCTTTTCCCGGTAATGAAGAAGTGAGCGTCCGGCAGTTCGTCTTGAAGGGCGGAAAACGCGAGTCGCCACCAGTCGATTGAGGGGTAGATTGGTTCAGGGCTCGATCCGGCGAGCAGTACGCCGATGTTCACATGCGCCGGTTTGAGCGTTCGAACGAATGCCTCGGCGGATTCCCGAACGCGCATCCGGATCGCGGAGTTCCGTTGATAAGCGGGGGCTCCTACGTGACTCAATTCATGGTGCCCCCCCTTCCACAGCCGAGCTTGGAAGCGTCTTGCGGCCAGATCGTGGAAAGTCCGCAGGGGAGCGCTTAGCTGGAAGGGGCTACACGTGGCTCTGTGATCGTTGACGACGAAGTCCCATTCAGTCGGAACGCCGCGCAGGCAAGCGGCGTTGTCTCGGTCGAGGACGCACTCCTCGAGATCGACGGCGTAGGCGTGATCGATCCAGTCACATGCCTCCGCAAGTTCCACAGGCGTTCTGCTATTGAGCAGCAGGTGAATCTCGACATTCTGGTTAGCGTTCCACAGGCCCTTGGCGGTCTTGAACGCCTCGATCGCATGGCCAACCGGGTGGTAGTAAACCCAATTCAGCAGGATCGTTCTCGACGACACTTAGCCATTCTACCGTCATAGACGAGTGACCTGAGCCACTCGGCTGCCGAAAGGCAAGGAATTGCAGAGCAGGGGAAGAAACGGAACCACCTGCCATTCGCTGGCGCACCCGCCCCCGCTTTTCTCCTTGGAACGATGCCGCCTGCGCGATGCTCCAGTCGCCCCGGACGACGCGCATCCGGAAGTTATCCTGAGCCCCCTCGGCGAGTTCGAGACGTGTACAGACTGGGTGCCTGCCATGGACACGGGTCGCGCGGTTGGCAACGCCCAGAGTTGCCTCGAATCCCGATTCTCCAAATCCATTACGTAATCGGGTTCCTCTCGGGGAGCCAAATTCCCGTGGAGGAATTTCACTCTGCGAATACCTCTTGCAGCGTCTTCAATGTGGAGGTGAGCGTCTTCGCCGAGACTGTTCCCAGTTTCCTCGCCAGCCGGGTCTTGTCCACGGCGCGAACCTGATCGAGCAGGATCAAACCCTTCCGGCCACCATGATTGATACCGATCCGAAACGGCGCCTGGCAACCCGCCGTGGTCATGGGGGCGACCAGTACCGTGCGCAAATGATCGTGCATTTCGCACGGGGACACCACGACGCACGGGCGTGTCTTTTTGATTTCGCTCCCGAGGGTGGGATCGAGATTCACCAGCCAAATCTCCCCCCGCGTCACCACACCAACTCCGAATCCTCGGCATTACCAAATTCGCCCATCACGAGTTCGTCGTC
>PMEV01000157.1:0-8437 GCA_003154855.1 Bryobacterales bacterium
CGGTACAGCGCGAGGCCGTCGTCGCCGCTCAGGCGGGCGCCGGAATTCACTTTCTCGAGGATCGGCTCCAGACGCTGGTCTTCGATGGCGATCGGCATTTCAAACCCCAGGGCGGAGGAGCAGGATATCGACGGCCCAGAACACAAAGAATAGCACGCTGATGCAGCCGTTCACGGTGAAGAACGCGGCATTCACNNCAGGCATCCCAGCATGGCCAGGTGGAAGGCGCGCGAGATCCACAGCGAAGCGGCGATCCCAAAGATCCGCGGATAGCTGAACAGCCCTTCTTCCACGTCAAATTCGTAATCCTGGCAGGAGTAAATGATGTCGAAGCCCGCGGTCCAGAGCATTACCGCGGCGGTGAGCCAGAGGATGCGCACGTCGAGCGAGCCGCGCACGGCGATCCAGGCCGCCGCCGGCGCGATGCCCAGCGACAGGCCCAGCAGCAGGTGCGAGAGCGACGTGAAGCGCTTCGTGAAGGAGTAGAAGAACACGACCGCTAGCGCCACCGGGGCCAGGCGGAACGAGAGCGTGTTGAGNNCGAAAGCAGGCCCGCCGGAAGATGGCGCGAACGGGTGCGCGGATTGCGCGCGTCGATATCGGCGTCCAGCAGGCGGTTGAAGGCCATCGCCGCCGACCGCGCCCCCACCATCGCCACGACGATCCAGAGGATCTTCCAGGCCAACTCCGGCGGGGCGTAGCCCGACCCCCGGATGGCCAGCAGCGCGCCCGTTCCGGCGAAGGGCAGCGCGAAGACCGAGTGCTCGAACTTGATCATCTCGAGCGTGAGCCGCAACCGGGCGAGAAGGGATGCCATCGCGGGGCCTGCTATCATTCTATTTCATGAGCCGATTGCTACTGGCCACGGGCCTCGCTCTGCTGCTTCTGGGCTGTGGCTGCGAATCCGAGAAGCTAGAGGACTACCAAGCCCGCATCGTGACCTTGCCGAACGGCCGGGAGGTGCGCGCCGAGAGCATGCTGACGCCCGCGGATACGCAGCGCGGCATGATGTTCCGCAGCTCGCTCGCGCCGGATCGCGGCATGCTTTTCTTCCACACACGGCCGGCCAAGGTCAAGTACTGGATGTTCCAGTGCCTGATCCCTCTGGATATCGTTTGGATGGACGGCGACCGCCGCATCGTGGAAATCTCGGCCAATACGCCGCCCTGCCCCGCCGGCGTCCAGCAGTGCCCCACCTACGGCGGCCATTACAATTCGCTCTACGTGCTGGAGCTGGCTGGCGGAATGGCGGCCAAGTACGGTTTGAAAGTTGGGGATACCCTGAGGTTTTAGCTCTATGAACCAGGAACAACTGCGGGCGCTGTTGGAGGCGGTTCGCGCCGGGGGGATGGAGGTCGAGGCGGCGCTGGACCGGATGCGCCACCTGCCCTTCGAGGATCTGGGATTCGCCAAGGTCGACCATCACCGCGCGCTGCGCCAGGGCATGCCGGAAGTGATTTTCGCCCAGGGAAAGACGCCCGAACAGGTGGTGGAAATCGCCTCGCGCCTGATCGGGCAAATGCCCAACGTCCTGATCACGCGGGCGGATGCCGCCACTGCCGAACGGCTTCGCGCGGCGGTGCCGGAGGCCGAGTACTTCCCGCTATCGGGCGCCTTGCGCGTGTGGCGCGACCGCTCCCTGCGCGGCAAAGGCAAGATTGCGGTGGTCTCGGCGGGGACCAGCGACATCTTCGTGGCCGAGGAGGCGCAAATCACCGCCGAGACGATGGGCAACCAGGTGGAGACCGTCTTCGACATCGGCGTGGCCGGCATACACCGACTGATGAGCAACCGGGAGCGGCTGATGCAGGCGCGGGTGATCGTGGTGTGCGCGGGCATGGAGGGCGCCCTGCCCAGTGTGGTGGGGGGCCTGGTTTCCTGCCCGGTGATCGCGGTGCCGACCAGCGTAGGCTACGGCGCCAGCTTCCATGGCCTGGCCGCGCTGCTGGGCATGCTCAACAGTTGCGCCAGCAATGTCACTGTGGTAAACATCGACAACGGCTTTGGCGCCGGCTACGTCGCCAGCATCATCAACCAGCTCTAGCTCATGATTGGCACAACGGTCTCTCACTACCGCATCCTCGAGAAGCTTGGCGCGGGTGGCATGGGGGTGGTCTACAAGGCCGAAGACACGCGGCTGGGCCGCATCGTCGCGGTGAAGTTTCTGCCGCGGGAATGGCTGGCTGCGCCGGGCGCGCGCGAACGGTTCGAACGCGAGGCCCGCGCCGCCTCCGCGCTCAACCATCCCAACATCTGCACGGTTCACGACGTCGGGGAACACGATGGCCAGCCGTTTCTGGTAATGGAATACCTGGAGGGCCAGCCGCTCTCCGAGCGCATCGCGGGCCAGCCGCTGAAGCTGGAAGAGGTGCTGGAGCTGGGCATTCAGATGGCCGATGCGCTGGCCGATTCGCACGCGCGGGGCATTGTCCACCGCGACATCAAGCCGGCCAACATTTTTGTGACCTCGCGCGGGCAGGCCAAGATTCTGGATTTCGGGCTGGCCATGGTGCAGGCGGGGGCGCCGGCAGGCTCAGGGGCGGCCACGGTGGCGCTGGCAGCGTCGGATCTGACGAGGCCGGGCACGGCGATCGGCACGGTGGCGTACATGTCGCCGGAGCAGNNAGATGCCGGCCAGCGTGCCCCCGCCGCTGGCCCAGATCATCGCCAACACGCTTGAAAAGGACCGGGACATTCGGTGCCAGACCGCGGCGGAGTTGCGGGCCGCGCTGAAACGGCTGCGGCGCGACAGCGAATCCGGCGCGCGGAGCGTGAGCGTAGCGGCCGCGGCGCCCGCGCAGGTCCGGCCGGCATCCCGGCGGCGGCGGTTGCTCCTGATCCTGGCGCCGTTGCTGGCAGGGGTCCTGGCGATCGGCGTTTTTCTCTGGCGCGCGGGGCGGCTTTCGACGGCGTTCCAGCACGTGGAGTTCTCCCGGCTGACCTCGACCGGCAGGGCCTTTTCCGCCGCCATCTCGCCCGACGGCCGCTACGTGGTGCACGTCATGTCGGATGCCGGCCAGCAGAGCTTGTGGATGAGGCAGGTGGCCACGGGCAGCAACGTGATGATTACGCCGCCCACCACAGCCAGCTTCCCGGGACTGGCCTTCTCGCCGGACGGAAACTTCGTCTACTACACCAAACTGGAGAAGGACTCGGGCACCGCCACGCTGTACCAGTTGCCCATACTGGGCGGCACGCCGCGCACGGTCATCGTGGACGTGGACAGCCCGATTACGTTCTCTCCCGACGGGCGGCGGATCGCCTTCCTGCGGCACAGGAACGACGAGATAGGCCTCCTGGTGGCGAATGCGGACGGCTCCGGCGAACGCAAGTTGGCCGTGCGGAAGGCCCCTGCTTTTTTTAGTATGGTCCGGATCTCGTGGTCTCCCGATGGAAAGCTGATCGCTTGCGCCGCCGGTGTTTTCGACGCGGGCGGCTTGTATCAAAACGTCGTGGCCGTGCCGGCCGCCGGCGGCCCGGAGAGACCGCTGACCTCCGCGCGCTGGAACTTCGTGCTGGCGGTGGCTTGGCTCGCCGATGGCCGCGGGCTGGCGGTGGCGGTCGAGGAGCGGCCGGCCACCAATCCGCAGATCTACTATCTTTCTTATCCCGGCGGCGAGTTGCGGCGGATCACCAACGATCTGAATAACTACAACGGAGTCAGTGCGACGGCCGATTCGAGCGCTCTGGTCACCGTGCAGACCGAGAAGGTCGCCGACCTCTGGGTCGCGCCGGTCGACCAGCCCGCCGAAGCCAGGCAGATCACTTCGGGCTCGACGCTGCGGGACGGCGCCGACGGACTCGCCTGGACTCCGGATGGCCGGATTGTCTACACGTCGTCGGCGAGCGGCAGCCCNNACGGCAGCTTGGAGCTCTGGGTGACGAATGCCGATGGGAGCGCGTCCCGCCAATTGACCGCGGATCGAAGCGTGGCGGTTTTCCCGCGCGTCTGCCCGGATGGCCGCGCCATCCTGTTCACCTCGCTGCGCGCCACCGGGAACATTCACGTCTGGAAGATGGACCCGGATGGGGGCGCTCTCCAGCAGGTGACCAGCGGAACGGGCGAGCTGTATCCGGATTGTTCGCCAGACGGCAAGTGGGCCGCGTATGTGCAGCTCAACGTGGATAATCCGAAGCTCTGGAAGGTGCCGATCGAGGGCGGCAACGCCGTCCAGCTCAGCGAAGGAATGGGCATGTATCCCTCTATTGCGCCGGATGGGAAGAGCATCGCCTCCGCATACTTCGCCGGCAACAAGCGCGGCATCGCTATCCGGCCCTTGGAGGGTGGCAAGCCCGCCCAGTACCTGGACCTGCCCGCCGCGCCAGTGCGCTGGAGCGCCGACGGGAGGAGCCTGCTCTTCGAGAAGGAGGAGGCGGGCGTCTCCAATATCTGGTTGCAGCCGCTGCCTGGAGGAGCGCCCAGGAAACTGACCAACTTCAAAGGCCATCGGATCTTCTCCTTCGATCTGTCGCGCGACGGGAAGCGGTTGGCCATCAGCCGTGGCTCGGTCAACAACGACGTGGTGATGATCCGGGATCAGAAGTAGCTCTTCAGCACCTGGAACTCGAGATCGAATTGCTCGCGCAGCGCCGGCAGCTCCTGGATCACTCCCAGCGAATCCAGGTACTCCTGGAACACTTGCGGAGCTTCCGGCCGCGGCACAACGGAGTGGCCCAGATCGATGGCCAGCCGGTCGGCCGCCTGCACCAGGTAGCTCAGGTGCGGCCCGCCCTCGGCGGCCTCCCCGGGCGCGTGATGGCACCGGGTGGCTGCCTGGATCGGTGGCGGCAGGTTCCACCGCGCCAGCACCGCCCCGCTCAACTCGGCGTGCGTCGTCCCGATCGCTTCCAGTTCGTAATCCAGCGCTGTCCTCTCGCCCGTGGCGGTCAGCTCCACGATCTGCGAGTACTCCGTGGGCAGAGAGATGGCGATCAGCAGTTTGCCGATGTCGTGCAGCAGTCCGGCCACGAACCCGCCCTCGGGATAGGGCACGTCCACCTGCTGGCTGAGCAGGTCGGAGAGCACGCCGGTGGCCACGGAATGGATGTTGAAGCGCGCCGCCGACCACCCCGGTGGCATCCGCACTTGCGACCACATGCGCGTAATCGACATGCCCAGCGCCACGTTTCGCAGCTTGTTCAACCCCAGGATCGCCACCGCGTGCCGCACCGAATTCACCTTGCCCTGGAAGCTGTAGAGCGCCGAGTTTACCAGGCGGAGCACGTTGCCCGCCAGCACCGTGTCCTTTTCGATCAGCTCGGCCAGGCTGGCGAACGAGACGTCTTCCTTGGCCATGGTGGCTAGCAAGCGGTTGAGGATTAACGAGAACGGCGGCAGCCGGCCCAGGCTCGCCAGAGCCAGTTCGCGGCAGCGGGCACTCTCTGTAGGAGCGGACGCCACGCCCTTCTATCGGCAGCCCCCGCCCGGAACTTCAGCGGTTCCGTGGGTCAGGTTCCGACAGCCCACTTTTCGCCAAGAACACGCGTCCCGAGCGGGTACAAGCTTCCAGGTCGGCTTTCTCGCGCCTCTCAACGTCATTGTTTCAGGGAATCATGCTGAACAAGTTCGCAAAGGCGGCCCCGATCACGGTAGGCGGCCAGTGGTTTCTATTGGGGGCCGCACTCAGCTCGGGGATAAGGTGGACCCTGTGGTGCGCCGCCGCCCTTTCGCTGTGCTGGTTTCTTTGGGCGGCATGCCGCCTGGTTCAGCTCATCCGAATCGGTGCGTATCGCCGAGATGCCCCCGAATGGGTCCGGGAGGACCTCGGGTTCATGGCAGGCGCAGTTTCTGCGACGCCGCTTGTGATCGCCGTCCTGGCAATCGTAACCACCGGTCGCGCACCGGACGAGAGGGCGATCACAGCGGCCCCCAAAGCCGTCCTCGAGTCTGCCCTTGATAGCTACCGAGAGGACGTGGGGCGCTATCCAACNNCCCGGGGCCGATGCGCACAGCGTGGGGCGCTATCCAACCGCCCAGCAGGGATTGCAGGCGTTGCTGATAGATCCTGGCGTTCCTGGATGGGCCGGACCTTATGCCACACAGGAGATGGTCCGCTTCTTCTCGTGGTTCGAATACTCCACGGGTCCCGATGGCAAGCCGGTCCTCGTGCCGCGTCCACGCCGGTTTCTCAAGCCGGCGCAGCCTCCCACTCACTAACTAACACGTTGCGTGGCTTCGAAAACGGGCCGAAGGGAAAGCCCGGCGGTCCCACGCCCGCCCCCGCCTCCAGGCCGACTCAGGCCNNGGCTGCTCGCGGCGTGTCACCGCGCGCCGTCCACGTTCTCCCTTTACTCCTCCCTCCCGACGTGCCGGGCCCTCGCCAGGTCTTCCAGTTTGCTGTCATCGAGCGTGAAGGAGAGCGAGACCGTGTTGCCGGCCGGCATCACCGTCAGGTTCTCCGCCAAGTCGGCCAAAGCGCTTTCGTTGCTGTAGGGAGCTTTCATTTGGACCAGGCCGGGCAGCCAGCGGCCGAGCGCCGCCAATGCCGCCGCGTCCTCGGGCGCTTCCGTCACTACCTCCACCCGCACCTCGTTGATGCCTCCCACCCGGACGCCGCCAAGCACCTCTTTCACCGCCCCCGCGAAGTCCGCGCGGTACTTGAGGATCTTCACGGGACCTCGCGAGTCCTCAGAAATCTCGAACGGCCGAACCTTGATGAACCAGTTGTCGTAGGTCTCGCTCATTCGCTTCACTTTGTCCGCAAGTTCACCGCTCTGGCCGCCCGCGCTGTGCCAGCGGCTGAGCGCTTCGCGAACCATCTGAGGATGCCCGCAAACCACGGTGGCGGCATCGAGTAAGGCGAAACTCCCATTACCGGCCGCGTCTGCGCCATCCGATTCACCGGACTGGGAAGGAGAGGTCGCGGTCCCGATAAGAATGGTAAGCCGATTCATGCCGCTTCCAGGTGCGCCCTCCGCAACCACCAACTGGCGTACGTTCTCAATCCAGGCGCTTCCCTCGCCGCATGGCATGCCCTCCAACGTCATCGGATAGAACGAGTTGAGTTGCGCATGCTGGTACCGGGCGATGTCGATGCCGGCAACGAACAGCGCGTCCGAGGGAATCAGGCTGGCTAATCTGCTACTCAACGGCTCAGCGGTCGCGCCAGTGGCGAGCAGCGCCGGCAAGATAACGATTGTAAGCCGCATTGACGACATCCTCCGATGGAATAGACACCGCCGCGAGCGCAGAAGTTCCCACCGGGGGAGCCACTTACATCTCACTGTTCGAGTACTCGAGGGATTCCGAGGGATAGCCGGTTCTCGTGCCCCGTCCTCACCGGTCTACTTAGTCCCCTCCGCCGGAGGCTGCGCGGCGCAGGGGCGGCGGAGCGGGGGCGGCCGCGGCCTGCTTGCAGAACAACTCGCGTTCGCGGGCTTTGAGCGTTCCCTCCTGGTAGTAGTTCTGCCACCATTGGTCGGTCGCATCCAGGGTCATCGGAGCGGTCTGGGTGGCCGTCTGTTGCAACGCGCGGAAGTAGAAATGGTCCACCAGGCCCAGGGCCTGCACCGCATAGATGGAGGCCACCGCCGGGTCCGTGATGGCCAGCAGGTTGTCGCCGTTTTGCTCTTCGCCGCCCGCCGAGAGGTTCGAGCTCCCGGTGAATACGGACGGCGTGTCGGTGTCGAAATCCACCACCACAAACTTGTCGTGGATCACCTGGCCGGGGCCGCCGCTGGTCTCCGCATCGAAGGGCGGCGGCACGTTCTTCGCCAGGAAAGCGAACGGCGTCAGGATTCCCCCGGTTGCGCCGGGCTTGTACAGCGACATGCCGGAGAGCGATTGCGTGACGCCGTATGAGAAGATGTTCGTGCTCGTGGCCGCCAGGCTCTTGACCTCGCTGATCACGGGCCCCGCGCCGCTCAGCTCCATGATGGCGAACAGCACCGAGCTCTTCGCGTTCTTGATGGCTTGGGCGACCAGGTCCAGGCTGACATCCGAGCTCTTGTGGGGCGAAAAGGCCACGCTGAACTTCGGCAATCCCGGCTGCTGGCTGAGGTCGACCCAGCCCTCCGCGATCTCGGAGGCGGCGAACCCCACCATGTCCGAGAAGCTCTGCTCGAACGCCGTTTCGTACTGGCCTGCGGTGTCCGCGTCGTTGAAGACCAGCACGTTGTTCGCCTGCACGTATAGGCCGCGCACGCTCCAGTTCGCGCTTCCCGTCAGCACGCGCACCGGAACGCCGCTTTTCTTCTGGATAAATACCTTGTCGTGCGCAAAGCGCTGGAAATGGCCGATTTTGATGTTATCCGAGCCGGCCGAGGCCACCAGCGCCTGCTTCGCCAGGATCTCCATCGCGCCCGGCTTGGTATGCAGCGGCGCGTTGTCCAAAACCGCCCGCAGGCGCTTGCCGAACTTGACCAGCATTTGGATGATGTCGGGCTCGTCCAGATCGTAGGCGAACATGTCCAGCGTGCTGTCCTGGTCCGCCAGGCA
>PMEV01000157.1:8463-8917 GCA_003154855.1 Bryobacterales bacterium
AAGGGCAGGGAGACGTCGGCCGTGGCGCGCGCTTCGAGGCCCCCGCCCGGCTTGTGATACATCGCCGAGACCGTGTATTTGTACTGGCCCGGGCCGCGCGAGCTTGAGAAATCCACCCAACGGAACTTCTGATAGGGCGCGACGTTGGTATCGCTCAGCATGGCGTGGCCCTGGCTGGCAGTGGTATCGGCGGTGACCTGGCCGCTGAAGCTCAGGCGATTCTTGAGATAGGACTGGCTGCCGTCCGGGGCATTGCACTGTATGGCGAAGCCGGCGAAACCCGGCTCAGGGGGCTGATCGAAATTGAAGGCTAACAAAACCGAACCGTCGCCTCGATAAGCGGCGACTCTCAGCCCTTCGCCCGAGCCGGTCGCGGAGGCCGTGGCGCTCCCCGTGGCGGCGGGCGTGGCGGCCCTGGCGGCGGGCGCGGTACTGGCGGCGGGCGCGGCGGCGC
>PMEV01000127.1 GCA_003154855.1 Bryobacterales bacterium
GCTGCGGCGGCCGGCCGGAACCGGCCACTTCCGGGGGCAGCGGGAAATAGACCTCGCGAATGTGCGGGCCGAATTCGCTCTCGATCCGCTCCCAGAACGCTAGCGGCTGGTCCACGTAAGGGACCACCCAGCGGCGGGCCGGCGTGGGTTCGGCCTTGGAAACCGTGGACGCCGCCGGGCGCAGGCGCTGCATCGCAGCCGCCAGGCATCNNAGCGGTTCGCGAGCCAGCGCGCCCAGCGGATAGCAGGAGACCACTTGCCCGTCGGGAAGAATGTCGAGCACCGGTGAGCAGCGCGTGCCGATGTCCCGCGCGGCCTCGCCGAGCGAGTCGAGAGAGCCCGGCGGAAACATGCAGGGCACGAATCCACAGTCGAAGGATGGCTCGACCCCCGCCTCCCGCGCCGCCGTCAAGAACCCGGCCAGCCGCGTTCCCACCGCCTGGTAATGCACTGGATGCAGGAAGCGGTTCGAGGCGTCCGCGCTGGGGTGCGCGAGGCCGAAACGAAGGCTGGGCGCCAGATTGTACTCGCGGATCAGGTCCAGCAGAAAGCCCGGATCGAAGGCCGGGGAGTGTATGTTGAAGCCCAGCGTCACGCGGTTTCCCAAGCGTTCGAAAGCCCGCGCCTGTCGCCCGTCTCCCGGAGCGACGTTGATCAAAACGGCCACGCGCTCCGGCGGATGGCTTTCCAGCCAGCGCAGGGCCGGCTCCGGCATCCGCCCGTTCGAGAAGACCCGCACACGCAGTCCGCGCTGGATGGCCATCTCAGCCAGGCGCGGGAACTCCGGATGCAGAGTGGGCTCGCCGCCCAGCAGGCGCGCCTCGCCGATCCCGGAGCGTTCCAGAAAGTCGAGCGCCCGCTCAAACGTTTCGACGCTCATGTGCGAGACGCCCGCACGCCGTTCGGCGCCCGCGAAGCAGTACACACACTCGCGATTGCACGCGCTGGTGAGGGAGATGTTAGCCACAGAGAAACCCCGCCTCCCGCCACTGGGCCACCGTCTCGAGCACCAACTTCCGCGCCGCCTCAGGCTCCAGCGATGCGATCACGCATAACTTGGCAGCCATCCGCTCGCAGTCTTCGCCGCGCGTGAGGAAATCCCAGATCGCGGCCCGCGGGTAGGCGACCGTGATGGTCTCTCCCGTGGCGCCGTGAATCACCACCACTCCGGCCACTTCCACCGCCCAGCGCACCTGTTCCGCCACCCGGTAGCCGTTCATGCAGCGCCTCGCGAATCTTCCAGGCGGTCGCTCGGCCACTTGGCCAGACGCTGCATCCGGGCCGGCTCGGCAACCAGGTCGCCGGAGAGCGCCTCCTGGCCCAGCCCGTCGAGCAACGAACAGGCCGTAATCAGGCGCGTTTGTATGCAGAAATCGTCGTAGGCGGGCGAGCAGCCGGGATACGAATGATTCACCTGGCAGCCGCCGGCGCAGGACCAGCGGCAGAAGCAATTCCGGCAACGCGGTTTGTCCGTTACCAGCCGGCGCAGGCGCTCCACGTCTTCCGGCGGCAATTCTACGCCGCCTTCCGTGCCGAGCCGCCCCAGGTTGAGATCGAGCCCGCGCGCCTGCCAGTCGCGCTCCTGCAAGTAGCAGGCGCTCACGCGCCCATCGGGATTGACGATCAGCGTGTCGTTTCCCACCGGGCAAAAGGTGAGGCGCGGCTCCTCGGTGACCGCGGCTGCGTACACGGGCTCGACGCCGTGCTCCGTCGCTACACGGCGGGCGCCCAGAAACTGCGCCGCGAAGGCGTAGGGGTCGGGCGGGCGCAGGCCGGCGCGTTCCGATTCCGGGGTCGGCTGGAGCGTCTCGAAGTCGATGGAACAAGGCTGAAACTCCTGCGCGAACCAATCCACCGTCTCGGCCAGTTGCTCGACGTTATCCTGGGCCACGCAAATGCGAAGGCACAGCTCCGCGGGCGAGGCACTCAGAACGCGCGCGGTCGCTGCCACCTGATCGAAGCAGCCGCGCCCGCCGAGGGTGGGGCGATGCCGGTCGTGCACCGCACGGAAGCCGTCGAAAGAGAGCACGACGGTGTCGAAGTAGTCGCCGACGAAGCGGGCGCGCGCTTCGCCGTAGACGCCGTTGGTGGCGACCTCGAGGCGCGGCAGCAGACCTTTCTCCGCCGCGGCGGCCCGGGTGCGATGCACCGCCACGTCCACCACGTCCGGCGCGGAGAATGGCTCGCCGCCGAAGAAATGAACGTCGAGCGTGCGCCGGCCCGAGCGCGCGGCGTGATCCGCCATCCAGTCCACGCCGGCCGCGGCTAGCGCCAGGCCCATCTGCTCGCCGCACGGAGTCGCGCCAAAACCGCAGTAGGCGCAGGCGAGGTTGCAGGCGCGCGTGGGAATCAGTCCCAGGAACGGCGGGTTGACGGGCCCCTCGCGCGGGAGCGGCTCAGGCTCCGGCGGCTCGGCCAGCGCCGCGCACAATTGCTCGGGGAACTCGGTGAGCGCCGCCCGGTTCACGAGCGCGACGACCCTGTGAAGCGGCGCGTACACCAGCCACTTGTCGAAGATCGGAACCGCGAATACGTCTGGCGGCATCAGCACTTCTCGTGCGGCGGCTGGCCGCAGGCCGGGCAGGTGGGCGGCTCGTGCCAGAACAGGCCGCCAGAAGCGGCGATCTTCTCGAGGATCTGGTCCTTGGTCAGTTCGCGGATCACGTGGCAGCGGGAGGTGCCGTTGAACTCGCCGCCTCCGGTCGCAACCATCCATTTGTAGTAGCAGTCGCCGCCGCAGCTCCACTTGGCGAAGCAGCCGCGGCAATATTCGCGGTTTTCGACGGCTTGGGCGCGCAGGTGGTCCAACACCGCCTGGTCGAAAACGTAGCCCATGCCATCCGCCGCCGGCCTTCCGTAGAAAAACGCGCCGGCACAGGGGTTGTCTTCGCCGAACGCCTCGAAGCACGCCGTGACGTTGCCGTCGGCCGAGAGGCAGAAGTTGTCTTTGGAGACGCTGCAGAAATGGTTCAGCAGCGCCCCCGCGCGCGCGCCCGAGAAGTGCACCTGGCAAGCGTGCGAGGTGGCGCGCTCGGCGGCGGCCCGGTAGGCCTCGATGAATTCGTCCGACTCCGCCGAGGCCGCCTTCGCGCCCCGGCCTAACAAATAGACTGGCTCGATCTGAATCGAGGACGGATGGAACTCGGAGGAGAGGAACTCGACCGAGTCGGCCAGCGTGCCGATGTGCTCCGCGGTCACCGTCAGCCGGATGCCGTAGGGGAACTTCGCCTCGTCGAACCGCCGCAGCGTGTGAATCACCCGGGCGCTGGAGCCACTCCCGGAAGCGGTCCGCCGGCACTCGTCGTGAACCGTCGGCAACCCGTCGCAGGACAGGCTGACGCCGCCCACGTGCGNNCGCAACTCGAGTTGCAGCTCCGCCGCCTTTTCCCGCGCGTAGTCGAAAGAGGCGGTGAGAACCGGCCAGTGTACCGTCGGCTCGCCGCCGCCGTGATAGCCCACCTCGAAGTACGGCGACCGGCGCTGAGCGGCATTCGCGGCCACGAAATCGATCCCGCGCCGGGCAGTCTCGAGCGTCATGAACTTGGGCGTGGCGTTGCCGGCGGACGCGTAGCAATACGTGCAGCGCAGGTTGCAGGCGGTAGTCAGAAAGAGCGTCACCGAGATCGGCTGCGGGTCGCCGTGACAGGCGGCCGAGGGTTGGCCCTCCGGCCCGGCATCCACGATTTGAAGCGCGTGCAGGAGATCGGCGAGCGAGCCTTCGGGGTCCGCCGCCGCATCGTACAGGCCCTTTTCGAGCTGCGAAAGAAAGTGGACGACCTGCGCATTGGCGACAAAAGCCGAGCGGCGCGCGGGAGCGTAGACGATGTACTTGCCGTCCTCCAACGGAATGCTGAACACCTCCGCCGAGAGCGTGGGCGCGGGCCGGCCCGGCAGTTCCTCGCGCGCGCTGCTCTCTTTCGGGGTCATTCGCGCCGTATGAGTCATTGTATCGGTATTGGGGCTAGGCGCTCAGGATCTGGGGCTCGGCGGGCGGACCGTCGAAGGCCACGGCAGCCGCGTAGCCGGGCGCCAGGTCAAGTTCGCGGAGGTTCCAGGGCGGGGCATCCTCGCCGGGCCGGACGCTCAGCGCGTTGAGCGGCGTCGAAAGCCCCGTCCCCATAGCCTTCAGTACGGCTTCCTTGGCGGTCCAAAGGCGGAAGAACGCCTCCACTCCCGGCGTCGCCTCCAGCCAGGCCCGCTCTTCGCTGGAGAAGAACCGCGCGGCGATGTCGCGCCCCGCCGCATCCGGGCGGACCCGCTCGAGGTCGATTCCGACTTTGCGGTCTCGGGAGACCACCGCGGCGGCGTAGATCCCGGAGTGCGAGAGGTTGAAAGAAACGGCGCCTGCGCTGGCCAGGCGCGGCTTGCCCTCGGCTCCCACGGCGAATACCAGGCTCTCCGGCGGCGCCTCCAGGTATCCGCCCAGCAAGCGGCGCAATCCGGCGCGGGAGCTTTGGGCGCGGGTGCGGTCCCGCGGGAACCGGAAGCGCGCCGCCGCGGCCCGCTCGCTGGCGGACAGCACGTCCGCCGGGAACGCCTCTATGTCCGTGCGCCAAAGCCAGATGTGGACCGGCGCCGGCTCTCTTAGCAGCTCGCGCCGCGCATTGGCGATCGGCTCGGGCGCCAGTTCCTCGATCACCTCATGGATTCTACCACCTCTTGCATCCGGGACCCTTCCGCCGGCATCTCATAAGTGCATGAGAACCATTGCGTCCGTTGTGACAGGAGTTTTGCTTATGGCCTCCGCTGCGTTTCCCGCCTCCGGCGTCTATGACTTCACGCTGAACTCGATCGAGGGTCAGCCCGTGCCCCTGGCCGCCTATAAGGGCAAGGTATTGCTGCTGGTGAATGTTGCCAGCAAGTGTGGCTTCACGCCGCAGTATGCCGGCCTGGAGGGAATCTACCAGAAGTACAAGGACCGTGGGCTGGTCATTCTCGGTTTCCCCGCCAACAACTTCGGCGGGCAAGAGCCCGGCACGAACGCGGAAATCAAGACCTTCTGCTCCCTCACCTACCAGGTCACCTTTCCGCTGTACGCCAAGAGTTCGGTGAAGGGCGACGACATCAACCCGCTGTACCGTTTTCTGACCGACAAGAGTCTGAATTCGCAGACTGGCGGCGATATCCGCTGGAACTTTACCAAGTTCCTGGTCGGCCGGGACGGCGCCCTCATCGCGCGTTTCGAGCCCAACGTGAAGCCCGACTCCGCCGAAGTGGAAGCCGCCATCGAGAAGGCGCTCCAATAGGCACGCCAGACCGCTCGGGCGCCGCCATCCCGCCAGCCGCCAAAGCGTAAACTGAAAGTGTCGATGCACGAACTGGCCATCGCCTCCTCCATCCTGGACGCCGTTCGTACCGAGAGCGCGCGCCACGCCGGGGCGCGCGTCCACAAGGTGGGGGTGCGAATCGGGGAGTACTCGGGCGTGGCCAGCGAGAGCCTGCAATTCTGCTTCGACGCGCTGGTGAAGGATAGCGGCCTGGAGCCGCTGGCGCTGGATATCGAGGTCTGCCTCGCGGGCGACGGCGTGCGCGGGGACGAGCTCGACCTCAGCTACCTGGAGATCGAGGAGCCGGAGACCGCATGAATCGAATTCCATTGGAACGGAAAGTCCTCAGCGAGAACGACCGAATCGCTGGCGATCTGCGCCGGGCTTTCCAGGCACACGGGATTCTGTGCCTCAACTTCATCAGCTCGCCGGGGTCGGGGAAGACTTCGCTGCTGGAGCGGACTCTGGAGGCTTTCCCGGCGGGAACCCGCGTCGCCCTGCTGACCGGCGATATTCAGACCGACAACGATGCGAGGCGGCTGGCCCGCTTCGGCTTTCCCGTGCGCCAGGTGACCACCGCGGGAGCTTGCCACTTGGACGCACGCATGGTGGAGCAACACCTGCAAGAGTGGGACCTGGCGAAGCTGGATCTGCTGCTCGTCGAAAACGTCGGGAACCTGGTCTGCCCGACCAGCTACGACCTGGGCGAAGCAGCCAAAATCGTGGTGCTCAGCGTCACCGAAGGGGAGGATAAGCCGCTCAAGTACCCAGGCATTTTCCGGAAGTCCGAATTGATGATCCTGAACAAGACGGATCTGCTGCCCTATGTCCCCTTCGACCTGCCGGCCGCTTGCGAGAACGCGCGCAGCATCCATCCGGAGATTGAGATCCTCGAGCTTTCGTGCCAGACCGGCGCGGGCCTGGACGCCTGGATGCGCTGGCTGCGCGCGCGCATGGAGGCAACACCCGCCGGCGAGCGGGAGTGAGCGCCAGGGCCCACTCCTGCAACCGGCTTAGAAGAACAGGACGCCCCGGCTACTTCATCCGGCGGCGAATCGCAACAGCCAGCACGCCCAAACCACTCAACAACAGGCCCAGGCTGCCCGGCTCGGGAACCGTCGACTGTCCCTGGACCACGATGTCATCCAAGCCCCAATACGCGGGATCCTGGAGAAACTGGAATGTTATGGTGTTCGCACCCGGATTTCCCGGCAGATATCCATAAAACTGCTCAAATGAGAAGGCATCTGCATTCACGAGGTCGGGACCGACGTCAACGCCGTTCCACAATACCGTGAAGTCATTCGGCGTTCCGAAATCGTTCATGAGTTCAAAGTCAACGTAGAATTCGCTGAATCCGGCGCCGTTGAAGGTCTGGGTGAGAGTGCCATCGCCCCCTATGGGGCCCAATTGGGCTCCATACTCTCCACTGGATACATAGGTCGACTCAGTGGTCACCAAGCTATCCACAGGGTCGGCCCCGGCCAGGGCCCAATCGGTAAAGTCTCCGGTCTCGAAACCGCAGTTGGCGATCAGGTTGCCTGCGACCCCGTCGCAGTAGCTGAGCCCTACGGCGGAGAGCGGCGCGCTCATGACAGCCAGCAACGCCAGCAGGGATAAGGTCAAACAAATCCTCTTCATCTTAAGAAACACCTCCTCCTATCGCGCTTGCTACCTCCAGGGGTAGCCGCTACTTGGGCAGTATGTCCTGAAACCGTTGGGTGTTGCAAGGTTTATCGCAACAGCGAAACTGAGAATAGTACCGGGAGCACTAGAGCCGAACTGCTCCAGACTGACGTTCCGAATGATGCCGTCCTGAACGCCCTTCCAGTTCGGCTCCATGTCCGCGTGCTTCGAGAACCGCACCACGGCGCCGCCCTCGCCGCGATTACACCGCGGGAGCTTGCCACCTGGATGCCCGTGTGGTGGAGCAGCACCTGCAAGAGTGGGACTTGGCGAAGCTGGATCTGCCGATCGTCGAGAACGTCGGGAACCTGCTGTGCCCGACCGGCTATGACCTGGGCGAAGCCGCCAAGATCGTGGTGCTCAGCGTCACCGAAGGGCGCATTTGCGGACGCCGTTCATGGTGCCGGCGGCGGTGCTGGCGCCGCCGCCATTGTTCTTATCGAGGGATAGGCTCCGCTCGTCGAGGGCGTGCATCCCAAAAAGATCGCGGAGCGCCTGGGACACTCCTCCATCAGGCTGACGATGGACACCTACGGTCACCTCTTCGAGGGCTCCGGTAAGAGGGGCCCGGCCAGAGACCGAACGGCCGCTGACAAAAGCGACCTCGGGGGCTAAAGGGGCGCAGTCGCCGGGGGGACGAGAGGCGGTTTCGTGAAATTCACTTGTTTCGGTTATTGCGCATATGGTAGCATCGTGTTGAGAGCAGCCATGGAACGTATGCTGACTGAACCGATCTCTGTTCCGCAAACGCAGGAGAGGCAGATCCGCGATCTCCGCCGGCTGATTCAGAGCGGCCCAGCCAGCCTGGTCGGACCAGATGGACACCAGGTCGCTATTCCAGAGCCGGTCCACGATCTCCTCCTTCTGATCCTAAAGAACTTGCAGGCTGGAAGGGCGATCTCCATTGTGCCGGAGCATCAACAGCTCACCACACAACGAGCCGCCAACATCCTAGGCGTTTCCCGTCCCTTCCTCGTAAGACTGGTCGAGAACGGCGATATCCCTTTCCACATGGTTGGCTCTCACCGCCGCATCTATCTCCGAGATCTGCTGGACTACCAGCGCAGGCGAGATGCCGCCCGGCACGAGGCCATCGACGACATGGCCCGGACCGAAATGGAAGCGGGGACCTATGATCGCGTGCTCCTTCCCGAGGGGGCCGAAGACGAGTGACCGCGGATTTCCTTGTGGTCTTGGACGCTTGCGTCCTGATCCCGGCGCCACTGCGGGACACGCTTCTACGGCTTGCTGAACATCCTCGCCTTTATGTGCCCCGATGGTCCGAGGCGATCATCGCCGAAACCGTTCGCAATCTCGAGGGACGGATCGGACTGTCGGCCGAGAAAACGGCATACCTCGTCGCGCAGTTACGCGAACACTTCGGCGATTCCTGGGTTACGGGATACGAGCCTCTGATCGATCGGATGGCGAACGACCCGGGCGACCGCCATGTGCTTGCCGCCGCGGCGAAGTGTGGCGCCCCCTTGATCGTCACCTACAACAAGCGCCACTTCCCAGTTGCTGCCACCCAGCCTTGGGACATTGAGGTGCAGGGTCCGGGCACGTTCTTGAAGTACCAATACGACCTCAATCCGTCGGCGGTGATCGACAAGCTCCATGCGCAAGCGCGCAACCTCGGGCGAACTCTTCCGGAGCAACTGGCGGTTCTAAGGAAGGCCGTGCCGTCGTTCGTGGACGCCATCTGGGAGGATCTGGGCACCGGCACGCCGTAGCGCCAACGGCCCCCTGCCGGCCGCGGCGGACTCCGTCATCGGGGTCGATCCGAGGGCAGTGGACTTCGCCTCAGCGGGCGCGGCTGATTCTTTGCTGACAAAAACGGGTTGGCGGGCTGATTGGAAATGACGAAGTGCTTTGTTTTCTATGGTGAGCGCGGAAGGAATCGAACCTTCAACCTACTGATTAAGAGTCAGTTGCTCTGCCAGTTGAGCTACGCGCCCGATTTCGGTGGACCTTCACTTTTATAGCACACTCTCCCAGGTCTTCGCTCCCTCTCCGCCCGCTACTCGAAATCCCGCCCCAACTCCTCCAACTGCTCTGCCGTGAGCGCCTGCTCGGCCTGGTACTGCGGGTGGTCGATCAAGATGCGCACCCCGTCCCGCCAGCGCGCCCGCTGCTCCGGCGTCAACGGAAACTTCACGTATTGCACGGCGCTCAGCCGCTCGGTGGAGATCTGCCGGGTGTCGAAACGCGCGCTCGAGGGAGGCTCGCCCTCCACCGCCAGCCAGACGTGGTTCTCCAGCCCCAGCAGCTCGTGCAGCGCCACCGCCCGCTCTGGCTCCGATTCGTACTCGATCAGCAGGCTGGCCGACAGCTCGCCGCGCCGCGGGATCAGCTCGTTGTAGGAATCCAGCTCGTGCCGCACGGCCTCGGGCTCCACGATGCGCTCGATCCGCAGCATCTCCTGAATCTGGTAGCGCACCGTCTCGCGGTTCTCGAACAGGAACGTAACGTGCCCGCCCACCCGCACGCGGCGCCGGTCCTTCAACGCCATCATCTGGGGGCGCCAGGTCTTGCGTTCCAGTTCGTACTCGGCGATGTTCCTGATCCGGGCCAGCTCGACCGGATTCATTCCTTCGGCGCCTCCACCGGCGTCGGAAAACCGTCCGCTCGATAGGCTCGCGCCAGCACCTGAAGCGGATGGATGGGCCGCGTTCCCGTGGCCTGGCCGATCTGTATCGAAGCCAGCGGACAATCGCTCGCCCACACTTCCGCATCGGCCGAGCGCATGCCATCGAAGGCCTTTTTCCCCGCCAGCATCGAGAGCGGAAAGAACTCCTTCTTCATCGCCCAGGTGCCGTCGTGGCCCGAGCACTGCTCCACCATCTTGATCGTCGTGCCCGGAATCAGCCGCATCATATCGCGCGAGCGGTAGCCGATATTCTGGGCCCGCAGATGGCACGGTAAGTGGTATGCGATGCGCCCCGGCGTCGAGCGAAACTCCCGGTTAAACTGCCCCTGTTGCTTAAGCTGGAACAGGTATTCGCACAGGTCCATGGTGGCGCCGGCCACCGCGCGCGCCTCCGGCGTTCCCAGCAATTCGCCGTATTCCTTGCGCAGCATATACGAGCAGGTCGGGTCGATGGCCAGCACCTTCTTTCCCGCCTGCACGTGCGGATACAGCGACGCGACATTCTGCCGGGCCATCTTCTTCGCCAGCTCGACGTCGCCCACTTCCAGCGCCGGCATGCCGCAGCAATTCTGTTTAGGACAAGTGAGCGCGATGCCGTTCTTCGAGAACACCTCCACCGCGTCCTGGCCCACTTCCGGAGCGTTGTAGTTCACCGAGCAGGTGAAGAACAGGACCGCCTTCGAATCGTCGCCCGCCGGCGTTGGCCGCTTGCGGAACCAATCCTCGAAGGTCTCCCCATGAAATTCCGGCAGCACCTTATCGCGGTGAATGCCCAGCGTCTTTTCGAGCCCGATGCGCAGCAGCGGCTGACGGTTCGCCCAGTTCGAGAGCCCGGCGCATTTCCCCGCCGCCCGGCCCAGGAACTCCGGCCGCGAAAGCACGAACGACCGCAGGCTGCCCCCCCGCTCCTTGCGCCGCTGTGCGTTCGCGCGCATCATCAGCCGCGGAAAATCGAGCTGGAATTCGTGCTTATCCTCGGGCGTGTAGGGGCACTTGACGTAGCAGATCTTGCACTGGAAACACAGGTCGACGATGCGGCCGATCTCGGCCCGGTCGATCCGCCGCACGTCCCCCTCGTGCTTCTCGACGTCCTGGAACAGTTCCGGGAAACTGGGGCAGAGGTTGAAGCACAGCCGGCACCCGTTGCAGATCTCGAAGACGCGCTCGAGTTCCTGTTGCAGCCCCGCCTGGTCCCAATAGATCTGGTCGTTGGGGCTGTACGACAGACCCGGAGTGGGAGCGCCTTTGATCATATCGATCCCGCCGTTGGCCGGTCTCTTACGCGATCGCCTTCAGCCCTTGCGTGAATCGTCCCGCGTGCGATTTCTCGGCCTTGGCTAGCATCTCGAACCAGTCGGCGATCTCCGCGAAGCCTTCCTCGCGCGCCGTCTTGGCCATGCCCGGATACATGTCCGTGTATTCGTGCGTCTCGCCGGCGATGGCCGATTCGAGGTTGGACGCCGTATCGCCAATCGGCAGATCGGTGGCCGGATCGCCCACTTCCTTCAGATAGTCCAAATGCCCGTGGGCGTGGCCGGTCTCGCCCTCGGCCGTGTCGCGGAACAGGCCCGCGGTGTCCGGGTAGCCCTCGATATCGGCCTGCTTGGCGAAGTACAGATAGCGCCGGTTGGCCTGCGATTCACCGGCGAATGCCGCCTTGAGATTAGCGTGAGTCTGCGATCCCTTGAGTGCTGCCATTTGTCCCTCCTAAGTGTGAACCCTCATTATCCCCGATCGCGGCCCCAGCCTGCGCGCCGCCCGTGCTATCCTCGGGCTGACCATCCCATGCAACGAAGAACTCTGCTCTGTGCCGTCCTCTGTCTGCCCGCCCTCCTCCTGGCCCAGGAAAAGGTGGACCTCTCCGTCGTCAACCGGATCAAGGCCGAGGCCTTTCAGAACTCCAAGGTCATGGACCACGCCTTCTATCTCACCGACGTCTACGGCCCGCGCCTCGCGAACTCTCCGGGCTTCTTCAAGGCCGCGGAGTGGGCCGTCAAGACCCTGAAAGGCTGGGGCCTCGAGGATGCCAGGCTCGAAAAGTGGGGCCCCTATGGCCGCGCCTGGTCCTGCAGCCGCTTCGTCTTGCACATGCTCGAGCCGCAGCCGGCGCCGCTCCTCGCCGCGCCGCTTGCCTGGTCGCCCGGGACCGACGGCGCGGTCTCCGGCGAGGTCGTCCTGGCGCCCATCAAAACCCCCGAGGAAGGCGAGAAGTACAAGGGCAAGCTGAAGGGCAAGTTCGTGATGACGGATGCGCCGCGCGAGCTCGCTCCGCATATCGAACCCGATGCCCGCCGTCAATCCGACGCCGACCTCGACAGGCTCGCCCAGGCCCCCGATCCCGCCCAGCCCCCCGCTCGCCGCGTCGGCCCACGCATGGAGGAAGCCCGCCAGGCCCGCCTCAAGTTGGCTCGGTTCTTCGCGAGCGAGGGAGTGCTGGCGGTCGTCTCCGAGGGCTCCAACGGCGACGACGGCACCCTTCCCGCTGCGGCCGCCGGTTCGCCCGATCCCAAGGATCCTCTGCCGCCCACCTCCCTGGTGCTGGCCGCCGAGCACTACAACCGCATCGCGCGGCTGCTCGAAAAGGAGATCCCCGTCCGTCTGGAACTCGAAATGAAAGTGCAGCTCAGCGCCGATTCCATCGACGGCGCCAACGTCGTTGCCGACCTTCCCGGCGGCAGCAAGCGGGACCAGATCGTCATGATCGGCGCGCACCTGGACTCCTGGCAGGCCGGCACCGGGGCCACCGATAACGGCGCCGGCTCCGCCGTCATGCTCGAGGTGGTCCGTATCCTCACCGCACTCGACCTCAAGATGGACCGCACTGTCCGCATCGCCCTCTGGGACGCCGAGGAGCAAGGCATGATCGGATCGCGCGAGTACGTCAAGATGCACTTCGCCGACCGCGATACCATGGCCCTCCAGCCCGAGCACGCCCATCTCTCCGTCTACTTCAACCTCGACAACGGGACCGGCAAGATCCGTGGCGTCTACCTGCAGGGCAACGACATGGCGCGCCCCATTTTCGAGGCCTGGCTGGCGCCATTCAAGGACCTCGGTGCGGCCACCATCGCCATCCGCAACACCGGCAGCACGGATCACGTCTCTTTCGACGAAGTGGGCCTGCCCGGCTTCCAGTTCATCCAGGACCCGCTCGATTATGGCTCGCGCACCCATCACACCAACATGGATACCTACGACCATCTCCAGAAAGCCGACCTGATGCAGGCCTCGGCGATCCTCGCCTCGTTGGTGTACGATGCGGCCACGCGCCCCGATATGCTGCCGCGCAAGCCGCTGCCTAAGCCCCAGCCGCCACCCGAAGCGAAGAAGCCCGAGCCGAAGAAGGACTGACCGGAGGGAAGCGCTTCACTGCAATAGCAGCCGCTCCACGCTTCGCACCAGCACATCCGGAGAAAACGGCTTGGGTAGGACTTCCAGGCGCGAACGATTCGCCGCCCGCTGCA
>PMEV01000060.1 GCA_003154855.1 Bryobacterales bacterium
TTTCGATTGCGCGAACATGAAACGCCGGAACTGGGCCCGCGTGAAGGGCCGCTTCTGGTAGAAGACCACCCGCCCTAAGTATTCCTCGAGCGTAATCTTCCCCTCCTCGTGGGCTTCGAAGGTCAGTCGATGCCGATCTTCCATCTCGGCCCACTCCAGATTGAAGTTCTTTGCCGCCCGTCTGCGGGCTTGATGATCCCACCCGTTGTTGAGCAGAACACCGCCGACATCGAGAAACAATGCTGTGATTGGCATTCTCAGATTCTCAGTTCCCGCGAAGCGCCTCGCCGCTGCTTATTCCATTATCAGCACTCGCAGATGCGATCCGTCCGCTCCGCCGCGGTACACGCGCTCCGTCGCCTTCTGGAAATCCGCCGGACGGGCGTTCGGAATATCCAGGAACTGTTGCGGGTTCCGATCCACCAGCGGGAACCACGAACTCTGGATCTGCACCATGATGCGGTGCCCGGAGCGAAACGTGTGCAACACATCCGGCATCCAGAACTCGATCTTCTCCGGCTTGCCCGGCGTGAATGGCTCCGGCTTCGACATGTTGTTGCGGAACTTACCCCGAAACGGCTCGCCGCGCACAAGCTGCTGGTAGCCGCCCATGTAGACGGCCTTGACGTTCGGATCCGGGTCGGGAAAATCGTTCGGGTAAACATCGATTAACTTCACGATAAAATCCGAATCCGTGCCCGACGTGGATACCCGCAGCACCGGCGTGATCGGCCCGGCGATCGTGACGTCGTGGTCGAGTGGCTCCGTTTCGTAGGTCAGCACGTCCGGCCGCGTGGCTGCAAAGCGTTGGTCGAACGTCATATAATCCACTGGCATCCCCATACCGGGAGCCACTTCGCCCGTCGAGGGCACCGGTTTGTTGGGATCGCTCGGATACTCATCGAAGCCGGTCGCGGCCGGCGCGCTCCAGGAGAGCTTGCCAGCCTCATCGAAATAGAGCGAGCGCACCGCGCTGTTCTTCGGCGGCCAGGCGTCGAAACGGCGCCACTGGTTGCGTCCCGTCTCAAACACGATCGCCTTGGGAACGCTGCCATCCGCGGTGGCTTTCAGCCCGTTGCCCTTGCCCTTCAGGTTCTCGATGAAGAACGGGAGTTCGATGTTCTCCTGAAAATACTCGGATGTGTTGGCCTTGAAGTTCAAATTGCCCAGCGTATCCCCTGGATCGCGTGCCCAGCCGCCATGCCGCCATGGGCCCATCACCAAAGTATCCGGGGCGGTGGCGCCATTCTTCTCGAGCGATTGGAACAGCTTCAACGGTCCGGCGAGATCCTCGGCATCGAACCAGCCGCCCACCCACATCACCGCCGGCTTCACATTCTTCATGTACGGCGCCTGTGCCCGCGCTTGCCAGTACTCGTCGTAACTGGTGTGCTGGACGGTGTCGTCCCAATAGGCGCTCCGGTGTTTGAGATACTTCTCGTTCGCGTTTGAAATCGGACCCATGCGCAGGAAGAAATCGTAGGCGTCCATCGTTCCAGGTTCGAAGCCAAGCGCCGGCTGCGGCCGCTCCGGATCCCCTTTGCGCGGCAGGAATCCCGAGTAAAAGCGAAAGTTCGCGGCCAGGTGAAACGCGCCGTTGTGATACGCGTCGTCGCCATTCCCAACATCGCCCATCGGCGCCTGCGGCGAAACAGCTTTCAAGGCGGGATGGGAATCGATCAAACCGTGCGCCGCGAAAAAGCCAGGATAGGAGATCCCCCACATGCCGGCCTTTCCGTTGTTATTCGGAACGTTTTTCACCAGCCAGTCGATGGTGTCGTAGGCGTCGGTGGCTTCGTCGGTAGAGGTGGAGTTCAACGGGCCGCGGACGGGACGAGTCATCAGATAGTCGCCCTCGGAACCGTACTTGCCGCGCACGTCCTGGAACACGCAGATATAGCCGCCGGCGACGAAGACCTCAGCGGACTCCGGGAGGGCCGCCAGCATGTGCGGACTGTTGTTGCGGACGGCGCGAGCGGAGGCGTTGTAGGGCGTTCGTTCCAGCAGAATCGGAGCGCTGGCCGCTCCCTTGGGCACGACGATCACGGTGTGCAACTTGACGCCGTCGCGCATGGGGATCATGACGTCGCGCTTGAGGTAGTCGTAGCCGGCCAGAGGCGGAGCGAGGGAGCTCGGGATGTCGGAGCCGGACTGCGCCCAGGCGGGTCGGGCTGCGACCACGCCGAAAACCACCGTCATGCCGGCCATCAGAGCGTTCCATGTTCTTGCCACGTCCATCCCTCCACAACGACGATAGCATCTGGCGCGGTGGCAGGTTGAGGGCGGGCAGCCTAGGCGCGGAGTCCGGCCAGGACGCCGCGCATATAGCCGAAGGACTTCGCCATCCCGGGCACAGGATTGTCTGCGTCGATCTCGTACTCCAGGTTCACGCAGCCGCGGTAGTCCATCGATTTCAGGGTCTTGAAGATCTCCGGCACGGGCATGGCGCCCTCGCCGACCGGGCACTGGCTGTCTTTCTCCATGAGGTCGCGCAGATCCTTCATGTGCATGTCCAGCAAGCGCGAGCCGGCCTCTTGAATGGATTCGACCGCCCCGACGCCTGTCCGCGTGGTGTGGCCGACGTCGATACACACGCCCACGCGGGGGTCCATTCCCTGAATCGCCTTGAGCGCCACCTGCGGCGAGGGGAAGTTGCGATCCTCGGGTCCGTGGTTGTGGAGCGCCACCGCGATTCCGTATTCCTTCACGAACTTCTCGACGCGCGGCAGCGCCTGGTGGGTGGTTCCGATTACCATCAGCGGCATGCCGCAGCTCTTCGCGTATTCGAAGTAGTAGCGGATATCGTCATCGTCGTCGTTGAGCAGGTAGATGGTCGAGCCGCCGGCGATTTCGAGACCGGCATCGGTGAAATCGCGCGCGCCTTTGCGAAGCTCCTCCGGCGTGGCGCGGTAGGGCAGGTGCACCTCCTTGATGCCGACGTAGGCGACCCGCAACTGCTTGATCATCCGGATGGCCAGACCGCGTTGGAACTCGCGGAGCGAGTAACTGGCCACTCCCAGCTTGAGCTCCTCGGCACCCTGTTCGGCCGGGGCCGCGGCCGCCAGGCCCGCCGCCGCCACCGCCCCGCCCAAAAATCCCCGCCTCGTGGATTCGAAAGCCATAAAGTCCGGCGCTCCTTCCCAAACCTCCGATGATAGCCGAAAGCCGGGGTGTCGACGGGCCGTTGTCAAGGTGCCCCTTGCGTCGCGGATAACGGGATGCTATTCTCGGACCGAATCAGCGCTTCCAGGCGATTCGCCAGCTTGCCCCGGACGAGGTCGGCGGCGCCAGGGTCGTGCCCATGCTCTCCCAGTTACTGATTTTGTCGTTCGCGCTGGTCTTGCTGTTCTATTGGTTTCGCTACAACTGCCACACGCTTCTGAGGACGGCCGCCACCGGGGAGCGCGCGCGGCGGGTGGCTGAGGCCAATGAATTGCGGTTCCCCTATGTCCTGGAGCGGCTCCAGACGCAGCTCCCCTCGGAAGATCTGGAGACGCTCGACCGGTTGCTACAGCGCGACTACGACGTTCTCACCTGCCTGCTGCGATACACCTCCGGGATGCGGCTGCGCGACCAGACCGTCGCGCTGCGAATTCTGATGCTGGATTTCGGGCTTCAGCAGAAGTGGTTCGCCCTCACGCGGAAGCATTTGACCGGAGCGGCGCGCAGGTCGATCGAGGAGCGGTCTTACATTCTGGCGCATTTCGCCAACACGATGAGCACGCGTAGCGCGGCCGTATCCCGGGCCTAGAGCGGGGCCGGCTGCTATCTGGGAGGGGCCTCCGCAACCGCGGCGCGGTGTTTACATGAACAGCGTTGCTTTGCCGACCACGGCGCGGCATAGTATTCCAACGAGCGACTGGGAGCTCGACAATCTCAGAGGGAGTAACATCATGAAGCTAATCGATTCGCCGCGCAGTCGATGAAAATCGCAGCCAACATCCCGTTCGAATTCACGGTGGGCGAGGCGACGATGCCGGCTGGCGAATAGCGGTAAGCAACGGAATCGGGAGTAATGTCCTACTCATTGGAACCCAGGATGGCCGCGCCATGGCGAACGCAGTCGCAGTGCGGCTGCAAACCGGGAATGGGGACTATCCGGACGCGACGAAACTGATGTTCCGGCGGTATGGAAACCGGTATTTTCCGAGCGAGATCTGGAGGTCGGATTCGCCCCTGGGGCACCAGTTTCCGATGTCCCGGACTGAGCGTGAGCTGGTCAAGAGCGCCGCTTACAAACCTCAATCGGTGTTAGTCCTGGCAATGTGCCAAACCCACTAAGACCAGGTGGCGCCCCAGGGAGAATCCCGACAGCCTTCACATACCGACGATACTGTCTGTGAGCGGGCCGGAGGGGCCACGGCAACCGGGGCGCATTGTTTACATGAACAGCCTTGCCTTTGCGGCGGGGGCGCTGGATACTGGTGTTAACGAGCCACTGGGGGCTCGAAGATCTCAGAGGGGGAAGCTAGATGAAGAGAATCCAAGTGTCGATGTCCATCCTGATTGCCACGGCGGCTATTTCGCTCGCCGCGCCATCGGTTCAAGTAACCGCCAACATACCGTTCGAATTCGTCGTGGGCACACAGACGATGCCGGCCGGGGAATACACGGTAAGCAGTGGGAGCGTTCCGGGCTCCCAAGGAAACGATGTCCTGTTGATTGAGAGCACGGGTGGCGGCGCCCGGTATTTCGCTCTTGCACGGCGGATACAGACCGAGGACGGCAGTTATCCGCAAACGACAAAACTGATGTTCCAGCGGTATGGGAGCCAGTGTTTTCTGAGTCAGGTTTGGACTTCCGATTCGCCCGTCGGGCGCGAGTTGCCGGAGTCCCGGACCGAGCGTGAGCTGAACAAGAGCGCCGCTGTCAAGCCTCAAACGGTGATAGTCTTGGCACAGGGTCCAAGCGCCCGAAAGACGGTGGATCGCTAAGGAGAATGCAGCGCGCGCATGACGCGAATCGGGAGACTGCTCGGATTCCTGGCGGTAGTAGGCCCCGGTTTCGGGGCGACGAGGAGTCTCCCGATCGGCGACGCGGAGCGCGGCCAAGAGCTGTTTCGCACTCGGAGCTGCGTGGTTTGCCACGCGGTTGACGGGAAGGGTGGGAAGACCGCTCCCGATCTGGGGCGCATCGTCGAGCGGGGCTTCAGCCCATACAGCCTGACGGGCCTGTTGTGGAATCACGCTCCCGTCATGTGGGCCGCCCTGGAACGGGCGGGAATCGCCCGGCCCCAACTGACCGGGCAGGAGGCCTCCGACCTATTCGCCTTCTTCTTCGCGGCAGGTTACTTCGAAACCCCGGGTGACGCCCGGCGCGGCCGGCTGGTGTTCCGCGGGAAGCGCTGCGTGGCATGCCACGGCATACAGACGCCCATCCGCGAGGGCATTCATCCGGTGGCGGCCTGGCAGGCGCTGGAGAATCCGATCTCGCTGGCCCAGGAGATGTGGAACCACTCCGGGGAGATGCGGCAGGCGCTCGATCGGGGCCAAATCCCGTATCCGCGGCTCTCCTCGCAGGAACTCACAGACATGTTGGTGTACCTGCGGGGAGTGGCCGGACCCCGGCCGCGCGCCGCGGAGTTCTCACCAGCCTCCGCGGAAACGGGGCAAGTCCTATTCGCCTCGAAGGGGTGCGCGGGCTGCCATCGCGGGAGCCTTTCTCTGGAGAGTCGTCACACGCGTTACAGCCTCACCGACTTCGGCGCCGCGATGTGGAATCATGCGTTCCAGAGCGCTCAGAGCCCGGCCCCACTGAGTTATCCGGAGATGCGCCGGCTGGTGGGCTATCTGATCTCGACGCAGTTTTTCGAGGAGCGCGGAAATCCGGAGCGAGGCCAGGCGGTTTTTGCGAGGAAGCGTTGCGGCGCCTGCCACGACAACCCCTCCAGCGGCGCGCCCGCCCGGGCCACACTGGCCGGAAGAATGACCTCCTTCGACATGCTGGCCGCGTTGTGGAAGCACGGGCCGGCCATGCTCGACCGCATGCGGCAGGAAGGTCTGCCGTGGCCGCACTTCGCGGGCACCGAGATGGCGGATCTCACCGCCTACCTCCACGGCCCGGAGTTCAAACAACGGCCGAGCGCGGGTGCGCGATAGCGTTGGCGTAGAATGAGGTCAGTATGTCGAGATCTGGCCTCCTGCCACCCGCGTTGATCATCCTTGCTGCGTCTGTATCGGCGCAATCCGCCGCGAGCATCGCCAACCATGTTGACTGGGAACGCGACTACCCGACTCCCGCCCCGTCCGTCCTCGGAGCCGCCGTGGCTGATCGTGCTGGCAACTTGTGGGCAGTCGGCCCCTCGTCGGACCGCCTGATGTGCATCAGAGCGGATGGAGAGATGGTCGTGAATACCGAATTGCCGAAGGAGATACGGCCGGCAGATCCGCCTGGCGGGCCATTCTTCAGTCTCGCCGTTTCGCCCTTGGGCACAGTCGTTCTTATCGCTCGGTACTCGCATGCTGTCGGAAGGGCGATCTATTCCGATGGCGCGGCGTTCGCCATTGTCAACCCGGACGGCAAGCTTGGGCCGGTGAAGAAGGTTGCCGCCCCCGGTCCGGAGTACAAAGAACTTGTTGCGCTGAGCGATGAGCACTTTCTTCTAATTGGCGATCAGTCCCCGATGATCGTCGGTCGCCTCAGCAGCGATGGCGACGCGACGTGGCGTCGGACATTCCCGGCCAACTGGGTTTTGCCCTCGGGCGCTGCGCTTCCGGACGGATCGAGCTGCATTGTCAGCCCCGACTACGGGCGCGCACTGTTGCACTTGGTCTGGATCGACAAGAACGGCACGGTGAGCCACCGGGAACAACTCACGGCCCGGAGAAGCCGCGCGGTGAGTTCCGGCGGATCATGCACGATTCTCTACGATAGCGAGCCTGGCTTGCGCCGCAGCGAGTTCCACTTGACGAGCTTTGATCGAAACTTCCATCGGGCCTGGACGACGGACGTCCTGGACTCCGCTCCTCAAGGAGGCGTTTACGGTGTGGCCGCGGTGTCCGACGGCTATGTGGTGACCATTGGTCTCGGGGAGGGGCTGTATCTTGCAAAGTTCGGACTTACGGGGCAAATGCTCTGGGTAACGACTGACACATCCCGGGAACACGCGGATCTACTGATCCCGGCCGGCGCCAGCCTTTATCTGATTGGAGGCGGACCTAGATCTCGCCGTTCTCTGCATGTGATTCGAGCGCACTGAGCGTTTGCGATCAGGCCAGCAGGGCCGCGATCTGTTCGGGATCGTTGGGGACCACCGTGGGACGGTTGCCGTAAGTGGACCGGAGTTTGTCGCCCTGCGGCGCGGTGAGGTCGCCGGTGTGATAGCGGTAAATGTAATCGGGGTCCTTCAACAGGTTGCCGGTTAGGACCGCGACGACGTCGTCGGTTGGCCCGATCACGCCCGCGGCGGTGAGCTTCCGGATGCCCGCCAGGGTGGCCGCCGAGGCGGGCTCGCAGCCGATGCCGCAGAGGCCGATCTGGGCTTTGGCGTCGGCGATTTCCTGCTCGCTCACCTTCTCGACCACGCCGCCCGAGAAGCGCACTTCGTGCAGCGCTTTGGGCCAGGAGACGGGGTCGCCAATGCGAATGGCCGTGGCCAGCGTTTCGGGCCTGGTCACCGGGCGGAGGGCGGTCTGGCCGGCGGTGCGTGCGAGTTCATAGAACGGCGCGGAGCCTTCAGCCTGCACGACGGCCAGGCGCGGGCTTCTGGGAATCAGCCCCTGGGCCACCATCTCGCGCAGGGCTTTGCCAAACGCCGAGGTATTGCCGAGATTGCCGCCGGGAAGGACCACCCAATCCGGCGGGTTCCAGTCGCGCTGGTCCATCATCTCGACCATGATGGTTTTCTGTCCCTCAATACGGAAGGGGTTGATGGAGTTTAGTAAGTAGATGCCGAGGCGTTCGGCAAGAATGCGGACGAGCGCCAGGATCTGGTCGAAATTGGCTTCCACTTGCAGCGTGCGCGCGCCGTATTCGAGTGCCTGGGCGAGCTTGCCGTAGGAGATGTTGCCGTGGGGGATGAAGATGATGGGCGAGAGTCCAGCCGCGCTGGCGTAAGCCGCCATGGAGGCCGAGGTGTTGCCGGTCGAAACGCAGGCGACCCGCTGCATCCCGAGGCGCCGGGCCTGGGCCACGCCGCAGGTCATGCCGTTATCTTTGAACGAGCCGGTGGGGTTGA
>PMEV01000099.1 GCA_003154855.1 Bryobacterales bacterium
CGAGGGGGTCATCGAGGTTGCCAGCGGATGAAGCTGCCGGTGGTTTCGGGTAGCGACGCCTCCGGCACGCCGAGCCGCCGCACAGACGCCTCTCCCTTCCCAACCACAAGGAACTTGCCAAAGGGACTCCTCGAGCGCTGATTCCCGCCTGCCAGTGCGGCTGGGCTTGGGGAGTGGAGTGGCAGGGTTCGAATCCCGCCCGGCGTTTCGATAACTGGCTCTCCAGTCGGGGCGGCTTGAGAGCTCCGGCGCTCCGGCTTGAGCGGAGACCGCGGCCCAACCTGCGCCGAGGGCGCGATCCGGCCAGGTGGACAAAGCCGATGTTTCACAGAGGGGCCTACTCGTGGCGCGCGCCACGAGCGCCGCGCCGTTCACGGCGTTGGCGACTCCCGGTATGATAGTAGTGGAGGCGACGAACGTGAACACGATCAGTGACATCGAACGCGCGATAGACGCTCTGCCGCCGGAGGAGTTGGAGGAGCTGTGCGAATGGCTGGACCGGCGCCATGCGCAACGGATTGATGCACTGCTCGCAAGCGATCTGGATGCGGGCCGCATGGATCATGCGATTCGCCGCGCGCTGGACAAAGATCGGAATGGCGATGCGCGTCCGCTGTGACCCATCGCACGACCGCGGAGTTCTGGGAGGCGTATTCCGTCCTTCCGGAAGAGATCCGCAGGCGCGCCGACAGGCAGTTTGCAGTGTTCAAAGCGGACCCACGACACGCCTCGTTGCATTTCAAGAAGATCGGTGAGCGCCAGAGCCGAGAAATCTGGTCCGCCCGCATTACCGTCAGACACCGCGCTCTTGCCATCAAACAGGCCGATGGATATCTGTGGTTCTGGGTCGGCGGCCATGAGAACTACGACCTGTTGATCTCGTCGTAGCCTTTCCGGCGCGATGGATCCCCGACGTGGGAATACGCCCGGGCATACGCTGGCGCCCCGCGTCAGTGGGAATACCTGGGCAGGATCGCGAAGCTGGGACAGCCCCTGACAGAGTGAGTCCCTGCCCGGCGTCCGATCTCACAACCGGTCCCCCTTGCTCACAAACGGTCCTTTGTGAGACTGCGAGCCGCGTAGAACCTGGGCTCGTCGGCCTTGACCGCTATCCGCCAGTGGCGGGTAATCGGAATGAGCGGAACTGATCGAGACCTCGGTCTTCACGAGGCAGATCGCCGCCCTGCTAAGCGATGAGGAGTATGGCCGGTTTCAATCCCGGATCGCCGCGAATCCGGAGCTCGGCGCTCTCCTCAAAGGCGGTGGCGGGATACGCAAGATTCGCGTGGCCGTGGGATCGNNCGCAGCTCGCACAAGTCGTCAAGAAGGAGTTTGGCGGTGAAAAGACAGATGTTTGAAGAACTGCTGGGTAGCGTACGCGAAGCCGGGGCAATTCTGCGCGGCCGGCAAAAGCCTTCGCGGCGGATTGAAATGCCCGCTTCCGGCGTCCGGGTCATTCGCGGACGGACCAGCCTTTCACAGTCGCAATTTGCGCGCTTGATCGGTGTGAGCGTGAAGACACTTCAGAACTGGGAACAGGACCGGCGGCGCCCTACCGGACCGGCAGCCGCACTTCTGAACATTATTGCGCACGATCCAGCGCTGGCGTTGAAAGCCATTAACCGGCCATAGGACCCTTCGGACAGCGCCAGGGAATCCAGCGGCCGCCGCGGCCTACCCTGTTCCGCCAAAGGGTCCGTTCTGCAACGGCAGATCGTTGCGCAGGAGCACCGAAAGCGAATGCGAAGCCGGACGTATCGGGCTTCGCAAGAAGGACAACGGCCCCAGGACGCCATACACAATGTGGCACCCCGCCGGTGGGCGACAGCCGCAACGCGACAAGCAAGCCCACCGCTTCCATCGCCCCCGCAGGAGCGGAGCGCCCAGGCACAGGTTGTCGGCGCTACAACCCGGCAGCCGGCCTAAGCGGCGTCAGGATCGCTTGCGAAGCTTCGCCAGAACGAGAGAAAGCCCGCCTAGAAACATCAGGACGGAGGCTGGTTCGGGAACACCGGCATTAGCGCTGCGGAGGATGACATTATCGAGGTGGACATCGTCGTCGCCGGAATGCCAGTCCGCTTCGATTGCGATGATTTGGAGATTCGAAAGTACGCTTTGCATCAGCGCTTCGGATACCGGGCTCCCACCATACAGGCTGTTTGTCCAGCCGGTCGATGCCAGAAACTGCACCGAAAGGGAGTGCCATGTGGGTCCCTGCACCGAGCTATCGAGAAGAAGCGGAGAGTAGAGAAAATTCGTTCCATCCGAGATCATTACCGCAGGTTCCAAGCTGCTGTCGGTGTAATTGTCGTAGATGTCGAAAGTCAGAGTGCCCAGATAGGCGGCTGACTGGTTGCCCAGGAACGCCGCAGGTGCAAGGAAGGCATTCCAGTAGTAGTTGTCATACACCTGAATTTGGCCAGCTGGATTCCCGCCGGTTGAAAAATAATTGACACTCGTGGGCGAACCAGTTGTCCCGTCGAAGTTCCCATTCATCCATCCCTCATCGTTCGTGTCAAACGTCGATGAGGCGATGACGCTGGCGTTCAGCGATCCGGCAGCGCCGAGGATCAAGACTGCGAGCGCCAAGCAACGTCCGATCTTAATGAAAGTCATACAGCCAATCTTCTCCTTTTGTTGCCTCGGTTGCCGTTTCGACAACGAAGTCTCAGGTAGTATACCACGAACTGTCAAACCAGATCGGGATCGAGTCCAGGAACTTCACATTGCGCCAGTCGGACTCGCAGGGGCGTGGCGGTTGATGGACGTACCTGGCTGAATGGAAGACAGGAGGAGATCCGTAAGGCTTGGCTGGCGCTGAGTCTGGGGCGGCGGGCGGCCGGAAAAGGCTTGCAGGCGCGAGGTGGCCGCTACGGTGCCGGGGTTGCCGTTGACACCGTCCAACGGTAGTCGTCAGCGGCTGTCGCGGCGGGCGAAGTAGTCGCGGACGGCGGTCTCGAGCGGCGGCATATGGGGGAGGCCGAGACTGTTCAGCTTGGCGTTGGAGAGCGCCGAGAACTTGGGCCGGCGCGCGGCCATGCGGTACTCGCGCTCGTTGGTAGGCCGCAACTCGGGACTCAGACCGGCCACTTCGAAGATCAGCCGGGCGTAGTCGAACCAGGAAATCGGCTCTCCGCCGCCCACGTGGAAGACGCCGTGCTGGCCGTGTTCCACCAGGTCCACCGAGCGGGCGGCGAGCAGGGGCGCGTAGGCCGGGCTGGCCACGTGGTCCTCGAGGACCCGGATGGGCTTGCCCTGTCCCGCCAGCCGGAGCATCAGCTCGATGAAGTTCCCCCGAGCCGTGCGGATGCCGCCCGGACCGAACAAGCCGGAGGTGCGAATGATCAGCGGCGACTCGAGATAGGCCTGGGCATACAGCTCCCCAGCCAGTTTCGACACCGCGTAGGCGCCCAGCGGATGCGGGGCATCCTGCTCGGTATAGGGCCGGCCGGCGGTTCCATCGAAGACGTAGTCGGTGGAGTAGTGGACCAGCCGGGCGTTCACCTGCCGGCAGGCGATCGCGACGTTGCGCACGGCCAGCGCGTTCACCAGGAAGGCCGCCTGCGGCTCCTGCTCGGCCACGTCGACCTGATTGTGCGCAACGGCGTTGAAGACCACCTGCGGATCGACCTGCGCCAGGTGCCGTTCGACCAGCTCGCCATCGGTAATGTCCAACTGGGCGCGATCGCTACCCATCACCTCATAGCCGCGCTCTCCCAGTTCCCGCTCCAGTTCGACGCCGAGCTGGCCCAGGTTTCCGAATACAACTGCCCGTTTAGCCATCAGAGCACTACGATACAGGACGGACCAGCCGAAATGCAAAGTGGAGCCGAGGCGACAAGCTGGAACTTCCGGGCGCCTCGCGGCATCCAACATATCGAGCGGGAGGGAAAAGGAGATGCGGTATATCGCGATGCATTCGAGACTGGAGAGCGCCCGGACCGTGCTCTACATCGTTCTACTGGGCGTCCTGATTCTCTCGGTCTTCCACGGAGTCAGCGGTCTGGCCGCTTCCTGACGGGCGCGGCCTGGAGATCGGCGGTTGGGGAGGGCTGGGCCTCTCCCAGCAGCGCTTGCGCGAGACGGGCCAGCTCGCCGGTGTGGAGCAAGGCATGCTCGAGCTGGAGGCCGATTGCGAACCCCCGCTCGGCCGGCTGGCAGTAGCACACATCCCCCAGCAGCAGAATCTGGTTCCACTCGATCTTGAGCGGCATGCCGGCCGGGACGAACCGGTCGACCAGAAGCCGCAGCCCCGTTCCCGAGACGTTCTCGATTTGCGCCAGGAATTCCTCCGGGGGCTCGCCCAGCGTGGCCACGCGCACGATTTGCTCGGTTTCGAAGCGCGTTTCGGCTCTGTGTTCCATGACCAACCTATCGGCTGAAACGACGCGATTCTGGAGGCCCCGGCGGCAGGCGTTGCGGATTGGGTAAAGTGGAAGGTCCGGATGGCCCACTACGGGCCCCCGTGGCGGAGGCAAACAACCTACTGTGAACTCTCCCGTTCTGGTGACTGGCGCGACCGGCTTCGTTGGGAGCCACCTGGTCGAGAAACTGCTTGAATTGGGCGTCGGGGTGCGATGCCTGGTGCGGCGCAGCAGCTCCTTGCGCTACCTGCCCGGGGCGGCCGTCGAGCTGTGCTACGGCGATCTGGCGACGGGGGTGGGACTGCGGGAAGCGCTGGGTGGAGTCGAGACGGTGTTCCACGTGGCTGGCGTCACCAAGGCCAGCTCCAGCCGGGAGTACTACCAGGGCAACGCAGTGGCCACCCAGAACCTGCTGCGGGCTTGCGTTGAGAGCGGCGGCCAGGGGCGCCGCCTGGTACACGTGAGCAGCCTGGCGGCGGTTGGACCGAGCCCGGATGCCGGGCCGCTGACGGAGGACGCGGAGCCGCGCCCTTTGACCCGCTACGGCAAGTCCAAGCTGGAGGCGGAGCTCGCGGTGCGGCAATCGCGGCTGGCTGGGAGTGCGGTGATCGTGCGGCCGCCGGTGGTCTATGGTCCGAGGGACACGGACGTCTACCAGGTATTGCGGGGCATCGCGAAGGGGTACATGTTGCGGATCGGGCGCGCGGAGTCGTTCTTCAGCTACATCTACGTGAAGGACCTGGCGGAGGCGCTGGTAGCGGCGGCGAGCAGCCCGCAGGCGCCCGGAGGAACCTTCTTCGCAGCCAATCCCGAGCCGGTCTCCTGGAAGGAATTCGGGGCTCTGGCGGCCAGCATTCTGGGCCGCAAGGTCCGCACGGTCCCCGTACCGGCGGCCGCGGCTTACGCGCTGGGCTGGATGGCGGAGATGGCTTCGAGAATGCGCGGAAAGCCGGGGATTCTCTCCCGCGAGAAGGTGCGGGAGGCCGGCTGCCGGTACTGGGTTTGCGACACCGGCAAGGCGCGCCGGGAACTGGGGTTTTCCGCGCAACACAGCTTGCGCGAGGGCCTGACCGAGACGTTGTTGTGGTATAAGAATTCGGGATGGCTAACCTCGTGAGCGCCGACCCCGCTGGCCCGCCCCAGGGCTGGTGGCCCGTGGACCGGATGATCCTGGGCTACCTGGCCGCCGTCTGCCTGTTGCTGGGGATCTGGTTCCCCGAAGTGCCCGGCGCGGGCTGGCTGCTCGCGGCGCACGTGGCTGGCGCGGCGCTGGTGGTGCTGGCAGTGCGGGCGCGCCCCACTCGAGGCTCCGCCGAACGGCTCCGGATGGTTTTTCGGTACTGGTATCCGCTGCCCTACGTGGCGTCCTGCTACAAGGTGGTGGCACTGCTCATTCCGGTGGTTCGGGGAGTCCAGATGGACGCCCAGATAGCCCGGCTGGACCGGATGCTGTGGGGCGCCAACCCCACGGTTTGGCTGGAGCGTATCCATGAGAATTGGCTGACGGAGATCCTGCAGGTTGTGTACTCGCTGTTCGTACCGGCGGTGCTGCTGGTGGCGGCGCTGCTGTGGAGGAAGCGGCGGCTGGAGGCTTTCCGGTACTATGCCTTTCTGATCGCGCTCGGGTTTCTGGCTTCCTACGTGGGCTATATGCTGGTGCCGGTGCGCGGTCCGCGATTCTTTCTGGCCGGCGAGCAGCACTTCGAGCTGCGCGGGGGATGGTTGTTCGGCTTGCTTCAGCACACGTTAGATCGTTTGGAATCAGCGCATTACGATTGTTTTCCCAGCGGTCACACCGAACTCACGCTGCTGGCCTGGTGGAGCAGCCGCCAGATCTCGAGGAAACTATTTCGAGTCTTCACCGTTTACTCTGTTGTGATCGTGTTTGCAACCGTCTACCTGCGGTATCATTACACCATTGACGTTTTTGCGGGCGCGGTGCTGGCCCTCGGCCTGCTTTTGGCAGCGCCGTATCTCTATCGCGTAGGGAAGTCGTCTGTTGGCTGAACAAGTTGAGATCGTCCCAGTCGGAAGCGCGCGGGATCTGAGTCGATTCATAGAGCTCCCGTATTCCCTTTACCGCCAGGACCCCTATTGGGTTCCTCCTCTGCGGATCGCCCAGAAGGAGATTCTCGACGTCAAACACCACCCGTTCTACAAGTTCGCCAGCATCCAGTGCTTCCTGGCGCTGCGGGACGGCCAGGTGGTGGGGCGTGTGGCGGCCATTCTGGACCCCAATCACAACCAGTTCCACCACGAAGAGGCGGGCTTCTTCGGCTTCTTCGAGTCGGTGGAGGATTCTAGCGTCGCCAGCGGCCTGCTGGGCGCGGCGCGGGACTGGCTGCGGGAGCGGGGCGCCAAGGTGATCCGCGGGCCGGTGAACCCGTCGCTCAACTATGAGTGCGGCCTGCTGGTGGACGGATTCGACTCCAGCCCGGTCGTGATGATGACCTACAATCCCCGCTACTACGCCGGGTTGCTGGAGGGCGCGGGCCTGCGCAAAGCCAAGGATCTGTACGCCTACTCCGTGGCCACGCACGGGGGAACCACGGAGAAGATCGATCGGGTGGCCCGGCGGGTCGAGAGCCAGGTGCAGATTCGCACCATCCGCATGAAGGAGTTCTGGAAGGAAGTCGAGCTGGTCTGGGAGATCTATAATGCGGCCTGGAGCCGCAACTGGGGATTCGTACCGGCCACCCGGGAAGAGTTCATGTTGATGGCCAAGGACATGAAGATGATCCTGGACCCGGAAATGGTACTACTGGGGGAGGTGGGGGGGCAGGTGGTAGGCTTCGCCCTGGCGCTTCCGGACGTCAACCAGGCCCTAAAACACGCCAACGGGCGACTTTTTCCCCTCGGGCTCCTCAAAATCCTGTATCATAAACGCTCAGTGCGTCATGTTCGGGTTCTCGTCATGGGTGTGCGCGAGGAGTACCGGACGGCGGGCGTGGCAGCCGGGTTCTATGCGGAACTGTTCCGACGAGCCGACCGCCGGGGGTACGAGGGGGCCGAGATGTCCTGGGTGCTTGAGGACAATGTCTTGATGTGCCGCTCAATCGAAGCGCTCGGTGGCCAGCGGTACAAAACTTATCGCATCTACGAATGGAATTAAACATGCGCAGCGTATCCATCCTCAGTTCTGCCGCCCGCACCGCAAGAGGTTCCAACGATCTCTTTGAGAAGTGCCGCAATTTTACCCGCCCGCGCGACCTCCAGGACGCCGGTCTGTACCTGTACTTCGGCGTGTTCAACGACCACAAGGGGTGCGCGCCGGGCGAGATCCGCATGCGTAACCGCAAGGTGCTCATGTTCGGGTCGAACGACTACCTGGGTCTGACCACGCATCCGAAGGTGATGGAGGCGGCGATCGAAGCGGTGCGCCGCTATGGCAGCGGGTGCAGCGGCTCGCGCTTGCTAAACGGGACGCTGGACCTGCACGTGGAGGTGGAAGCCCGGCTGGCGGCGCTGGTACACAAGGAAGCGGCCATGATTTTCGGCACCGGCTTCCAGGCCAACTACGCGGCGCTTTCCGCCATCACGGACAAGGGCGAGGTGATGCTGTGCGACCACAACCTCCACGCCAGCCTGGTGGAGGGCGCGCTGCGGTCCCCGGCGCGCACGGTGCGCTTCCGTCACAACGACATGGAGCACCTGGAGCGCTGCCTGGAGAACTGCTCGCCGGAGGAGAAGGTTCTGATCGTCTCCGAGGGCGTGTTCAGCATGGAAGGCGACCTGGCGGATTTGCCGGGCATCGTCAGGCTGGCTAAGAAATACCAGGCGCGGACCTACGTGGACGAGGCGCACGGCATCGGCGTGCTGGGCGCGACAGGCGCCGGCACCGCCGAGCACCTGGGCGTGCTGGACGAGATGGACATCGTGATGGGGACCTTCAGCAAGTCGCTAGCCACGGTGGGGGGCTTTGTCGCCTCCGAGCAGGCGGTCGTCGATTACCTGAAGCACACGGCTCGGCCATTCGTGTTCTCGGCCAGCCTGGCGCCGGCTTCGGTGGCCGCGGTGCGGGCGGCGCTGGATATCATCCGGGAGGAACCGGACCGGCAGCGGCGGCTGCTGGCGGTGGCTCAACGCCTGCGCGTGGAATTGCGTGCCCGCGGCTGCTACGTGCTGGAGGGCGAGACGCCGATCGTTCCGGTAGTCGTGGCCAACGAACTCGACCTGTGCCGGTTGTGCAAGGCCCTGCTCGAGGACGGCATCTACGTGAACCCGGTTCTGCGGCCGGCCGCCACCCAGAACCTGCTGCGCATCTCCTGCACGGCCGCGCACACCGACGCACACGTCGACCGACTGGTAGAGGCGATCATCCGGCTGGCCAAGAAGCTGGATATTCCGCTCAGCGACTGAAGGCGGTCAGACCACCTCGGCCATTGGGAACTGGCGTCCGAAGCAGGCTTGCAGGTTCATCCGCAGCATCTCCGTTAGCGCCTGCCGCTCGCGCTCGTCGCAGCGATAGGGGCTGGGGATCAGCAGGCCCTCGCCGAGCATCACGTGGCGCATCGCCAGCATCATCAGGTGCTGGTTTGTCATGGCCGCCAGATACTCTTTGTTGCGATGACAGAGGGTCTTGTCGCTGTACTCCACGACCACGAAGGTGCAGTTGTCGCGGAGGGCGCACCCCCACTGCGAGTTATCCATCACGATGCCGGTTACATCGAGAAAGGACCAGAGCTCCTGGGCGCGGGCCAGTTGCGCGTTCACGTAGACCTGCGCTCGCGGATCGGCGACGGAGTGGGGACGCTCCACCGCGGCGGCAACGATCTGTATAGGATGCACCCATTGCAGGTGTTGGCACAAATCGGTCACGTAGCGGGCATGGTCGCGGAGGCCGCGCATGGGGGCGACCTTGGTGGCTGCGCCGAGCAACAGGTTAAAGCGGGTCACCGGGAAGATCTGCTCCATCGGGAAGCGGGGGCCGCGCAGGCCGGCGTGCTGGGGAAGGAGCGGGGCGAATAGCGCGAACTCGCAGAGCGCCACGTAGCTGAAGAGAAACTGAGGCAGGTCGTCCGCCGGGATCGCTTCCAACCCCCTCTGCAAGCAGCTCCGGTAGACCTCCAGCGAGGGATTGTGCGGCTTTTCCAGCCAGGCGCGCAGTCCAGCCAGGTCCCTCCCCGAGCGAGCGAACTCCGACGCCGTCGCAGCGCTCTCGATGATGGCTGAGACTCCCCAGGGGTTCCCGGTCAGGTTCAGCACGGCTTCAGTTCGTTCAAGACCCATGTCGCGTTTCGTGGGAGTGGCGGAGATGGCGGCCTCGATGGCGCCTTGATCAAATCCGGCCTGGTCCCACACTGGGAGGCCCATAGCGTCGCGCTGGGAGTTCTGGGTATTTATCAACTTTGCGATCATCTCCTGGACACCCCACAGCGTCTCCTGAACCGGCAGCAACGGGGGCAGCACAGACGCGTCGGCGCCCTCGATCCACTGGAAAAGGTTCACCTGCTTGTCCGGGTCTTGGGAAATATGCCCCGTCAGAAACTCGACGTTGAACCAGATCGAGAGCCACCTGCGAAGCTCCAGCCCCGCCTCGCCGCCCAGCGCGGGGAGGCTGGTGAGCAGCATCGGGGAGGGCTCGAGTCCCTGCCGCCACAGCCCCTTCACGAGGGCGATAGCCGCCTCAGTCTGCACCATGCGGCAGTAGTGCAGGAACATGCCATAGGGCGTGGTGGCATGCTGGACGGAGTGGGTTAGCTCGTGAACATAGGTCCGCAGATCCTCGGGCATAGGGCCGTTCCCGCCTGCGTCCGAATACCGCTTCACTGCGCTAACAAAGTCCGCGTGCGTGAAGGCGAACCGGACGCAGAGAGACTCGCCATGGAAGAGCCCTTGTTCAACCACCGCGGCATCACCGGGCATTGGGGGTCGCTCCTCCGGCGGGCTGCTCGGTCTCCCGGGGCAGCACTGGCACTGGGTCGATGGTAAGCCCGAAGGTCTTGCCGGAGGCTCGAGGCTTAGGCGCGGTCAGCTTGAGGATGACTTTGTGGACGCTCTGCTCGTCGTACTTCACGCCGCCATCGGCCTTCACCACCTTGAAGTCGAAGCCGCCGCTGATGTTGCGCGAATGGGTGGCCACAAAGCTGATGTCCAGAGTCAGTTCGCTTACTTCGAATACCGCGGGGTCGCCGCAGGCCAGACGCTCCTGCTGCGAAGCGAGCAACTCGGCCGTAACCGCGCGTATGAGCTGCTTGATGGAAAGATCGTTGGTCTCGTCCATGAAAGTCTCCCTCTTATTGCCGTTCGCAGGACAGGATACCATCTTTTCGTGGCCGCGGGCCTCCCAAGCGCGCACCTACAACCCGCGCTGTAAAGCTTTGTAACCCCGGAAACCCCCTTCTCACGGCATGCATCCCAATAGCGAGAGGAGGGGATGATATGAAACGCATGCTCTGGTTGGTTCTGGCCGGCGCCCTCGTCGCCGCGCCGGCGCTGGTTCGGGCGGCCAACAGCACGGGGAGTGCGCCGCGGAGTCTCGACCAGCGGGTGCAGCACGAGCTGAGGATGCTGCCGTACTACGGCGTGTTCGACGAACTCTCGTTCCAGGTGGACGGGAGCCGCGTGGTGCTGACGGGAGAGGTGGCGCGTCCGTTCCTGAAGTCGGATGCCGCGAATGCCGTGCGCCACATCCCGGGAGTAACTGGCGTCACCAACAACATCGAGGTGCTGCCGCTGTCGCCCTTCGACGACCGCGTGCGGCTGGCGGAGTATCGCGCCATCTACCGGCGGGACTCGCTTTCCCGTTACGCCATGGGAACGCAGCCTTCCATCCGCATCCTCGTGAAGAACGGCAACGTGACCCTGGACGGAGTCGTGGACAACCAAATGGACCGTAACCTGGCCGGCATCTACGCCAACGGCGTCCCCGGCGTGTTCTCGGTGACCAACAACCTGCGCGTTGCAGGATCGTAAGCTACCGCACGGGCGTCGTCATGAGCGCCACCCGCGTCATGCCGGCGCCCCGTGCAATATCCATCACCTGCGCCACCTGACCGAAGACCAGGTCGCCTTCCCCACGCACGAAGATCAGGCCGTCGCCGCGAATCTTGAGGATCTGGAGCAGGCGCGCGCGAAGGTTCGAGCGCTGGACAGCTTCCCGGTTCAGGTCCAGCGTCCCGTCGCCCCGAACGGTCAGCACCAGTTCGGTCGGCGGCGGCGCCGGTGTGTCCTTTTTCCCCTCGGGCGCCGGCTGGGGAACCTGCGCCGGCAGCCCTGTGGGCTTCAGAGGCGAGCACACCATGAAGATCACGAGCAGCACCAGCAAGACATCGATCATGGGCGTGACGTTCATCTCCGCCCGGGTCCGGTTCGCTCCACCCATTGACATCGCCATGATCTCATCCTCCTGGGGCATTGGACACCTGGAGCGAAGAGAAAGTTCCCGGAGGGGTGGGGAGCCTGTGCCGCTTAGCTGAGCGCCCGGCTGACCGGGCGCGGCATCGGCGTAAATGAATCGTTGCCGTCGCCGTCGGTGTTGCCCGGGCCGGGCGTCGCCGGTGGCTTCAGACCCGTGGCACGGTAGTAGCGAGCCAGCAACTCGAATTCGTCAAAGTCGATGGAGCGCGCGTACTGCCGGATATAGCTGGTCGAGTAGATTCCGCCGGGGAGTTTGGCGAACTCGCCGACCTCGATGGCCCGCAAGTAGTTGACGCCTATCTTGGTAGCTTGAGAGATCTCCTGGAGCGAGACACCCTTCTTGCGCCGCATCATCGCCAGATCCGGCGAGGTTCCACCATCCAGCTTCATGGTTGGAGTCTTCACATGCACTCTGGCGGCCAAAGCGCTATTCCTCCTAACACATTGTAGCATAAGGTACTTTGAGGTGATCCACCGAGCTGTGTGTAAACTTTGCACGGTAGCCCTTACCGGCTTGAGCGGGGTATCGGGTACTTCTCGCCGAAGAGGATGGCGGCCGGGGTATCCTGACAGCATATGAAGCGAACCAGTGTTTTGCTACTTCTGGCTGGCGCAGCGGCGCTGGCGCAGACGCCGGAGACCAGGCTGCTATGGCCGAGCGGTGCGCCCGGAGCGCTGGGAGTCGAGGATGCCGACAAGCCGGCCCTCACCATCTACCTCCCGCCCGCGGAGAAAGCGAGCGGCGCCGCCGTGGTGGTTTGCCCGGGCGGCGGCTACACCCACCTGGCCATGGATCATGAAGGCAAGCAGATCGCCGAGTGGTTGAACGCCCGCGGCATCGCGGCATTCGTGCTGCGGTACCGGCTCGGCCCGAGTTATCATCACCCGATCGAGTTGGGCGACGCGCAGCGGGCGTTGAGGATGGTGCGCGCGCTGGCCACGGAATTCCACGTCGCGCCCGACCGCATCGGCGTCTGGGGGTTCTCGGCCGGCGGCCACCTGGCAGCTACGCTGGGCACCCATTTCGACGCGGGCGACCCGCAGGCCGTCGATCCGCTGGACCGCGCGAGTTGCCGGCCCGACTTCATGATCCTGGCCTATCCGGTGATCTCCATGAGCGCCCAGTACACGCACGGGGGCTCGCGGCTGAACCTGCTGGGCGACAGCCCGGACCCCCAACTGGTCGAATCGCTGTCGAACGAAAAGCAGGTCACTTCCCACACGCCTCCCACGTTCCTCTTCCACACGGATGCGGACCCGGTGGTGCCGGTCGAGAACAGCGTGCTGTTCTACCTGGCGCTGCGCAAGGCGGGCGTTCCCGCCGAGATGCACATTTACGAGCGCGGCAATCACGGAGTGGGGCTGGCGCAGAAGGACCCCGTCCTTTCCACGTGGCCGGACCGGCTGGCCGACTGGCTCAGGAACCGCGGCGCGATCCGCTGAAGGAGTTTTCTGGTACCATCTTCTAGTAGCCAGGCTGGAGTGGCGGAACTGGCAGACGCACGGGACTCAAAATCCCGCGCCCTTCACTGGGCATGAGGGTTCGACCCCCTCCTCCAGCACCAACCTCGCAAAGAACTCCCACCGGTTCAGACCACGGCGCCTGAAACTGGAACTTCCAGCGGAGGTTTTGCCCATCCCGCGACCGCCCTTCGCACCTGGCGGCCGCCCCGGCGCGACAATGAAGTGGAATGGCGCTGCTGCTCAATGCACAAGGCTTGGCGAAATCGCACGGGGCTCCGCTCTTTCGCGATTTGTCGCTGGCGATATCCGAAGGAGACCGGATCGGGCTGATCGGGCCCAACGGCTCCGGCAAGAGCACGCTGCTCCGCATACTGGCCGGCCGCGAGCAGCCGGACGCGGGTGAGGTTGCGGTACGGAAACAGGTTCGGATCGGCTACGTTCCGCAGCGGCGCGAGTTCGCCCCGCACCAGACGGTGCGCTCGCTGATCCGGCAGGCGCTGGATGGCTCCGCGGCAACCCCCGCGGAACGGGACCGCCGCGAGGCCGAGGTGCTGGGCCGCGCGGGCTTCGAGGACTTCGATCACGCGGCCGCGGCACTCTCCGGGGGCTGGCAGAAGCGCCTCGCCATTGCCGAGGCCTTGGTCGCTGCGCCCGATCTGCTGCTCCTCGACGAACCGACCAACCACCTGGATCTGGCCGGCATCGAGTGGCTGGAGAATCTCCTCGGCAGTTCCGCATTCGCCACCCTGGTGGTCAGCCACGACCGCTACTTTTTGGAAAGCGTGGCTACCGAAATGGCGGAGTTGAGCCGCGCCTACCCGGACGGCCTGTTCCGGGTGCACGGGAACTACTCCGCGTTCCTCGAGAAGAAGAGCCAGTACCTGGAGGCCCAGGCCAAACGTCAGGAAGCGCTCGAGAACCGGGTGCGAATCGAGCTGGAATGGTTGCGACGCGGCCCCAAGGCCCGCGCTACCAAGGCCAAGGCGCGCATCGGCAAGGCGCACGAGACGATCGGAGAACTGGCGGAGGTCCGGGCCAGAAGGCGCGTCGAAACCGCGGATATCGATTTCACGGCGACGGACCGCCGGACCAAGCGGCTCGTTCAACTGAAGTCGCTAGCCTTCGGATTCGGCGGCCGCATGCTCTACGAAGGTCTCGATTTCGCCATCACCGCGGGGATGCGGTTGGGCTTGGTCGGCGCCAACAGCAGCGGCAAGACGACGCTGCT